>NZ_JABMCZ010000001.1:1516956-1820348 GCF_013186535.1 Nocardia terpenica
CTCGCCTGACGGATGACTACTGCTGCACTGCCCGCTCCTACTATGACCCGGTGACTCCTACCCAGCGTCTCCACGTCGTCCCGTCCCAGTTCGCGGTCGAGTACTTTCCCGAGGCAACGTTTCCCGAGGATGACGAGTGGATTGTGTTGGTGCGGGCGCCGGAGGGATTGACCGTGGTACGGGAGGTGCCCGCGTGGGTCGAGGGGGAGCGGTGGGTGGGGTTCTACGGGGATGCGGGGCGCGGGCGGGATGTACAGGGGGTGGTGGAACCGTTGGGGGAGGCGGGGATTGCGGTGTTCGTGGCGTCCACCTATCACGCGGATCTGGTGCTGGTGCCGGAGGAGCGGCGGGAGGAGGCGGCCGCGGTGTTGCGGGAGGCGGGGCATCAGATCGTGGGGTGAGTGCGGCCGACGAACCGCCTCATCGTTTTCTCACGGTCGTTCCCGCACAGTGGTCGCATGGAGATGTCGGCTGCACGTCGTGGCGCGGTGCTGGGGTGGTGCTGGGCGGCGACGCTTGTCTACCTCCCGGTCGCGGCGATGTTCGGGCAGTGGCGCGGGCCGGGATTGCCGCTGCTGGCCGCGCTCACGGCCGCGGGCGCGCTGGCCTGGTCGGCCGGGGCCGCGCCGCTGCATCGCGCGGGATGTGTGCTGATCGTGTGCGCGGCGGGTGCGGCGGCCGTGGCGGTGCTGCTGCCCGCCGAACTGGACCCCGAATTGCGCATCGCCGCCCCGGTGATGCGCTGGGCGGCCCAACTGCTGGGCATGACGTTCATCGCGGTCGCGTTCCCGCAGCGCGTGATTCGGCTCTGGACAGCCGTGTGCGCGGCGGTCACGGCCGTCGGCGGCTGGCTGCTGTACGGCCCGGCGGCCGAGACGAACGCGATCGGCGAACCGATCGCGCTCGACACCTCGACCGTGTGGACGGGTGTGATCGGGCTGCTCGTGCTCGGTCACACCCGCTACGGCACCGCCGCGTGGCGGTGGTCCGAGATCACCCCACCGCGGATTCGGCGGGCGTCGCCCGTGCGGTCAGCATGAACCGCAGTTCGGTGCGACGGGCGACCGACAGCTTGCGGTAGACCCGGGTCAGATGCTGCTCCACCGTGCTGGTGGTGATGGCGAGGGTGTCGGCGATCTCCCGATTGCGACGCCCCAGCGCGGCCAGTTCGGCGACCCGGCGCTCGGCCGGGCTGAGCGCGTCGATGCTGTCGGGAGCCGGTCGCACCCGCGGCGCCGGGGCGGCCGGCGCCGCGGACCGATCGCCGCGCAGCCGCCGGATCAGCGCACCCGACCCACACGACTCGGCCAGCCTGGTCGCCTCCCGCAGCAGCGGGCGCGCCTTGTCGGTGTCACCGATGGTCCGGTGCGCCCGGCCCAATTCGCTGAGCGCCGTGGCCAATTCGAGGTCGTCACCGGCGGCACGGGCCACCGCCACCGCACGGCGCAGCAGCAGCACCCGCCGATGGGGATCGCCGGTGGCCGCCAGCAGGCGCAGCGACACCCCGCCCGATCGGTGCCGATTCGCCCCGCCGATCAACTCCAGATGCATGGTCGCCAGCGCCTGCGCTCGCCGCTCCTCACCAGCGTCGAGATAGGCGGCGGCCATATCATTGCGCCACGGCACCAGCCAGGCGAAATCCATGTTCCACTGCCGCATGAGATTTCCGCACTGCCGGAAGTGCCGCAGCGCCTCCTGTGGTCGCCCGACGGCCAGGCAGTGCTGCCCGGACGCCTGCAGATACGCCAGCGCGAACCGGGATTCGAACATGGCGCGCGGCACCGGCCGGCGCAGCTGGGCGGCGGCCTCGCTGTGCTTGCCCTGGGCGGTCAGCGCGCGCACCAGCACCGCGATCGGCCGACCCACCCAGACACCGAGGTGATCGGCCGGGACCAGGTTCAATGCCAGCATGGCGCTGTCGATGGCACCGGCCAGATTGCCGCGGCGCAGTTGGGTTTCCGCGCGTAACCCGGCGAAGATGGACCGCCAGGTGGGCGCGTGCCGGGCCTCGGATTCGGCCAGCAGCGACACGCACCAGGCATCGGCGGTGTCGAGCCGGTCGGTGTGCACCAGGCAGTCGACCGCGGCCACCAGCGGTTCCACCGT
Source organism: Nocardia terpenica (assembly GCF_013186535.1). Lineage (NCBI taxonomy): Bacteria > Bacillati > Actinomycetota > Actinomycetes > Mycobacteriales > Nocardiaceae > Nocardia > Nocardia terpenica. Next base: position 1,519,063 of record NZ_JABMCZ010000001.1, read on the forward strand.
GGTCGGGCCGAGCCGGTGCGAGGTGAGGATGCGCTGCGCCGCCGCGGCCACGTCCACCGAGGGGTGCTGGACGGAGACCGCGGCGAGCAGGTCGGCGGACTGGCGGTGCGCCGAATCGCGGTCGACCGCCGGATAACCCTCCGCGCGCGGGCGGGGCGTGAACAACCGCCGGTGCCGCTCCACGTGGGTCGGGTGGGTGTATCGCAGCCAGGCGCACAGGAAATCCAGCCGCGGATCGAGTGTGAGCGCGCCGACCGGGCCGCGGTCCAGCCGCGCCAGCGCGTGATCGGCCTGCTGCACGAAGCCGTGCCACAGCATGTGCAGCACCGCCGCGGGCAGCTGGGTGTGCGGCACCCGGCCGGTGTAGAGCGCGGCCTTGAGCCTGCCGAAGTTGCGCGTGCGCGGCGAGGGGTTGAGCCGCCACTCCATCGACACCAGCCGGGTGGCGATGGCGGCCCGCCCGCTGGCCCGTCGGCTCGCCCGGTAGGCCAGTTCCAGACGCTGTGCCGCACTGTCGATTTCGTCGTTGGCCAGCGCCAGCTCGGCGGCCTCCACCAGCACGTGCGATGCCCAGGAGCTGCGTGCGTCTCCGGCGGCGACGAGCTGCCAGGCGACCGCCGACGCCGGAAAGCCGTTGTGGTGCAATAGATCTGCTGCGCGGGTGTGCAGCTCCCGGCGCTCGTCGTCGGGCATCTCCCGCAGGATGCCCGAGATGAGCACGGGATTGGTGAATTGTTCATGAACAACCGGGCCGTAAGCGCCGAGCTCCTCGTGCGCGTGACGCACCACCTCCGGATCGGTATCCGCCAGCGCGGCGGTGAGGCCCACGGTCGCGGCGGAGTCGAGCACCGCCATCGCCCGTGCGATGCGTAGTCGCATCGGATCCGTTTCGGGGAACACCATGGTGAGAAGATCGCCGTCCTCGTCGGATCGCCCGGTCCGCGCGAGGAGGAGCTCACGCGGGCCTACGGCGATCGACGTCCGGTCTCGGTCTCTCGCGACCGACCGCTGCATTCTCCAGTCCCTTCATCGATCGGATGTGCCCGACTGAGAGGGCCGGGTGCCCCCTGGCGGGCAGCCCGATGGAGCTCGAGAAGCGGCATCGTTGCAGCTGTTGGCGTCTGGTGACACCCGGAATTCAGCCGGTGCACAACGGTTCTCGGCGGCCGCCGGGGCGTTCGCACTACCTGCCGGCGGCGGCCTGCCGCGTGAATTATGCTACACGTCAACCTGTTTGGCCCGCATGCCGTTCGCAGACCCGATCAAAACGAGTGGTCGAATTCGGTGTGCGAGACACGCTGCGGAATCCGCGTCGGCGGCGACGAACAGCACCGTCCGCGCGGTATCGAGCAGGCCGTCCTCGACGGCGGTGAGGAAGGCGTGCACGGGCGCGGCGCTGTACGGATCGCCCAGGGCCGGATCGACTCCCGCCACCGCGGTCAGCGGCAGATTCAAGCGCGCGGCCAGCTGCTCGCGGAAGTCCGGGGCCGGCGCGGGGGCGAGCAGGACGGCGGCGCCGCTGGCGAAATCGTCGCGCCCGAGCCGCTCCTCGCGCACCGCCGCCCGCACCACCTCGACGACCGCGCCGAGCGGATCGCCCGCGCCGGTGCGCACGGTCAGCGCGGAGCGGCCGTTGGTGCCCGCCGCGCCGAGATCCGCCCAGGCCGTCGGTTCGATATCGGTCTGCGGCTGGGTGGCGTGCAGGCGGCCGAAACCGCCGGATTCCGGCGTCGACCGCAGCAGCATCGCCCCGGCGCCCGCGTGATACGGAAAGCCCTGGGCCGCACGATCGGTGGACGGATGGGTATCGCCCGCGACGACCAGCGCGTATTCCACCTCGCCGGGCGCCAGGAAACAATGCGCGGTTTGCAGCGCGTGCACGAATCCGGTGCCGCCGTTCATGACATCGAAGGAAAAAGCGGGCAACCGGCCGGTCTTGTATTCCAGCCCCACGCCGAGCCGTTTCTGAATGAGCGCCGCGATGGCGGGTTCGGAGATATTGCTGTCCCGGAACACCCCGGCATTGACGAGCAGCCCGACCTGTTCGGGCGTGACCTCGGCCCGCTCCAGGCAGGAGCGGCCCGCGCGGGCGGCGAGTTCGAAATAGCTGCCGGTGTCGGTGTCGTCGCACACGGCCGCGGAAACGATTGCGGTGCTCATGATCTCATGCCTCCAGACGGGAAATGGTCGCTGCGAGATGGCCGGAGACGACGCCGGACGCCTCCGGGATCAGCAGCACCTTCGACCCGCGCGGAATCCGCTGCTGCGCAAGGTGTTCGTGCAGCACCAGGAAGTGCGAGGTGGAGGCGGTGTTGCCGTACTCGGACAGCACGGTGAGCGACTGCGGCATCGGGGTGTTGAAATGGCGCTGGGTGAGCTGGCTGATGTATTCGATGGCCGGGCCGGAGAACTGGTGATGAATCCAGTAGTCGTACTTCTCGCCGTCCCAGGTGCGGCCGGACTCCTCCAGGAAGTCGGCCATGCGGCTGATCCCCTGCTGGTAGCGGGATTCGCTGGCCAGCGCCCGGTTGTCGGTGTACATCGCGATGCCGTTGGTCTTGTCGCTCGGCATGCCCAGGCAGTGCTCGGCCCCGGCCGAGGTGGTCATCAGTTCGATGTAGTGGATCTCGTCGTCGTCGTCACCGCGGTCGTCGACCACCACCGCCACCGCCGCGTCGCCCACGGTCAGCGCCGCGAACTGCGGATCGTAGGGCTGGCTGATCTCGCGCGCGGCGGTCTCGGCGATCGGCGTGATCTGCTCGCCGCTGACCACGAGGCCGTTGCGCACCACCCCGGCCCGGATCATCCGGTCCAGCACCAGGACCCCGGTCAGCATGCCCGCGCAGGCATTGGACACGTCGAAGTGCAGTGCCGAGGTGGCGCCGATGGCATTGCGCAGCATGAGCGCGAATGCCGGTGCATAGCAGTGGAATCCCGGGCCGTGGAAGCGCGTGATCGATACCGAGATCACCACATCGAGTTCTTCGGCGGTGTAGTCGGAGTGGCGCAGGCAGTCGTCGATCGCGGAAAGCGCCAGTTCGAACGAGGATTCGTAATCCTCGGGATCCGAATTGTGAACACGGCGGTTCTTGATGCCCGTGATGCGTTCCAGATCCAGGGATCTGGGCACGGACAGTCCGGCGATCAACTCTTCCGTGGAACGCACGGTGCTGGGTGTGTATGCGCCTATGGATTCGAAACGGGTACGCATGGCCCTCTGCTCTCTGGATTGATATTACGGAGGGTGATCGAATTCTGGTGCGGCGAGGCGTATTCGGGGGATTAACCGAGCCCGTGCCGTCGCTGACCAGTGGTAGCCGCGATGCCGATTCGAACGTTACCAGGCGGTAGGCGAATGTTCGCGGCGTGGTGGTTGTCCCGGACACGCACGCATCCACCGGATTTCGCCGCGACGCGATCGAAAAGCGAGGTCGTCGCCGTGTAGGGGGTGCTCGACCGAATGCGGCAGTAGGGGTCGGTAGGGGCTGCGACGCAACCTGTTTCGGTACCGCGCGACACACTTAATTTAACTGTCTCTCAACACTTTTCCGGTCCGCTCCGGTGGCGGCACGCGCTACGGTGCGGTAACCTCGCCGTACCGAATCTCGAATTCCGCTCCAATTTCAGGGGGCAGTGTGTCGTATTCCGTATTCACCTCTTTCGAGGATCTCGAGGGTATTCCGGCCGGAATGCGCCTGCGCGGCACGGGGATCGGGGTGATGCCGTGACCGAGACGACCTACTGGCGCGCGCTCGACCGTTTCCGCGCCGTCGTGGCCGCGCATCCCGATCGGGAGGCGGTGATCCACGCCGCCGGTCGCACCACCGCGGATCTGCCGGAGTACCGGCGGATCGGCTACGCCGAGCTCGACGCCTGGTCCGACGCCATCGCCGAGCACCTCACCGCCGGTGGGGTCGCGCGCGGCACCCGCACCATCGTGCTGGTCACGCCGGGCCCGGAGCTGTATGCCGTGCTGTACGGGCTGTTCAAGGTGGGTGCGGTGCCGGTGGTCATCGACCCGGGCATGGGGCTGCGGAAGATGCTGCGCTGCCTGCGGGCCGCCGATGCGGAGGCGTTCATCGGGGTGCCGGAGGCGCACGCGGTGCGCATTCTGTTCCGCGGCTGCTTCCGGCGGGTGCGGCTGGCGGTGACCGTCGGCGGCCGCTGGTTCTGGGGCGGGCCCACTTTGGCGGGCTGGGGCCGCACGCCCACCCGGCCGGTTCCCGAGCGCACGCCCGCGCCCGACGACGATCCGCTGCTCATCGCCTACACCACCGGCAGCACCGGACCGGCCAAGGCGGTGGTGCTCACGCACGGCAATATCAGCGCGATGGTCGACCAGGTGGACGCGGCGCGCGAGCGGGTCGCGCCGGGCACCTCGCTCATCACCGCCCCGGTAGCCGGGATCCTGGAGCTGTTGCTCGGATCCCGTTGCGTGCTACCGCCGTTGGTCTCCGGCAAGGTCGGCTCCACCGATCCCGCGCACGTGGCCGACGCCGTCACCCGGTTCGGGGTGCGGACCATGTTCGCCTCGCCCGCGGTGCTCGTTCCGCTGCTGCGCCACCTGGAGATCACCGGCGCCAGCCTGCCGACGCTGCAGAGCATCTACTCCGGCGGCGCGCCCGTCCCGGACTGGTGTATCGCCGGATTGCGCCGGGTGCTGTCGGATGATGTGCGCGTCTATGCCGGGTACGGGTCGACCGAGGCGCTGCCCATGTCGACCATCGAATCGCGGGAGCTGCTCGGCATTCTCGTCGAGCGGGCGCACGAGGGCGCGGGCGTGTGTGTGGGCCACCCGGCCAAGGACGTGCGGGCGCGGATCGTCGCCATTACCGACGATCCGCTGCCCACCTGGGCGGATGCGCAGGCGCGCGAGGCCGAACTCGCCGCCTCGCGCGGCATCGGTGAGCTCGTGGTGTCGGGCCCGAACGTGAGTACCCGCTACTACTGGCCCGAGGGCGCCAATGCCACAGGGAAGATCGTCGATGGGGACACCGTGTGGCATCGCACGGGTGATCTGGCGTGGATCGACGAGCAGGGCCGGATCTGGTTCTGCGGGCGTAAGAGTCAGCGGGTGCAGACGGCGGACGGTCCGCTGTTCACGGTGCAGATCGAGCAGGTGTTCAATACCGTGCCCGGGGTGGCGCGCACCGCGCTGGTCGGCGTCGGACCCGAGGGCGCGAAACGCCCCGTCCTGTGCGTCGAGACCGAGCCCGGGGCCGACATCGCCACGGTGACAGCGGAACTGCGGGTGCGGCGCACGGAATCGCCGGTGGCCGAGGCGGTGTCGGAGTTCCTGTTCCATCCGAAGTTCCCGGTCGACATCCGGCACAATGCCAAGATCGGCCGCGAGCGGTTGGCGGTGTGGGCGGCCCGGCAGGAGAAGGCGCGGGTGTTGTGATGAAAATCGTTGTGCTGCGCGCCATCCCGGTACTCGGCTGGTTGTACCTGCTGGCCGGTCTCCTCGGCGTGCTGCTGGGGCGGGCCCCGCGCGGCCGGTGGCTGCGCGCGCTGTGGTGGGCCGACGCGCTGCTCAGCACCGTCGGGCACGCCGCCCAGATCCCGGCGGCCCTGTCCGCCGACGAGCCGGTCGGCCGGTCGCGGGTCGAAACCGTGGTCATGACACAGCTTTTCGGCCTCACCTGGTGGCGAACCCGATGATCGAGCGACGGGAGGTGCGATGAAGATACTGGTGACGGGGGCTTCCGGATTTCTGGGGGGCACGCTGGTGCGGCGGCTGGTGCGCGAGGAGCGGCACGAGGTCGCGATCCTGGTGCGGCGCAGCAGTAATCTGCGCGGCCTGGACGAGGTGATCGGCAAGGTGGAGGTGTACCTCGGCGACCTCGCCGAGGCGGACTCGCTGGAGCGGGCCGTCCGCGGCGTCGACGTGGTCTTCCACAGCGCCGCCCGGGTGGACGAGCGCGGCACCCGCCGTCAGTTCTGGGCGGAGAACGTGACGGCGACGGAGCGGCTGCTCACCGCCGCCCGGCGCGCGGGCGCGCACCGGTTCGTCTACATCTCCAGCCCGAGCGCGCTGATGGACCGCGACGGCGGCGACCAGATCGATATCGACGAGACCGTTCCGTATCCGCGGCGCTATCTCAACCACTACTGCGAAACCAAGGCCGCCGCCGAGCGTTTCGTGCTGGCCGCGAACGCACCCGACTTCACCACCTGTGCCCTGCGGCCGCGCGCGATCTGGGGCGCCGGTGACCGGTCCGGACCGATTGTGCGGCTGCTGGCCCGGGCGGCGGCGGGCACGCTGCCCGACCTGTCCTTCGGTCGTGACGTGTACGCCTCGCTGTGCCACGTCGACAATATCGTGGAGGCGTGCGTGCGGGCCGCCACGGCCGAAAACATCGGCGGCAAGGCGTATTTCGTCGCCGATGCCGAGAAGACGAACGTGTGGGCCGTGCTCACCGACGTCGCCGCCGGACTGGGTTATCCGCCGCCGGTGCGCAAGCTGCCGCCGCGGCTGGTGCGGGTCATCGTCGAGATCATCGAAATGCTCAGGCGCATACCGTATCTCGCGACGCACTGGACCCCGCCGCTGTCGCGCTACAACGTCGCGGTGATGACCCGCAGCGGCACCTACGACACCTCGGCCGCGGCCCGCGATCTCGGATACCGACCGGTCGTGGGGCGAGACGAGGGCATGGCGCGGTTGCAGGCATGGATACGCAGTCAGGGGGTGGCCACCGAGATCACCCGCTGAAGCCCGTCGGGCGTACTCCTTGTGTAACGCACGGTCACGGTTAGTATCGATTAGGTCCGCCGTGCGAGGGTATGTCGCTGCTGACACCCATCAGGGTGGACAGGCAAGTGCCACACCGCTACTCAACGAGGAGAGCGCCCGATGCCGGTGTTCGACTTCGACGGCATACCCGTTGCCTACGACCACGCCGGCGTGGGGGACCCGATCGTCTTCCTGCACAATATCGGCGGCGATCGCAGTATCTGGCTGCCCCAGTTCCGGGCCCTGCAGAGCACGAACACCGTGTACGCGGTGGATCTGATCGGCTACGGCGAGTCCGGCATTCCCGACTCCGGGTACACCGTCGACACTTATCTGCGCCTGGTCTCCGCGTTCGTCGACGCCCACGGGCTGCGCGACCTGACGCTGGTCGGCCACTGCTTCGGCAGCGCGCTGTCGCTGCTGTATGCCCGCCGCAATCCGCAGCGGGTGCGCGCGCTGGTGCTGAGCAGCCCGCTGACCGCCGCCACGCTGCGCCCCACCCCGACCGGGTGGAGCGCCCGCGCGGTCCGGCACCTGCGGCTGGACCCGCTGACCGCCGCCGTCCGGCTGCCCGGCACGGTCGCCGGATGGCTGGTCCGCGAACAGCTCGGCGCGCGCGGCCGCGACATGGCCCCGCACCCCTTCGCCGGGCTGCGCAGCCGCTGGGCCGAGCCGCGCCGCCTGCTGCCCGCCGCCGCCATCGCGCGCGACCTGCACCGCCTGGGCGAACTCGACACCTTCCGCCCCGGCCCCGCCTTCCCACCCATCACGACCATCTGGGGCACCGACAACCGCATCCTCTCGCCCGCCGCAGGCGCCCGCCTGAACACCACCCTCAACCCCACCCAAGCCATCACCGTCGAGGGCGCGGGACACCTTGTCATGCTGGAGGACCCCGAAACCGTCACCGCCGCCATCCGCTCCGCGACCAGCTCGGCCCTGGCCAGCTGATCAAATCCGGGTGCCCTTGGTCCGATTACACGACCGGCACAGGATCTGTAGGTTCGCGGCGCTGGTGGCGCCGCCGCGGCTGAGCGGGATGATGTGGTCGAACTCCAGGTAGTGGGTGGCCCCGCACTCCACGCACCGGCCGCCGTCGCGCTGCCACACCTGCGCCTTGATCTCCGGCGGGATCGAGCGGCGGTCGCGGCGGCCCGGGGCCAGCGCCAGCCGCTTGGCCACCCGCAGCGCGCCCTCCAGCGTTGCGGCCACCGCATCGGGGTCGGCGACCTCGAATACGGCCCCGCCCCGGGCCGCGGTCGCCGCGATCTCGACCACACCGCCGGCGGCGGTCACGGAAACGATGCGCGCCCACGGCGTTTCGATGCCCGCCTCGGCGCCGACGAAGCGCAGCTTCTTGTTCGAGCAGACGAGCCGGCCCTCGGTGGCCCGGGGGCCGCGCGCCAGCTGCCGGATCCGGACGGCCGGAACATCCAGGTGCACGGTCTCTTCCGGATCCAGGTGCAGCCCGGGGGCGCGCACGACCGGCAATTCGCCCGCCCGCAGCCGGGACAGGGTGTGGCCGCGGCGCATTCGGCGGCGCAGGTCCTCCACCAGCGGGCCGGACAGCGCCAGCGCCGCGACGGTGCCCTCGAATTCGTCGAGCTCGGCGGTGGTGATCTCGCCGTCCGCGCCCGCGAAGGCGGCCAGCCGCTCCACGTACGCCTGCCCCGGGCCGTGCAGCGCGGCCCGCCCGGCGTCGGCGTCGATGCGGCGATAGCGCAGCGCCGTCCACACCTCGTCCCAGGCGGCGCCGTGCGCCCCGGCGGTGGTGAGCACCCGCCAGGCGCGGGCCCGCCAGCCGGTCAGGTACTCCTCGATCTCGGCGGTGCAGGACCGGCAGGGGCCCGGGGAGCCCAGCACCCGCCAGCCCCGGCGGCGGCCGCAGCGATTACAGATCCGGGAATCCGATTGCACCCGTGGTGTTTTCGCCTCGGTCCACGCGGTGCCGTCCCACCAGCGCAGCATCGACGCGTCCGCCGGATCGGGATGCCAGTCCGGGCGCTCCGGATTCGCCGGGGCCGTGGGCTTCTCCGGTGCGGGGTCGGGAACGGCCGTGCGGTGCAGCGAGATTCGCGATCGCGCCGATCCGACCGCAACCCCGTAGTCGGCGAACAGCTCGGCCAGTTCGGCCCGCCCGCGATCATTCCCGCGCACCCACCACCAGCGCCCGTCTCGTCGGCGGAACTCGCCGAACACCATCGCGCGCACCGCCTCCGGCGCGTCGACATCGCCGCGGGCCACCAGCCCCTCGGCGTCCAGCACGCTCACCGTCGGATCGGCGACCGCGTCCAGGAAGCCCTTCTCGACCGACCCGGTCACCAGGATGCGCTGCACCTCCGCCTCGGTGCGCGGCAGCGACACCGACAGCCGCGCCGTGCGCGGTGCGGGCTCCTGATCCAGCGTCACCGCCTGCGACGGATGCCGGGGCGCGTTGAAGAACACCGCGTCGCGCCCCGACCGCACCCGCCCGGACCCGTCCAGCAGCAGGGCGTGCGCATCCACCGCGTGCCCGGACCGCCACGAAACCAGCACGGTCAGAAGTGAAGTCGGCAGCGGCGTCGCGTCGTCGTCGGTGTTCGTCACAGTGATCGAACTATGCCAGGCGCCCCCGACACCGACGGGCGCGCGACCGCGACGACGGCGCGCAGGGCGGCGGCGGCCTTCAGGACCATTTCGTGGTACTCGGACTCGGCGTCGGAATCGAGGACCACGGCGCCGCCCGCGCCGATGCGCCACCGGCCGTCGTGGCGCACGGCGGTGCGGATGACGATATTGAGCTCCGCGGTGCCGCCGAGGCCGAGGAAGCCGATGGCGCCGGAGTAGATTCCGCGCGCCTCGGTCTCCAGGGTGTCGATGATCTCCATGGTGCGCAGCTTGGGCGCACCCGTCATGGAGCCGCCGGGGAAACAGGCGCGCACACAGTCGAGGACGCCGACGTCGGGCCGCAGTCGGCCGCGCACGGTCGTCACCAGCTGGTGCATGGTCGTATACGTCTCGGCCGCCATGAGTTTCGGCACGTGCACGCTGCCGACCTCGCACACCCGGCCGAGATCGTTGCGCAGCAGGTCGACGATCATCAGGTTCTCGGCGCGCGTCTTGGGGTCGAGTTCCAGTGCGCGGCGCAGGTTCTCGTCGGCGGCGGGGGTCGCGCCGCGCGGCGCGGTGCCCTTGATCGGCTTGCTCTCCACCGTGCGGGTGCGATCCACCTTCAGGAACCGCTCGGGCGAGGAGCACGCGACCTCCAGGTCGCCGAAGCGCAGGAACGCGGCCTGCGGGGCCGGATTGCTCCGGCGCAGAACGCGATACACCGCCAGGCCGGGGCAGTCCGCCGCGACCGTCGTCGCGTCGGTGAGGTTCACCTCGTAGGTCTGCCCGGCCCGCAGTTGGGCGTCGATCTCGGCGATATCGGCGAGGTAGCGGTCGCGGCCCCGGGTGAGTCCGGCGGCCACGGCCGCCTCGTCCGCGGGCAGCGCCAGCTGCTCCGGCCGCGACCGATCCGGCAGGTCGGCGAGCGTCGATCGCGTGGCGTCGAGCCAAGTACGCGCCGCGGCAAGGGATTCCGGCTCCGCGAGGGCGAGCAGATGGGTGCGGTCCGCAACGTGGTCGACCACGATCAGCCGATCCGCGAACACCCACTGCGCATCCGGCGTCGCCGCGCGATGCCCGGGCGCGGCCCCGCAGTCGGCCTTCACCTCGTAGCCCAGGTAACCCACATAGCCGCCGACGAAATCGAAAGGCACGGAGGGGAACTCGATCCGCCGCCGCTCCAGCTCCCCGGCCAGGTAGTCGAGCACGGTGCCCGCGACCCGGCGCCCGCCCGCCGCCGAATCGACGGTCACGAACCCGTCGCCCACCCGGTAGCGCACCACCTCGGCGAGCGGCCCGGCGGCATCGCCCAGGTACGAGAACCGATCCAGCCCCGGCTCGGCGTGCGCGCTGTCGAGCCAGAACGCCGTCGCCGAGTCCCGGAACATCCGCACGAACACCGCTTCGGTATCCACCGCCCGCTCGACCACCTCGTGCAGGACGGTCAGGGTCCTCGGCTCCGCGGCGGAAGACGTTGCGGGCTGGGTGATCTCCCGTGGCGCCTCCGGAAGATGGTTGTCCCGCAGCATCTCCCGCCGGACCGCGTGCTCCCGCGTCAGCCGGGCGAAGTTGCGCAGCAGCGCGGCGCCGTACTCGCTCGAGATCGACTCGGGGTGGAACTGGACGCCCCACTGCGGCCGATGCCGGTGGCGGACGCCCATGATCACGCCGTCGGGGGCGGTGGCGGTGAGGGCGAGATCGTCGGGAAGCGGGTGGGCGGCGCACAGGGAGTGGTAGCGCACCGCGAGGAAGTCCCGCGGTATCCCGGCGAACAGATCGCAGTCGTCGTGGGTGATCCGATCCGGATAACCGTGTCGCGGGTGCGGCGCCGCGACCACCGCGCCGCCCGCCGCGAGCACGATGCCCTGATGCCCCAGGCACACCCCCAGCAGCGGCAGCTCGGCCCGCTCGATCAGCTCCCGCGAGATACCGAAATCGCGGGCGCTGTCCGGCCTGCCGGGACCGGGGGAGATCACGATGTTGTCGAACCGGTCCAGCCCCAGCTGCGCGGGATCGGTGACCGCGTCGTTGCGCACCACCACCGGCTCGACCCCGTTCACCTCGGCGATCAGCTGGAAGAGGTTGTAGGTGAAGGAGTCGTAGTTGTCGACCAGCAGGGTGCGCAGGGGCCGCCGGGTGGGATCAGAGGTCACAGGCGTGCGGGGACCGGATCGTGCGCATGCCCACTACCGTAACCGGTCCCGGACAAGCGCCCACTCGGCACATTGATGGCATATGCCAGCAGTTGCCGGGATGTTCTGGTGCACAATGTGGGAATGTCTGTGGTGCAACCGGCCGAGGTGGAGCGCGACGTCGTCGATTTCGCGATCGTCGGGCCGTGGATGGATGAGCAGGGTTTACCGGGCGGCGAGTTCGAGAAGGTGACTCCGCTCGGCGGCGGCACCCAGAACATCATGCTGCGATTCACCCGCGGCGGCCGCGACTACGTGCTGCGCCGCGGCCCGAAACACCTGCGCGCCAAGAGCAACGAGGTCATCCGGCGCGAGGCGCGGCTGCTCGGCGCGCTGGCCGGGACCGGAGTGCGCGCCCCCGGCGTGATCGCCGCCTGCCCCGACGAGTCGGTGCTCGGCGCGGTGTTCTATCTGATGGAGCCGATCGACGGCTTCAATCCGCAGAACGAACTGCCCGCCCTGCACGCCGGTGATCCGGAGATCCGGCGGCACATGGGCCTGTCCGCGGTGGAGGCCATCGCCCGGCTCGGGTCGCTGGACTACCGGCGGCTCGGGCTGTCCGACTACGGCAAGCCGGACGGCTTCCTGGAACGGCAGGTGCCGCGCTGGCTCGCCGAACTGGACTCCTACACGGCCAACGAGGGCTATCCGGGCCCGGAGATCCCCGGCGTGCAGCGCGTCGGCGACTGGCTGGACCGGCACCGCCCCGCGCGGTGGACGCCCGGCATCCTGCACGGCGACTGCCACCTGGCCAACATGATGTTCCGCTACGACGGCCCGCAGGTGGCCGCCATGGTGGACTGGGAGATGTCGACCATCGGCGACCCGCTGCTGGACCTGGGCTGGCAGATCGCGACCCGCCCCGAACCCGGCACCACCGGCGCCGCGCTGGTCGGCAAGCTCGGCGAGGTGGGCGGGCTGCCCACGCCGGAGGAGATGGTCGCTCACTACGGCGAATTCTCCGCCCTCGATCTGAGCCACGTCACCTGGTACACGGTCCTGGCCTGCTTCAAGCTCGGCATCGTGCTGGAGGGCACGCACGCCCGCGCCTTCGCGGGCAAGGCCCCCAAGCAGGTCGGCGACTTCCTGCACGCCATCACCCTGGAGCTGTTCGAACGGGCGCACCGGCTGATGGAGTGACGACCGGCCGGATCTCATCGTTGACTGGCAGGATATATATAGAGAATTATTTCCCGCCACTCTACGGTGGGCTCATGCCGATCGTCCGTGATGTCAAGGACTGGACGTGGGTCCTCGAAAAGCGCTGTCCCGACTGTGGATTCGATGGGATCGCCGTCGAGTACGAGGCGGTGCCGGGGCTGGTGCGCGATGCCGCGGCCCGCTTCACCGGTGTGCTGGTGCGCTCGGATGTGGCGGTGCGGCCGGATGATTCGACGTGGTCGGCGCTGGAGTACGCCGCGCACGTCCGCGACGTGTGCCGGATCATGACCCACCGCCTCGCCGTCATTCGCGCGGGCGGCGCGGTCCCCGGGCCCGAGATCCCCCGCTACGACACCACGGTGCGTGTCGACGGGGAGCTGCCGGTCTTCGCCGACTGGGACCAGGACGCCACCGCCGTCGCCGCCGACTACCGCGCGCAGCAACCCGCCGCCGTCGCCGCCGAGCTGGCCGCCGCCGCCGAAACCGTCTCCCGCGCTTTCGAATCCGTCCCGCCCCCCGACCGCCCCCGCACCGCCCGCCGCAGCAACGGCTCGGTGTTCACCATCGACTCCCTGTCCCGCTACTTCCTCCACGACCTCCACCACCACCTCCACGACGTGCACGCCTAGTGCCCCATTCCTGATTCCGGCGTGCTTTTGGCCGGAATCCAGCGAGGCCCCGGCCAAAAGCACGCCGGGACCATGAGGGAGCACGCCGGGACCATGAGGAGAACATGCCGGGACCGTGAGGGGAGCACGTCGGGACCGTGAGGGGAGCACGTCGGGACCGTGAGGGGAGCACGTCGGGACCGTGAGGGGAGCACGTCGGGGCCATGAGGGGAGTACGCCGGGACCGCGAGGGGAGCACGCCGGGACCGCGAGGGGAGTACGCCGGGGCCATGAGGGGAGTACGCCGGGACCGCGAGGGGAGCACGCCGGGACCACGAAGGGAGGGGATAGTAGCTAGAGGCAGCGGAGGAGGGACTCGCGGAGGGTGCGGGTGCGGGCGTCGTCGAGGACGGCGACGCCGAGGCGGTTCATGACGTAGCCGAAGCCGAGACCGGCGGTGGGATCGGCGAAACCCATCGACCCGCCCAGGCCGGTGGTGCCGTAGGCGCGCTTGTCGGAGCCGAAACGGAAAGCGCCGCAGGACTTCCGGAAGCCGAGGTGATATCGGCTGCGGGTGAACAGGATCAGATCGTCGGCGGGGACCTCGTGGGGGGTGTCCGCGGCGGCGATCCGGTCCAGCAGCGCGGCGTCGATGGGCAGCGCCCCGGCGACCGCGGCCCCGTAGACACGGGCCAGCGCGCGGGCGGTCCCGACGCCGCCCGAGGCGGGCAGCTCCAGCCGCAGGAGCTCGCGCCGGGCCGCCCGCGCCGCCGCGCCCAGCCGCGGATTGCTCAGCGCGCGATAGGTCAGCCCCCGCCGGGTGTACAGCTGGGCGGCGATGCGCACCGGCACATTCCGCTCGTACCGGACGATATCGAGCCCGCGGGTGTCCGACAGGGTGGCGACCCGCTCCATCGGCACATCCTCGGGCAGGCCGATGTGGAAATCCACTCCCAGCGGCCCGGCGAACTCCTCGGCGAAGATCCGGCCCAGCGTCCGCCCGCCCGGATCGACGCGGCGGATCAGCTCGCCCTGATACAGCCCCGCGGTGATCGGATGGTAGCCGTGCCGGGTTCCCGGCCGCCACAACGGTTTCTGCGCCGCCAGGATCGCCGCCACCCGCTCCCGGTCGTCGAGCTCGCGCAGCCGCACCACCCGATCCAGTATCGGCAGCCCGGCCTGATGGTCGAGCAACTGCCGCACGGTGACGGATTCCTTGCCGTGCGAGCCGAATTCGGGCCAGTACCGGGCCACCGGCCGCTCGTAGTCCAGCAGCCCGCGCGACACCGCGGCCGCGATCACGAACGCCGCCATGCCCTTCGTGGACGAGAACACCGGCGCCATGGTGTCGCGCTCCCACGGCAGCGTCCGCTCCCGATCGCGATGCCCGGCCCACAGATCCACCAGCGGCCGGTCCCCGGCGTACACCGCTACGGCCGCGCCGATCTCGCCGTGCCGGGAGAAGTTGCGGCGGAACGCATCGGCGACGGGCCCGAAACCCGGCGCGACCTCACCGTGGATCGTGGGAACATCGCTCATGATCCGTCGATGGTAACCGGGATCGCGCGCCACCGGCCCGACACCGTAGGCTCGACGCCGTGCGAGCACTGGAGCAGATTCGACAGTGGCCCGTTCGGCATGCGGCGGCGGGGGTTGTCGGGCCGCAGGGACCGGCCACCGAGGGCGACGCGGAGCGGGTCTTCGCGCTCGCCTCGGTCACCAAACCGCTTGTGGCCTACGCGGTTCTGATCGCCGTCGAGGAGGGCGCGATCGAACTGGACCAACCCGCGGGCCCACCCGGTTCCACGGTCCGGCACCTGCTCGCGCACACCTCCGGCCTCGCCTTCGATACCACCGTGATCATGAGCGAGCCGGGCGCCCGGCGCATCTACTCCAGCGCGGGTTTCGAGGTGCTCGCGCAATTCGTCGCCGACCAGACCGGTATCGCATTCCCGGATTACCTGCACGAGGCCGTCTTCGAGCCGCTCGGGATGAAATCGTCGGTGCTGCACGGCTCGGCCGGGCACGGCGCGCGCTCCTCGCTGACCGACATGCTGCAATTCGCCGCCGAGTTGCTGAATCCCACGCTCGTCACCGTGGAAACCCTCGCCGAGGCGACGGCCGTGCAATTCCCGGGCACCAACGGCGTCCTGCCCGGCTACGGCTCGCAGCGCCCCAACGACTGGGGTCTGGGCTTCGAGATCCGGGACCGGAAAACTCCGCATTGGACCGGGGCCGCCAATTCCCCCCGAACCTATGGCCATTTCGGCCAGTCGGGCACATTTCTGTGGGCCGACCCGCAGCTCGGGCTGGCGTGTGTGGCGCTCAGCGACGAGAATTTCGGCGACTGGGCACGCGCGGTCTGGCCTGGTTTCAGCGACGCGGTGATCGGGGAAATCCTCGGATCGAGCGACACGGCCCCGAAGTAACACACGTAACTTCGGGCACTCCAGTAAACTCAGGCAACGCCAGCTCGTCCGGGTCGTTGGGGAAGACGTCCCACGTCGACGCTGGAGGTTACTGGTGCGCGCATCGAATCAGTTCGCGGATGCGACGTCGGGAGTGGTGTATATCCACTCCTCGCCCGCCGCGCTGTGCCCGCACATCGAATGGACCCTGTCCTCGACGCTGAAATCACCGGCCCAACTGCGCTGGACCGCACAGCCCGCCGCGCCCGGACAGTTACGGGCCACCACCGACTGGGTCGGCCCGGTCGGCACCGGATCCAAGCTCGCCACCGCATTACGCGCCTGGCCGGTGCTGCGTTTCGAGGTCACCGAGGACCCCAGCGAGGGCGTCGACGGCGAGCGCTACAGCTTCGTGCCCGGCCTCGGCCTGTGGCGCGGCACCACCGGCGCCAACGGCGACGTGATGATCGGCGAGATGCGCCTGCGCGCCCTCGTCGCCGCGGCCCGCGAACGCGGCCGCCACACCACCGCCGAGATCACCGCCGAACTCGACCGCGCCCTGGGCACCGCCTGGGACGACGACCTCGAGCCCTACCGCTGGGGCGGCGAAGGCGCCGAAGTCACCTGGCTCCGCCGCGACGTCGGCTGACCCGCCCCGACCGTCTCGGCCCGCCGCCCTCGTCATCCCGGCGCACCATCTCCCGTGGTCCCGGCGCACCATCTCCCGTGGTCCCGGCACGCCATCTCCCGTGGTCCCGGCACGCCACCTCTCATGGTCCCGGCACGCCATTTCTAATGATCCCGGCACGCTTTTGGCCGGGATCACAGTGCCTGCCCCGCATGAGACAGTGTGCGGCGCAACCATTCCGGCGTGTGCTCCCGGGCGCGGGGGAAATATTCGAAATCCAGGGCGAGGCCGGAGGCGTCCAGCGGGGGGTCGAATACCGGCTCGCTGTCGTAGTCGTAGTCGATGGAGAACTGGCCGGGGGCGACAATCACGATGCGGGCGCTGTACCAGGTGCCGATGCGGTCTCGGTACATGCCGTTGCGCAGGTCGTCCAGGCGCGTCTCGGCCGCGGGCGGGATCCCGTCCGGCACCGTGCGGCTGCCGCCGGGCAGCACGAATTCCAGCCTGGACGTGGACAATCCGACGGTGGTGGTGAACCACGCGTGGATCTCCTGCCAGGCGGCGGGCGCGGCGGCGATGAGAACCCGGCACACCTGCCGGACCAGATCGTCGCGCCGATGCGGCGGCAGCGGAACGCGCGAGCGGTAGTCGGTCATCCGCACATCGTCACCCGGGGAGTCCTGCGGAGCAGGACACAGCTTTCTGGGGCAGCAGAATCGGGTGGCCTCCGCGGAGACCACCCGATGTCGTTGCCGCCGAACCGATTACAGCGGGATGTTCTTGTTGTGGCTGGGTTTGGCCGGTGCGGCGGCGAGGGCGGCGGCGATGGTGGAGCGGGTCTTGGCGGGGTCGATGACCTCGTCGACGACGCCGATGGACAGTGCGCGGCCCACGCCGCCGGCGATGGCTTCGTGTTCGGCGGTCAGGCGTTCGATCAGGGCCTCGCGCTCGGGTTCGGGGGTGGCGGCGATGGCCTTCTTGTGCAGGATGCCGACCGCGGCCTTGGCGCCCATGACGGCGACCTCGGAGCCCGGCCATGCGTACACCGCGGTCGCGCCGAGCGAGCGGGCGTTCATGGCGATGTAGGCGCCGCCGTAGATCTTGCGGGTCACCAGGGTCACCCGGGGCACGCGGGCCTCGGCGAAGGCGTGCAGCAGTTTCGCGCCGCGGCGTACCACGCCCTCCCATTCCATGCCGACGCCGGGCAGGTAGCCGGGCACGTCGGTGACGACCACCATCGGGATGCCGAAGGAGTTGCACAGGCGCACGAAACGTGCTGCTTTCTCGGCGCTTTCGCTGGTGAGGCAGCCGCCCAGGCGGAGCGGGTTGTTGGCGAGCACGCCGACGGTGCGGCCGCCGAGCCGGCCCAGGCCGGTGACGATGCTGCGCGCGTAGCCGCCCTGTAGTTCCTCGAACGAGGATTCGCCGTCCACGTTGTCGAGCAGTTCGTGCACGAGCGGCTTCACGTCGTAGGCGCGTTTGGCCGATTCCGGTAGCAGGGCCTTGAGGTCGACATCGCCGTGTTCGGCGGCGACCAGGTCGAATTCGCCCTGCTCGGCGAACATCGAGACCAGCTTGCGGGCGCGGTTCATGGCGTCGCCCTCGTCGTCGGCGACCACGTGGCACACGCCGGATTTCTTGCCGTGGGTGACCGGTCCGCCCAGGGTGGCCATGTCGACGTTCTCGCCGGTGACCGAGCGGACCACGTCCGGTCCGGTCACGAAGACGCGGCCCTCGGGGGCCATGATGACGATATCGGTCAGCGCCGGTCCGTAGGCGGCGCCGCCCGCGGCGAACCCGACGACCACCGAGATCTGCGGGACCAGCCCGGACGCGCGGACCATGGCCTCGAAGACCAGGCCGACCGCGTGCAGGGCCTCCACGCCCTCGGCCAGGCGCGCGCCGCCGGAGTGCCAGATGCCGACCACGGGAATCGCGGAGTCGATCGCGGTATCGATCGCGTCGACGATGTGCTTGCAGCCCTCCACGCCCATGGCGCCGCCCATCACGGTGGCGTCGGAGCAGTAGGCGACGGTGCGCACGCCGTCGACCTCGCCGATGGCGGCCAGCACGCCGGACTTGTCGCGAGGATGAAGCGGCAGAACGGTTCCGGGATCGAAGAAGCGCTGCAACCGTCCCAGCGGATCACGGGGATCGGTCGCGGCATCCGCCTGGGCGGGGGCCATGATGGTCATCGCGTAATCTCCTCGAGGGGATGTGGAGTCGCTGACGCGGCTGCGAAAGTCGAAATCCCGGTGGGGTTTTCGGGGGCGAGAACGCTCTGCGGAAAACCCCACCGGGATTGCGGTGTGTGACCGGGTATCAGTACCGGCCGAAGGTGAGCGCCACGTTGTGCCCACCGAAACCGAACGAGTTGTTGATCGCGTACTCGATGTCCTGGCGGCGGGCCTCGCCGTGCACGACGTCGAGATCGATCTCCGGGTCCTGGTTCTCCAGGTTCAGCGTCGGCGGCACGATGCCGTCGCGGATGCTGAGCACGGTGAGCACCGACTCGAGGGCGCCGACGGCGCCGATCGAGTGGCCCAGGGCGGACTTCGGCGCGTACACCGAGGCGTGGTTGCCGACGGCCAGGTTGATCGCGTTCGCCTCGGCGGTGTCGCCGATCGGCGTCGCGGTCGCGTGCGCGTTGACGTGCGTGATGTCCTGCTTGCTCAGGCCCGCGGTCTGCATGGCCCGGGTCATCGCCCGGGCGGCGCCCTTGCCGTCGGGGGCGGGAGCGACCAGGTGGAACCCGTCGGAGGTGATGCCCGCGCCCATCAGGCGAGCGTGGATGGTGGCCCCGCGCGCCTTGGCGTGCTCCTCGGTCTCGACGACCATGAGCGCACCCGCCTCACCGAAGACGAATCCGTCGCGGCTGGAGTCGAACGGACGCGAGGCGCCCTTCGGGTCGTCGTTGCGGGTGCTCATCGCCCGCATCATGGAGAACGCCGCGATCGGCACCGCGTCGATGTAGCCCTCGACACCGCCGGTGACGACGATGTCGGCGTCGCCCATGACGATCATCCGCCACGCGTTGGCGATGGCCTCCGAGCCCGACGAACAGGCGGAAACCGGCGTGACCACTCCCGCGCGGGCCTGCAACTCCAGACCGACGACGGCGGACGGGCCGTTCGGCATGACCATCTGAACCGCCAGCGGCGAAATCTTGCGATAGCCACCGTTCTTCAGCTTGTCGACCGAGTCGATCAGCGCGTCGCCGCCGCCGAGGCCGGTGCCGATCGCCACGCCGAGCCGCTCAGGGTCGACCTCGGGACTGCCGGCGTTTTTCCACACCTCGCGACCGAGCACGGTCGCCAGCTGCTCGACGTACGCCATGCGACGGCATTCGACCCGGGTGAGCAGGGTCTCAGGACGAACCTTCAGGTGACCGCCGATGCGGACCGGAAGGTCGTATTCCTCGACGAAGGAGTCCTCGAGCGTCTCGATACCGCTCTCGCCGTTGAGGAGCCCCTTCCACGTCGCATCGACATCACCCGCGATCGACGTGGTCGCCGCCAGGCTAGTTACGACGACGTTGGGGAAGTTCCCGTTCAAGGTGGAAGGAGTGGTCACGGTATCGGCCCTTTACTCGGCGTGCCCGAACTTGGCCTTCAGCTCCTCGGCCGCTTCGGCGTTCTCGGCCTCGAGCTTCTGGATGTAGCCGACGGCGTCACCGACGGTCTTCAGGCTGGCCAGATCCTCGTCGGGGATCTTGACGCCGTACTTGTCCTCGGTCTGGACGGCGATCTCGACCATCGACAGCGAGTCGATGTCCAGGTCGTCGACGAAGGACTTCTCGAGGGTCACCTCGGAAGGCTCGATACCGGTCACCTCTTCGATGATCTTGCCAAGCTCTTCGACGATCTGTTCCTGGGTCAACGCGGCCACTTGGTGGCTCCCTTCTTGATAATCTCGGGGGTCCGATTCATTTTGTCGGTTCGACACGGGCAAACGTTTCGCCCATTCGTTCGCGGTCGCGACGCTGCGAACCGCGAGGAAAGCTAGCCGGTTGCCGAAAGATCGGCCAATCCGGGGATGCCCTCGGGGGTCTTCAACGCCAGATTCGGGGTGCCCTTGAGCTCCCGCTTGGCGATGCCGACCAGGGTGCCGGCGGGTGGCAGCTCGGCCACTCCGGAAACCCCTGCCGCGCGGACGGTCTCGGTGCACAGATCCCACCGGACGGGCCGGGTCACCTGTGCTGCGAGCTTGTCGATGGCATCCTTGCCCGACGCGACCGGCCGACCGTCGTAGTTCGACAGTAGGGTCCGAGTCGGTTCGCCGGGAGTGATCCGCGTGATGGCATCCGTCACAGCATCCTGCGCGGGGGCCATATACGCGGTGTGGAACGCACCGGCGACGGGCAGGGCCCGAATCCGCGCCTTCTCAGGCGGATTCGCGGCCAGTTCCGCCAACGCATCGAGCCGGCCCGCCGCCACGATCTGCCCCGCCGCGTTGCGGTTGGCGGGCACGAGATCGAGCTCGTCGAGCCGAGCGAGCACGGTGGCCTCCTCGCCACCGAGCACGGCGGACATGCCGGTCGGCTCCAGCGCGCACGCCTTGGCCATCTCCGCACCGCGGAGGGCGGCCAGCCGCACCGCGTCGTCGGGGGAGATAACCCCGGCCACGGCGGCGGCGGCGAGCTCGCCGACCGAATGTCCGGCGACGATCGTATCCGCGGGAAGCACATCCCGCGGGATCTCCGCGTAGGCGAGCAGCGCCGCGGCGACCACGAGCGGCTGGGTGACCGCCGTATCGGTGATCTCCTCCGCGGTCGCGGTGGTGCCGAGTCGCAGCAGGTCCAGGCCGGCGGCCTTGGACCAGATTTCGAGGCGGTCGCGCGCGCCGGGAAGATCGAGCCAAGGCGCGAGCATGCCGGGTGTCTGAGAGCCCTGTCCAGGGGCGAACAACGCGATCACGCCTCTAAGAGAACACCGTGATGCCCTCCGGCGGAGATGTCGACGCGAATGAAGCTTGCGGACAGCTTTTGTGTGGACCCAACAAAACGGCAAGTGGGTTGTCGCGATCGACCGTTCGCCGGACTCGTTACAACCGATCCTCGTAAAAAGTGGCAGGAGCGTCTTCTGGGGCAGAAGTTGGCGATTCGTTACGAGTTCGTGTCAGGCGACCTACTGTTGCCGCGATCCGGAGCACGTACGCATCCCGGGGATTCATGGGATCGCGGCCGGTGATGTCGGCTATCCGCTTCAACCGATAGCGGACCGTATTTGGATGAACGAACAGCTGGCGGGCGCAGGTCTCGACGGCTCCGCCGCAATCCAGATAGGCGTCGAGGGTGTCCGACAGGGCCGATCCGGCGGCGGCCAACGGTAGGACAAGATACTCGTTCAGAGCCTCGACCGCAGCGCGATCACCGAGCAGGGCGCGTTCGGGCAGCAATTCCGACGCGTGCACCGGGCGTGGCGCGCCGCGCCAGCCCACCACCGCCTCCATCCCCGCCATCGCCTCCACCGCGCTGACGTGCGCGGCCGACAGCGTGCGGGTGGTCGGCCCGATCACCACGGGCCCGTCGGAGAACGCCTCGGCCAGCAGATCGGTGAGAAAGGCGGACGGATAGGAGGTCTCGCCCAGATGGCCGCTGACCACCATCACCAGTCGCGCGCCCTGCACCACGGCCAGGGCGGCGCGGCCGTGCCGGGCGGCCAGGGTGTGCACCGACCCCCCTACCGCCACCTGGTCCTTGGGCGGCGTGCCCACCAGCACGGTCGCGGGCGCGGTCGCGTCCCAGTTCAAAGTCGCTGCGCGGGAGAGCATTTCGGGTCCGGTGTCGCCGCGCACCACGGCGTCGACGACCAGCGCCTCGAGCCGGGTGTCCCAGGCCCCGCGCGATTCGGCGGCGCTGGCGTACACCGAGGCGGCCGCGAAGCCGAGCTCGCGCCCGTATCGCAGCACCGCCTCGGTGAGCGCCACCAGCTGCCGGTCGTTGCGGGCCAGCGCGGGCAGCCACTGCTCGAAGAACTCCATGGCCACCCGGACCATGTCGACGGTCTGGCGCAGGGTCAGCCGCCGCGCCAGATCCTGCGGAATGACCTGGAAGGCGTCCAGGCTGAATCGGATGTCGCTCTCCGGATCCTGCAGCCACTCCAGGAAGTTCACCACCGCGGTCTGCACCAGCATCTGCACCCCGGCGCGCTGGGCCGCGTCCAGATCGCCGAAGAACGGCAGCCGATCCTCCATCGAGGCGATCGCCTCGGTCGACAACCGGCCGGAGAACTGTTTCACCCGTTTGAGCAGCGTGTCCGGTAGCGGGTCGCGGGTCTGCTGATAGGGCGAGAGGGCACCGGTCGGCAGATATACCTCATGCTCGGAGGAGCTGTCGGAGATCCGGCGCGGCCGCGGCGGTTTACGATCCACTACTCAATATTCCCTTGCGGTCGCGGTGCCGACCCAGACCCTCCACATATGGGCGTGCCGCCGCCCCCGTGCCCTGCGGCGCGGGGGCGGCGTCGGCTGGTGTCATGCCAGTTGTTCGTCGGTGCTCACCGACTTCGGCGCGGCGTCCACGTCGTGGATGCGGTAGCGGGCCGCGGCCTCGACGACCGTGCCCCGCTCGATCTTTCCGCCGCGGGCCAGCGCCTCCAGCACCGCGACCGCGATCGACTGCGCGTCGACGTTGAACACCCGGCGCGCGGCCGGGCGAGTATCGGAGAAGCCGAATCCGTCGGTGCCCAGGGTGGTGTAGTCGCCGGGAACCCACTTGCGGATCTGGTCGGAGACCGCGCGCATCCAGTCGGTGGCGGCCACGAACGGCCCCTGCACCCGCGACAGCGCCTCGGTCACGTACGGCACGCCCGGCTCGGTGTCGGGGTGGCGCAGCGTGTGAATCTCCTTGGCCAGGGCCTCTTTTCGCAGTTCGCTCCAGGAGGTCACCGACCACACGTCGGCCTGCACGCCCCATTCCGACGCCAGCAGCTCCTGCGCGCGCAGGCCGTCGGGCACGGTCACGCCCGACACCAGGATCTGCGCCCGCACCTCGCCCTCGCCGCCGCGCCGGTACAGGTAGATGCCCTTCAGCAGGCCCTCGATATCGAGGTTGTCGGGCTCGGCGGGCTGCGGGTAGGGCTCGTTGTAGAGGGTGATGTAGTAGGAGACGTTCTCGCCGCCGAAGGCGTCGTTCTTCGAATGCGGGTGGGTGCCGGGCAGGGCGATCGATTCCGGTGCGGGCTGCCCGCCGCCGTACATCCGGCGCAGACCGTCGCGCACGATGTGGGCGATCTCGAAGGCGAACGCCGGATCGTAGGACACCATCGCCGGATTGGTGGAGGCCAGCAGCAGCGAGTGACCGTCGTTGTGCTGCAGGCCCTCACCGGTCAGCGTGGTGCGCCCGGCGGTCGCGCCGAGGATGAAACCGCGCGCGAGCTGATCGGCCGCGGCCCACAGACCGTCGCCGGTGCGCTGGAAGCCGAACATCGAATAGAAGATGTACAGCGGGATCATCGGCTCGCCGTGCGTGGCGTAGGAGGTGGCCGCCGCCGTGTAGGACGCGGTCGACCCGGCCTCGTTGATGCCCTCGTGCAGGATCTGGCCGACCTGACTCTCCTTGTAGGCGAGCATCAATTCCGCGTCGACGGATGTGTACAACTGACCGTTGCGGTTGTAGATCTTCAACGACGGGAACCACGAGTCCATGCCGAAGGTGCGGGCCTCGTCCGGGATGATCGGCACGATGCGCTTGCCGATCTCCTTGTCGCGCAGCAGTTCCTTCATCAGGCGCACGAACGCCATCGTGGTCGCCACGTTCTGCTTGCCCGACCCCTTGCGCACCGAGCGGTAGGGCTCGTCGCCCGGCAGCTGCAGCGGCTTGGCGACCGAGCGGCGCTCGGGCAGGAAGCCGCCCAGGGTGCGGCGGCGGTCCAGCAGGTACTGGATCTCCGGGGCGTCCTGACCGGGGTGATAGTACGGCGGCAGATAGGGATCGGCCTCGAGCTGCGCGTCGCTGATCGGGATGCGCTGCACGTCGCGGAACGCCTTGAGATCGTCCAGCGTCATCTTCTTCATCTGGTGGGTGGCGTTGCGGGCCTCGAAGTGCTTGCCCAGGCCGTAGCCCTTGATGGTCTTGGCCAGGATGACCGTCGGCTTGCCCTGGTGCGCCAGCGCGGCGGCGTAGGCGGCGTAGATCTTGCGGTAGTCGTGACCGCCGCGCTTGAGGTTCCAGATCTGTTGATCCGTCAGCCCTTTCACCAGCTCCTTGGTGCGCGGGTCGCGGCCGAAGAAGTGCTCGCGCACGTAGGCGCCGTCGTTGGCCTTGTAGGTCTGGTAGTCGCCGTCGGGGGTGGAGTTCATCAGGTTCACCAGCGCGCCGTCGCGGTCGGCGCCCAGCAGCGCGTCCCACTCGCGGCCCCAGATGACCTTGATGACGTTCCAGCCCGCGCCGCGGAAGAACGACTCCAGCTCCTGGATGATCTTGCCGTTGCCGCGCACCGGACCGTCGAGCCGCTGCAGGTTGCAGTTGATGACGAAGGTCAGGTTGTCCAGCCCCTCCAGGGCCGCGACGTGGGCCAGGCCGCGCGATTCGGCCTCGTCCATCTCGCCGTCGCCGAGGAACGCCCACACGTGCTGGTCGGAGGTGTCCTTGATGCCGCGGTCGTGCAGGTAGTGGTTGAACCGGGCCTGGTAGATGGCGTTCATCGGGCCCAATCCCATGGACACCGTGGGGAATTCCCAGAAGTCCGGCATCAGCCGCGGGTGCGGATACGACGACAGGCCGTGGCCGGGACCCCCGGCGCTGTACTCCTGCCGGAACCCGTCGAGCTGGGCCTCGGTGAGCCGGTTCTCGAGGAAGGCGCGGGCGTAGACGCCGGGGGAGGCGTGCCCCTGGATGAAGACGTGGTCGCCGCCGCCGGGGTGGTCCTTGCCGCGGAAGAAGTGGTTGAACCCGACCTCGTACAGCGCCGCCGACGAGGCGTAGGTCGAAATGTGGCCGCCCACAGCGATTCCCGGGCGCTGGGCGCGATGCACCATGATCGCGGCGTTCCAGCGGATCCAGGCGCGGTAGCGGCGCTCGACCTCCTCGTCGCCGGGGAACCACGGCTCGTTCTCGGTCGGGATGGTGTTGACGTAGTCGGTGGAGGTCAGCGAGGGGATGGTGACATGCCGTTCACCGGCGCGCTCGAGCAGGCGCAGCATCAGGTAGCGGGCCCGGCCCGCGCCCTCGCGGTCGAGCATCTCGTCGAACGATTCGAGCCACTCGCTGGTTTCCTCCGGATCGATGTCCGGGAGGTAGGACGCCACCCCCTCACGGATCACACGCACACGCGCTCCCGCCGGCCGCGTGCGCGCCGACCCCGGATCGGCGGTGGCGCCGTTGGCGGTGGGGCTCGACGACTTCGGGTGCATCACGTCGGTCAAAATCAATGCTCCTCGTACAGGGGTGGACAAGCGGATGGCTCTAACCCCGGGTGGCTCGCCGATGGGCCGGCCGACCCGTCACAGTTGGGGCGCATCTCACATCCTTGTCGATGATGCGTCCCAGGTCATCATGTCAGCAGGGGATCCAGTACCGTTCGCTAGGCAAACGCGGCGCTGTGGCCGCCGCCCATTTCAACACGTCGAGGGCTCGGGAAGCGGGGAGGACGATGAAACTGCTGAACCCACGCGGGTTCGGACTGGTATGTGCGACCGTCGCGGTCGGTTCGGGACTGGTGGTTGCGGGCTGCTCCAATGCCGTCCACGGTACCCCGACCGTGAATCAGGCCGATGCCGCGGCGTATCGCACCGAGATGGCCTCGTCCTCGGCGGCGGCCACCTCCTCGCGCAAGGCGGCCGCGCAGGCCAAGGCGATCGCGGAGGGCTGCAAGTCGTTTCGCGACGTGGCCGCCACGCCGATCACCGGCAACGCGGTGACCAGGTACAACGATTTCGTCGACGCGCACGACTCCAACGCCCCCGACCAGGACGCCAAGCGCGATCTCGCGGCGCAGACCCTCGAGGACGCGGCCCGCCAGGTCGAGAACGGCATCAACTCCGGCGGGGCGGCGCTGCCGCCCGACGTCGCCCAGAAGTTCACCGACTACGTCAACGCGGCGCGCGCCCTGGCGGCCGAGACCCGCAAGATGGTCTATACCGCACCGGTCGGTCCGCTCAACGACGCCAGTCAACGGGTCAACGACGCGCTCGGCATCGCACGCAACCTGTGTCCGACCAAATAGCCGTCGGCGGTTCGCCGAACAGCGGTTTCACGGCGCGTCGGCCCGGTTCGGCCCGACATTTCGGAGGGTAATCGGCCCGATCGGCTTGCGCTTGCGCGCATAACCATGTTCGCTTGCAAATACCTTACTGTCGGGAGTTGAGGAGGACACCACCGTGGTCGCCGCGGCGGACGCGCAGAACTACGCTCAGAAGCTTGGCATTACCCACGACATGGTGGTTCAGGAACTGGGTTGGGACGAGGACACCGACGACGCCCTGCGGGCCGAGATCGAGGAGACGATCGGGTCCGAGCTGCTCGACGAGGACACCGACGAGGTGGTCGACGTCGTGCTGCTGTGGTGGCGAGACGGTGACGGCGACCTGGTCGACGAGCTGTTGAATGTCATCACACCGCTCGCCGAGGAGGGCGTGGTCTGGGTGCTCACCCCCAAGACCGGGCAGGACGGCCATGTCGACCCGAGCGAGATCGCGGAGTCCGCGACACCGGCGGGGCTGACCTCGACGACGCCCGTCAGCCTGGGTGCCTGGACCGGAACCAAGCTGACGCAGCCCAAAACACCCTCGAAACAGCGCTGATCCGTCAGTTGGCTAAGGTTTTCGCGGGGGCGGCGCACGGCGCTCCCCCGCGGACGTCGCCATCGACACAGGAGGACTGCGCATGCCGCTCGAAGTGGGCACGGTCGCGCCGGATTTCACGCTGAAGGACCAGAACAACCAGAACGTGTGCCTGTCCGACTACCGGGGGCACAAGAACGTCCTGATCGTGTTCTACCCGCTCGCGTTCACCGGCATCTGCCAGGGTGAGCTGTGCAAGGTGCGCGACGAGCTGCCCAAGTTCCAGAACGACAACGCCGAGATCCTCGCGATCTCGGTCGGCCCGCCCCCCACCCACAAGATCTGGGCCGCCGAACAGGGCTACACCTTCCCCCTGCTGTCGGACTTCTGGCCGCACGGTGCCGTCGCCCAGACCTACGGCGTCTTCAACGACTCCGCCGGCTACCCCAACCGCGGCACCTTCGTCATAGACAAGGACGGCATCATCCGCTTCGCCGAAATGAACGGCCCCGGCGAACCCCGTGACCAGGCAGCTTGGGAGAAAGCCCTCACTGCGTTAGATTCGTAAACCGCTGCGCCTCACCACCGCAGCACCCACTTCGCCGAATCGGCGAGGTCCCGGGCGTATAGCTCAGCGGTAGAGCACTGGTTTTACACACCAGCGGTCGGGGGTTCGAACCCCTCTGCGCCCACTGTGGTTCGTGCAGCTCAGGAATGCTTCTGCGGGGGCTGGGAGATTCCGTAGGCGAAGTGGCCGAGAACTGGCCCACCCGCGGTGGCGTTATTGTGTCGCCGTTTCCGTGAACAACGGCGTCACCAGCTCCGCCGAGTGCTTCCTTGTTCGGGTGCGCGTAGACCCGCAGAAGTACGGCCGGGTCGTGGCCGAGCCACTTCGTCACGGTGGCGGGCTGCTTCGCCACGGTGGCGGGCTGCGCGCCGGAGCCCAGGAGAACCGTGGCGGCGGTGTGGCGCATATCCTTCAGCCCGATCACCGCTACGCCCGCTGCAGACATCCGGGGGAACCGGGAGAGTCCGCCCGGATCGCCACGACTTCGGGTCGCCGATCTCCGGCTCCGTCGCGGTAACCGCGACGCGGCCCTGACGAACCTCGACGGTACTGCCGTCGAAGTCCACTGCGCCCCATTTCATTCCCATGCCCTCGGCCCGCCGCAATCCGCACAGAGACACGTAATCCGCATAGAGGGCAACAGGAACACTGCGTACAACCGATGCGGGCGCACATGCTCGCGGAACTGTCGGCTCTGGCTGCGGGTCCACACCTGCAGATTTCGCACGGTAGGCCGCCGCACCAGCTGCGCGACGTTGCGAGTATCTCGATCGTTGTGTCGGTTTCGGGGGTGTCGAAAATGTCGGCGGGTGCGGGTGAGACCACGATAGGCCCTCCTACACTTGCTGTCTAAGTCAGCCGATCGGTCAGGTCCTGCCGCTGTTGTAGCTGAGGGTGTGCCGAGATGCCGGATTGACCACCGGCGCAGCGTTTTCCTTCTGCTGCGGCGGGTCTGCGGGAGTATATGTCGAGGAGGGGCTGGCAGCCATCTGTTAACAAACCGCATCGGTGGTTCGGGAATGCTGGGTATGACCGTTTCCCGTGGCGGTCGCAATGCCGAACAAGGGGGCTGTGGATGGATATTCGAATTCTGGGACCGCTGGCTGTCACGCATGACAATCGTAGTGCCACTCCTTCGGCGCGGAAGCAGCGGCAGCTGCTCTCGTTGCTGTTGTTGAACGAGGGGGAGGTTGTGTCGAAAAGTTCGCTCATCAGCGAGATTTGGGACCTTCGGCCGCCGAAAAGTGTCCAGACTACTCTGCAGACCTATGTAATGCAGATTCGTAAGCATCTGTCGACCGCCCTCGAGATGCCGGTTGTGGAGGTTTCTCGAAGTGTGCTTCGTACTCGAAACGGCGGATACGCGCTGACGCTGCATGATGCGGTCATCGACCTTGACGAATACCGCGTGCTGGAGAGGGAGGGACTGTCCGCCCTTGCTGAGCGAGATGACGACAGGGCGGTCGGAATCTTTAACGAGGCCTTGGGGTTGTGGCGAGGTAAGGCGCTCGCGGATGTCGAGCACGGGCGTGTCCTCGAACCTACGGTTGCCGGGCTCGAACAGTCTCGGCTTACCATCGTGGAATGTCGCCTCGAAGCGGAGTTGCGCCGCGGTCGGCATCGCGAGTCGCTCAGCGAACTGGTTTCGTTGAGCGCACAATACAGCTTCAACGAGAACCTACGGGCGCTGCACATGCTGGCGCT
Organism: Nocardia terpenica; assembly: GCF_013186535.1. Taxonomy (NCBI): domain Bacteria; kingdom Bacillati; phylum Actinomycetota; class Actinomycetes; order Mycobacteriales; family Nocardiaceae; genus Nocardia; species Nocardia terpenica. Next base: position 1,548,379 of record NZ_JABMCZ010000001.1, read on the forward strand.
CTATCGCTCCGGTTGCCGGGGGCAGGCACTAGAGGTGTACGGCGCGCTGCGTGAATTGATGATCGACCAATTGGGGATCGAGCCGTCCACTCGGCTGCGTCGTCTGCACCACGCCTTACTTACCGGGGCGTCGGCACTCGACGAGCCGAGGACCGAATGGCTGGCCGTGGTGGATGAAGGTCAGTAGTTGCCGAGTCCTCCGCAGACATTCAGCGCCTGTGCTGTCACCGCGGTCGCATCGTCACTGGCCAGGTAGTCCACCATCGCGGCGACTTCTTCTGGTGTGCTGTAGCGGCCCATCGGGATTTTGGCGTTGAACCTGGTAAGGACGTCCTCCTCGGATGTACCCCAAATGCTCGCGTAGGTGGCTCGTACGCGTTGAGCCATTGCGGTCTCGACGTAGCCGGGGCACACGGCGTTGACGGTTATTCCGCTCTTGGCAAGCTCGAGTCCGAGTGCTTTGGTGAAACCGACGACGCCGTGTTTCGAAGCGGAATATGGAGCTCCGAGAACGACGCCCTGTTTACCGCCGGTCGAGGCGATGTTGATGATGCGTCCGTGCCCTAGGTCGAGCATTCCGCCCATGGTTAGGACGCGCCGTGTCACGAGAAAAACACTGTTGAGATTGATGTTGATGACATTGAACCAGAGCTCGTCCGGCAACTCCGCCGTGATACCTCCGCCACTTCGGCCGGCGTTGTTGACCAGGACCGAGATCGGGCCGAAACGATTCGTCGTTGCCCGCACCAGCAGTTCGATCTGTGCGACGTCACTCACGTCGCACACTGCGCCGTCGGCTTGGTGGCCCGCTGCCCGCAGATCTTTCACCGTATTGTCGATCGCCGTGCGATTGCGAGCGCAGATGTACACCCGGTGGCCGCTGCGTGCCAGGCGCCTGGCTGCGGCGAGCCCAATGCCACTTGTGGCGCCGGTGATCAGGGCGACTCGACCAAATTCATTCGTCATCGATCCTCCAAGCTTTCGTGCCGAATCTGCTATGGATCATCCGGCGGGCTCGTCGAGTAAACCTCGAGATACAGTCGAGATTACCTTGAATGTATGCCTCGAAGAATTTTCGAGGGTTTCTCGATGACAGGGTTACTAATGTGAATCGGGTCGATCATTCAATTATCGAATGCGATCCGAACGGAGCCATCGATGAGAATCGAGCATAAGGACATCGCCGACCATGGCGCAGTCATCGGTGTGCGTGAGCTCGCGCTCAGCGCCTCGGCGGCCTCGGCATTGCGCGCTGCGGTGCGCATCGGCATAGCCGAAGAACTGGGCGAGTCGCCGATAACGACAAATGAACTGGCCCGGGCATTGGACGTGAACGGGGAGGTGCTGGGCCGGTTGCTGCGCGCGCTGGCACAACACGGTGTGTTCGCCGAGACTTCGGCGGGACATGTGCATACTCCTCTCTCCCGACTGCTCAGAGAAGATGATCCCAACAGCCTCAAGTTCTATGTTCTCTGGGTTACCGAGCCATGGACCTGGGAGCTGTGGCCGCATCTCGAGGAGGCTGTGCGCAAGGGGCAAGGGGGGTTCGAGGAGGCGTACGGCGTTGACTTCTTCAGTTATCTGCACAAGACGTGGCCGGACTCCGCGGACGTGTTCAACAAGGCTCAGACCGAGTTGAGCAGGTTGGCCACCAACGCGGTGACGGAGGCGCTCGATCTGCGCGGAGTTGGCACGCTTGCGGATATCGCTGGCGGTCATGGGTACACATTGGCCACACTGCTCGAAAAAAATCCTGATCTACACGGGATCCTGGTGGATCTACCGCCGGTAGTCGTAGAGGCCGATGATCGATTGCGGACGGGCGGCTCGTTGGCCTCGCGAACACAGATCATTGGGGGTGACTGTCTTCGGGAGATCACCGTCGAGGCCGATGTGTACCTGTTCAAGAACATTCTCGAATGGGCCGACGAGAAATCGATTGTAGCGCTGCGAAATGCCGCTCAGGCGGGTCGGCGAGACAGTCGGATTTTCATCATTACCAACCTGATCGACGGTAGTCCGGAAATTAGATTTACCACGGGAACGGATCTTCTCTTCCTCTTGAATTCCAACGGTAGAAAGCACACAATAGAGACCATTACGGCGGTGGTCCGTGAGGCGGGCATGCAAGTTGTCGACATGCGGCCGGTGAACTCGTACCTCCATCTCGTCGAGGCAATGCCAACGAAAGTCCCGCACTGAAAGTAGAAATGCGTTGGAGGAGAAAGCTGTGGACCGGAGTGTGGTAATCACCGGTATTGAGGTGATCGCGCCAGGAGGTATGGGTAGGAAGGAATTCTGGAATCTAATCACTGCGGGACGCTCCGCGACCAGGAGAATTTCTTTCTTCGATCCGAGCCCGTTTCGTTCGCACATCGCGGGCGAATGTGATTTCGATCCGGCGGCCGCAGGACTGCGCCCGCGTGAAGTTCGGCGCCTGGATCGGGCGGCGCAGTTCGCCATTGTGGGTGCTGCGGAGGCAGTTGCCGACAGTGGGATCGATCTGAACGTCATCGATCCCGGACGGGTGGGCGTGAGCTTGGGCAGTGCGGTGGGTGCTACTACGAGTATCGAGCGCGAGTACCTTGTGCTGTCCGATAGCGGCCGAGAGTGGCTAGTGGACGAACGGCATCTCTCGCCGCATATGTACGACTACCTGGTGCCCAGCGCGGCGGCGGCCGAGGTTGCATGGCGAGTCGGCGCCGAAGGGCCGGTCTCGATGGTTGCGACTGGCTGTACGGCCGGTCTGGACGCGATGGGGCGCGCACATGAACTGATCATGGATGGGACGGTCGACGTGGTGGTTGCGGGCGCCTCCGATGCACCGATCTCGCCGATCGCGGTCGCCTGCTTCGATGCGATCAAGGCGACGACGCCTCGCAACGATGACCCGGAACACGCCTCCCGGCCCTTCGACCGGACGCGGAACGGGTTCGTCTTGGCGGAAGGTGCCGCTGTCATGGTGTTGGAAGACCTCGAGCACGCCAGGGCCCGCGGCGCGCACATCTACGCCGAGGTTGCGAGCCATGCCACACGCTGCAACGCATATCACATGACCGGACTGCGTGCGGATGGCAGGGAAATGGCCGCGGCGATTCAGCACGCACTGGCGGACGCGCGGTGCACGTCCGAATCCGTCGATTACATCAATGCGCACGGTTCGGGCACCAAGCAGAACGACCGGCACGAGACAGCGGCCTTCAAGGCGGCACTCGGATCACAAGCGTACCGGATCCCGGTCAGCTCGATCAAATCCATGGTCGGTCATTCGCTCGGCGCAATAGGCGCGATCGAGGTGGCCGCGTGCGCACTGGCCATCGAAAACGATGTGATCCCGCCAACAGCAAATCTCCACGAACCGGACCCCGAGTGCGACCTGGATTATGTGCCTAACGAGGCACGTGAGACCAGAGTGAACACGGTACTGACGGTCGGCAGCGGTTTCGGTGGCTTCCAGAGTGCGGTGGTCCTTCGTGCTGTGGAGAAGGCGTGATGTGCAGCGCCGTTGTGACCGGGATAGGGGCCATGGTCGGGGACGGTACCGATATCGAGGCCTATTGGAAGGCCGTACTTGACGGTCGCTCTTGGATCCAGCCGATTCGGCGGTACGACGCGTCGCGCTACAGCGCTCGATTGGCCGGTCAGATCGTCGGTTTCGAGGTCGCGAAGCACCTGCCGAGCCGACTCGTTCCGCAAACCGACCGGGTGACACAGCTGGCGCTCGTCGCCGCTGACGAGGCCCTGGCCGATGCCCGCATCTCTGATCGCGGTCACGATCCACTCGAGATGGGCGTGGTCACGTCCAACGCCTCGGGTGGCTGGGAGTACACGCACACAGAGATGAACAAACTGTGGACTCGAGGGCCCGCTCAGGTCAGCGTGTACGAGTCGTTCGCCTGGTTCTATGCGGCCAACACCGGACAGATATCCATCCGCAACGGCATGCGCGGCGCCAGCGGGGTGTTGGTCGCCGACCAGGCGGGTGGACTGGACGCGATCGGCCAAGCCCGGCGGAACCTGCGCCGGGGTGCCCAGCTGATGGTGACCGGTGGGCTCGATTCTTCACTCGATCCGTGGGGGTGGCTCTCCCATGTCTCCGGCGGTGAGGTGAGCACTGCCGAAGATGCGTTGAGCGCCTACTTGCCCTTCGATGCGACCGCGCGCGGATATGTCCCCGGAGAAGGCGGCGCGATCTTGGTACTCGAACGCGATGATTCGGCATGTCCTCCCTGTAAGCGGTACGGGCGGGTGGCCGGATATGCGTCGGCATTCGATCCCTCGCCGGGCAGCGGTCGGGCGCCCAACCTGACCCGGGCTCTGCGACTCGCGCTGGCCGATGCCGGGGTCGAACCTGCCCGGGTCGATGTCGTCTTCGCCGACGGCGCCGGTGTTCCGGAGCGGGATAGAAGCGAGGCACAGAGTATCGCCGAGGTCTTCGGGCCGAAAGGGGTTCCGGTCACTGTGCCGAAAGCCGGGGTGGGGCGGCTGCTCGCCGGCGGGGGTCCGTTGGATGTGGTCGTCGCGCTGCTAACCATCCGGGATGGCGTACTTCCTCCAACCCCTAACGTCCGAACGGTTCCAGATGAATACGCCATCGATCTGGTGCTGGGTCGGCGAGAGATGGAGGTCGGCGTCGCCGTCGTGCTGGCCCGGGGTCGCGGCGGTTTCAATTCGGCATTAGTGATCACCAAATGAATAGAAAGAATCGGAGAGAACAACATGCCCGAGCAAAATATGAAGTCAATGCACACCATGTCGGCGCTGCATGGTGATTCGTTGTTCAGTGACATGATCTGGCTGCTCAGCGGTATGCCGCTGGCATACATGCTCCAAACGATTGCGGAACTTGGCATTGCGGACGAATTGGTTAGCGGGCCGCTTTCTGTGGAAGAATTGGCGGAACGGACCGAGAGTGATGTCGATGCTCTGTACCGGGTACTTCGGGCAGTGGCGACAAGAGGTGTATTCACCGAGATCTCGAACCGTATCTTCGGGCTCACCGAACATGCTCAGATCCTTCGGTCCGACGTGCCGAACTCGCTGCGCAATGCCTTTCGAATGCACGGCCAGAAATGTATGCGTGATATGTATGCAGAGACGGCCTATTCGGTGCGGACCGGAAAATCCGCCTTCGAGTACGTGAATGGCGCGCCGCTGTTCCAATACTTCGCACAGCGACCGGAGTGCAAGGAACTCTTCGACAGTTTTGTGGGAATGGCCGCTCGTCGGATTCAGCATGCCGCGATCGAGACCTACGACCTGACCGGGGTGCGTAAGCTGGTCGATATCGGTGAAATGCACGGTGGTCTGCTGGCATCTATCCTGACCAACCATCCTGGAATGCGCGGTGTGTACGCCGACTTGCCTGTCGTAGTGCCGTCCGCCGAAAAGGTACTACGTGAAGCTGGGGTCGGCGACCGGGTCGAGCTGGTCGGCGGCAGCTATCTCGAGTCGGTCCCGTCCGACGCCGATGTCTACTTGTTGCCGCAGCTGCTCCACCGTTTGAGCGATGCCGAGGCGGTCGCCGTGCTGACGAACATCCGGCAGGTGATATCGCCAACCGGTCGAGTCCTGGCAATCGACGCGGTTCTTCCCGAGGGCGATGTGCCGCATCTGGCGAAGGTACTGGACAGTACCCAGCTTCTGCTGGGGCCGATTCGGGATCGCACCGAGGCCGAGTTCGTCGAAATCTTTGAGAAGGCGGGTTTCCGGCTGGTCGAGATCACCGGCCGGACATTGCCCGCCGGTGTGTTGGTCGCAGTGTCCCGGCCGCGCGTGGAACCGGCCTGAACGGAGGAATCGAAGTGGCTGAGGAACCAGTACGCGCCGCGATCGATGTTGATCGTGATGCGGTGTCGTCGCGAAAAATGTGGGAATTCCACAGCGGTCTGCGAATGGGTTTCATGCTGTCCGCAGTCGCCGAGATCGGCGTCGCCGACCATCTCGTGGAGGGCCCGCTACCGGTGGTCGAGCTGGCGGAGCGGACTCACAGCGATGCGGATTCGCTATACCGGGTGCTGCGGGCTTTGGCGAGCCAGGGAGTCTTCACCGAGGTCTCCCGTCGCGCTTTCGGCCTGACTCCGCTCGCGGCGATTCTGCGATCCGACTCGCCGGACTCGCTGCGCGATGTCTTCCGTCTGCAGGGGCAGAAGTTCATGCGGGATGCGTATGCGGACATAGGGTATTCGATACGCACCGGGGAACCTGCCTTCGACCAGGTGAACGGTGTGGAGCTGTTCGAGTATTTGGCCGGACATCCGGAGATGAACGATCTGTTCAGCCGGGCGATGGGAAATACAGCCCGGCAGACGCAGCGGGCGGCCGTCGAGGCATACGACCTCACCGGGGTAGGGAGGCTGGTCGATGTCGGTGGAGCACATGGGCACCTACTGGCGTCGATTCTGACCAGATATCCCGATATGGCAGGCGTTGTCTTCGATCAGCCACACGTAGTCGTCGGCGCGGAGCGGGTCCTCCGCGAGGCTGGTGTACTCGATCGGGCCAAACTGATCGGGGGCGACTATCTGGATTCGGTGCCGGCAGGTGGCGACGTCTACGTGATCTCTCATGTGCTGCATCAGTTGAGCGATGCCGATGCCATCACAGTGCTGACGAATGTTCGTCGTGCGATGTCTGAGGTCGGCCGTGTCCTGGTGATCGACCCGGTGATTCCTGAGGGTGATGTGCCGCACCCGGGAAAGTTCATGGATATCACCATGCTGGCGTTGAGCCGGGGCCGGGATCGGTCCGAGGAAGAGTTCGCCGACGTTTTTGAGAAGGCCGGTCTGCGACTGGCCGACATCATCGGGCTGGCGGCACCCTCGAGCGTTGTCGTCGCTGTACCGAGCCTGACGGAGCCACGAAATTCGGAGCGGATCATGACAGATCGAATCGCGCTCGACGACTTGCGATCGATTCTCGTCGAGGCGGCCGGTGGCGCCGAAGCTACGGCGCCGGATGAGGAACTTCTCGATGTCGATCTTTACGAGTTGGGCTACGACTCGCTCGCGTTGATCGAGGTCGGGGCGCGGATTAAGGATCGGTTCGGGGTGGCGATACCCGACGACAAGCTGACCGATCTGCGCACGTTCCGCCTCATCCTCGATCGGGTGAACGCAACCGAGGAGGGCGAACAATGACCGTGTCGAAGATCGATGTCCGGCGCGAAATCATCGTCGATGTATCGCCTGCGGTGGTCTACGAGCTGATCACGAACGTCGAGCTGTGGCCGGTGATCTTTGGTCCGACCGTGCACACGCGAGTGCTGGAACGTACCGAGCACCGGGATCGCTTCGAGATCTGGGCGACGATGTCGAACGGTGAAGTTGAAACGTGGCGTTCGCGCCGAGAATTCGACCGGCCTGCCAGTCGGGTTTCGTTTGAGCAGGACCACGACAACGCGTTCGGTCGCATGGCCGGTGGTTGGGCCTGTATCCCGCGCGCTGGCGGGCGGACACTGGTTGTGCTCGAACACAGCTGCGTCCCATCGGCGGATCGGGCCGACGCTCGTCAGCGGATCACCCGGGATCTGGACCACAACACCGCGGCCGAGCTCGAGGCGCTGCGGACTGTCGCGACTCTGCCCGGCGGTTTGGATCGATGGCTGCTGACATTCGTCGAGTCGACCGAACTGGCGGGTCCGGTGAGTACCGCGCGCGAGTTCATCTGGGACGCGGATCGCTGGTCGGAGAGATTACCACATGTCGTCGACCTCGAGCTGGTCTCAGGAGTCGGTGGCACCCAGGACCTGACCATGCGGACCCGAGCCCCGGACGGTGCGATCCACAGGACTCGGTCGGTGCGGGTACTGCTCCCGGACGGTTCGATCGTATACAAGCAGACCCGACTACCGCGTGCGTTGCTCGGGCACAGCGGCCGCTGGGACTTCCGCACCGACCATTCGAGTGCCTCTCTCCGCTCGTCGCACACATTCCTGCTGGATCCTGTGGGGGTGGCGGAGGTGTTCGGGTCTTCGGTGTCGGCGGACGAGGCGATGGAGCGAGTCCGTGCGGCATTGTCGGCCAACAGTCTGGTCACGATGGAATATGCATCCCGGTACGCGGCGATGCACGGGGCGCTGCGGTGACCACCGGGCTACGTGCTCCGCTCGGCAGACTCCACGAGGTGGCGCCGGACATCCACGCGTTCCTCCAGCCACCGGGAAGCTGGTGTCTGAACAACGCCGGGGTGATCGCCGGACGGAACGGAGTGGTCCTGGTGGATACAGCCGCGACCAGATCCCGCGCCGAGGCGCTGCGCACCGCGGCCGAGGGACTCGGCCGCGGTGCGGTGCGGTTGGTGGTCAACACACACAGCCATGGCGATCATGTCTTCGGCAACTGCGTGTTCGCACCACCCGCCACCATCGTCGCGCACGAACTGACCGGGCCGGAGATCGCGGCTGCCGACCTAGGGCTGCGCACGTTGTGGCCGGACGTCGAATGGGGGGAGCTGTCCCTTCGGCTGCCGACGGTTACGTTCGGACGGAGTCTGACTCTCTTGCTCGGTGACCGAGTTGTCGAGCTCTACCATGTCGGTCCCGCGCACACCACCAACGACGTCGTGGTGTGGATCCCGGACGTCCGCGTGCTCTTCACGGGTGATGTGGTGCTTCCTGGCTGCACCCCGTTCTGTCTCATGGGTTCGGTTCGCGGCAGCCTCGCGGCGCTCGACCGGCTTCGTAATTTCGGTGCGGAGACGGTGATCGGCGGGCACGGTCGGATCAGCGGGCCCGAAGTCTTCGACGAGACCGAGCGTTACCTGCGCAGGGTCCTCGATCTGGCGGCCGAGGGCGTTGCCGAGGGGATGACTCCGCTCCAGATCGCCGGTCGCCACGGGCTCGGCGAGTTCGGCGAACTGCTCGACTCGGAGCGGCTCGTCGGAAATCTCCACCGGGCCGTCCTGGAGATCGAGCGACCGGATCTGCCACTCGGCTCGGACACCGATGTTTTCGCGGTGTTCGAGGAGATGATCGATTTCAATGGCAGGTGCATGCCGGCCTGTTTGGCGTAGCGAGGAAATATGCTGTCTACGAAAATCTATTACGAATTGAGACAATTCTACGCTGATCAATTGGATGCTCGCGACCGGGGGCGTACCCAGGAATGGTTGGATGTCTTCGACGACGACGCGACGATGACGACCAAGGTGCTCGGTCACGGCTCGCCGGTGAGGAAGGCTGACTTCGCGCCCGCAGTGTGGGATCTGGACGCCTCTTTCCATGAAAAAGGAATCCAGCGGCGCCATTGCGTCCACGGCTTCACATTTCAGGCCCGTGACCGCTTGATCGTCACAAGGTTCTACGGGCTTTTCCTGGTTGTCGATCCCGAAAGGGGAGCTCGGGTGCAGTCTGCCGCGATGATCTCCGATGTGCTGCGGAGATCCGGCTCTACCTGGCGAGTGCTGTCCCGCGAAATAGAGCGGGATGATCTCGGTCGGTTGAAAGATATCGAAGGAGATAAGTCATGAATCAGATGGTCAACCAAGGCATCGTGACAGTATCGGCCGAAGTGTATTCCTGCGTAGACCAATTCTATGCATTTCAAATGCAGACTCTGGACGACGGTGACATCGACGGATGGGTGGGTACTTTCACCGATGATGGAGTGTTCATATCTAACGGTTTGCCGGATCCTGTCGTGGGAAGGGAACAGCTGGCAGAACTCGGCAGGAAGACGGTGGCCCGCTTGAGTGAGAGGGACGCCATTCGACGGCATTTCGTTTTCAACGTCATCATCGAACCGGCTTCCGGCGGAGTCTTGCGCACGACGTGCTACGTCCCGGTCTTCGACACCGTTGACGGCATAACGAGTTTGACCACGAGCACGGTCATGCATGACGAACTGGTGAAGTCCGACGACTGCCTGCTGGTACGGCATCGTGTCATCTCGCGCGACGATCTTGCGGTGAAGTCGTGACTGCCTCGGTAGCGAAGAGGGCGGGCCTGTGATCACCTTCCAGACGCTGACCATGCGGCTCGATGGAACGGCACTGCGCGTCGGGGACATCGGCTACGAGGAGGCCCGCAGCGGCGTGCAGCGTGCCTATCTGCACCGTCCATCGGTCGCTGTGCGCGCGACCTGTGTGGGCGATGTGCGGCTGGCGGTTCGGTACGCCGCCGAGCGCGGCCTCGACGTCGCGGTGCAGGCTACCGGACACGGCCTCAATGTCGCCACCAAAGGTGGTGTATTGATCGACGTCTCGCGGATGGCCGACGTCCGGGTGGATCCGGTGTCGCGCACTGTATGGGTGTCGGCCGGGACCCGATGGGAGCGGGTGATTGCCGCCGCGGCCGAGCACGGCTTGGCGCCGTTGTCCGGTTCCTCCCCGGACGTCGGTGTGGTCGGGTACACCCTCAGCGGTGGCCTCGGCCTGCTGAGTCGCAGATTCGGCTACGCGGCAGACCATGTGCGCCGGTTGGAGCTGGTCACCGCCGACGGAGAGGTCCGATCCGTGACACCGGGGGAGGATCTCTTCTGGGCGTTGCGGGGTGGCGGCGGAAACTTCGGCGTGGTGACCGGGTTGGAATTCGATTTGTTCCCGGTAGCCAGCCTCTATGGCGGTGGCTTGTACTTCGATACCGACCGCATACCTGTTGTGCTGAAGGCCTATCGGGAGTGGACCGCGACGGTGCCGGACGGGATGTCTTCGAGCATCGGGCTGATCCCGCTGCCGGATGCCCCGGTCGTGCCGGCGCCGCTGCGCGGGCGGCATGTTGCACACGTCCGTATTGCTTATCTCGGCACGGTCGAGGACGGTGAGCAGTGGGTGACTCCGCTTCGGGCATTGGGGGCATGTCTGGTGGACACTGTTGGCGAAATGCCTTACACGGCAACGGGTTCGATTCATAACGAACCGAAACAGCCGCGAAACTTCTACTGTACCAACGCGATGCTCAGCAAGTTCGACGCGTCGGTCCCGGACGCCGTGCTCGATCTGGTCGGTCCTGGCGCTGAAACTTTCGCAGTGGTGCAGTTCAATCACCTGGGCGCAGCGCTGGCTCGTTATCCAGAGGTATCCAACGCGGTATGTCATCGAGACGCCTCCCATGTGCTGCGAGTGGTGACCCTGCCTGCAGGACCCGAGCGGGACATGGCCCACGAGACTGCCGATGCCGTGACACGGACCGTGGCGCCCTGGACATTCGGACGCTCACCCAACTTCGTGCAGGGGGAGTCGATTGCGCAGGAACAAATGCGAGATTGTTATGACACGACCACCTTCGGCAGGCTCTCCGCGATCAAGGCTGCCCACGACCCGAGCAATATGTTTCGGTGCAATGTCAATATCCCTCCGGCACCACGGATTTGATAATTGTGGCTTCCCGCGCGAGATCCCTGCTGGTTCGGTGATTCGTTTTTCGAGTCCCCGCTAACTCTGTGGCCAGCATTCGGAAGTACGGAATGAACCCCGCCAGCAGCGGAATGTGCCGTGCACCCGAGCCGGCCACCCAGGAGCGGACATCGAAACTGCCCGCCATGGACTGGTCGAATATGGCGAGCAGCACTCGCCGTTCGGCGGTTAGCCACGACATCGCCGCAGCGCAGTCAGCGAAATGCTCAGGATACGCGGTCGGGGATGCTGGAGGTAGGACATCGGGGTTCCGGTGCGGGTATAGCAGCCGAGCCGCATTGTGGGCCGTGTGCAGGTAGTGGTCGAGCATCCGAGTGGTGGCGGCGTGGCGTTGCTCGCGAGAGTCGATGGTGTGGGTGAGTTCGGTGGCGTAGGCACGCAGCAGATCATGGACGGCATACCGGCCGGGGGTGTGTTCGACGATCACATTACCGCCCACCAACTCGGACAATGCACGGCGCGTCTCGTCCGGGCTCTGGCCGACGAGGCTGATCACCGCGGCCACCGAAATATCCGGACCAGGGTGCAGGCTCAGCAGTCGGAACAGCCGCGCGGCCGGCGAAGTCAGGGTGGTGTACGACCAGGAGAACACAGCTCGCACCTGGCTCGCACCGTCACCGCCATCGAGCGCGTCCAGTTGCCGACCGGTTTCGCGTAGTTCGTCGACGAGAGTGGTGAGAGGGAAGCCGGTCAGTTGGGCGCGTGCGGCGACGATGGCCAAGGCGAGAGGGAGCCGAGCGCAGGCGGTGATGATCTTGTCGACCGCGTTCGGATCAGCAGCAATGCGGTCGGCGCCCAGCCGCTGGGCGAGTAACTCGTGTGCTTCTGCCATTGGTAGCAGGTCGAGCGTAAGGGCCTGCGCACCCTCGACCGCGACCAGGGACGTCAGCTGGTTGCGGCTGGTCACGAGGACCAGGGCGCTGGGCGTTCCAGGTAGCAGCGGCCGAACCTGCTCGACGTCGCGGGCGTTGTCCAAGACGATCAACACCCGCCGGTTCGCAGTGAGGGTGCGATACAGGCCGACTCGGGCCGCTAGGCCGGCCGGTACTCGAGATCGCCGCACGCCAAGAGCGGCGAGAAATCCGCGCAGGGCCTCAGACGGGGACACCGCCAACTCTGTGGGGCCGAAGCCGCAAAGGTCGACATACAGCTGCCCGTCCGGGAACCGGTCTTTGACTCGATGCGCCCAATGAACCGCCAAGGCCGTCTTGCCGGCTCCGGCGGTGCCTGACATGGCCCAAATCCCGATCTGATTCTCAGCCGACAATAGGGCATCCAGCCGGGCGAGGTACTCGGTGCGGCCGGTGAACTTGCTGACGTCGGCCGGTAGCTGCCCTGGCACCGGAGCGGCCTGGGGAGAGCCGTAGTCAGACGGTGGTTGACGGATGCTCGAGCGCAGGACGGCCCGGTGCAACCTCTGCAAATCGTGCCCAGGGTCGATGCCCAGTTCGTCGGCTAGTGTCCGTCGGGTACGGGCGTACACCTCCAGGGCGTCCGCTGTACGCCCCACCCTGTGCAGTGCGCGTATCAGTTCCGCCGTGAGTGTCTCGGCGAACGGGTGTTGGTCGGTCAGCTCGGTCAGCGGTCCGATCACCGCCGCCGGGTCCCCTGCGCGGAGTTCGGACTGTGCCCAGGCCGCGACGACGTCCAGATACTCCTGCCGCCAGGCGGCGCGGTTTCGAAACGCCCACGGTCCGGGTAGCCCGGACAGCGGCTCGCCTCGCCACAGTGCAACCGCCGCGCGCAGATCGGTCACTCGGTCGCCGTCTCGACGATTCGGGTCCCGCGCGTTGGTCACCAACCGCCGGAACCGGTGGAGGTCGACACAGGACGGGTCGATGTCCAGCAGGTAGCCGCCGGAGGAGCGAACCAACGGTACTGCGGTGGCGGTCGTGTCGCGCAAGTGGGCGAATAACCGGCGCAGCCGAGCGACATGCACTTGCAGGGTCCGACGTGCACCGATGGGAGCGACCTCCCATACCCGGTCGATCAGTGTCTCGATCGTGACCAGATGCCCGGCGTGGACGAGCAGGATGGCCAAGACCAACCGCTCCTGCGGCCGCCCGAGCGGGATCATTCCATTTTCTGTGTGACCCTCTACCGGGCCGAGTAGGCAAAAATCCACAGATCTTCCCCCCATCCACAACCCTCAGACATTCCCCCCGGAAAACAATCGGCGCAACCTGATTACCCCGCGATTACATCCTACCCTCGCGTGTTCGTAGAGGTCGGTGGCGGTGTCCGTCCGGAGCAGTACCTGTCCGGAGTTCGTGCAGGCTGTCCAGCTTCCGGTGATATCGATGGCTTGACAGCAAGATTCGGCGCAGCGGTGGCAGCGGATGTCGTGGCAGATCAGTGAATTGGTGAGTCGGCTGCCGAGTTCGGTATCACACTATGATCGAAATTCGGGCGAATTGCCGAATGGTCGTGGTCGTACCAGCCCGGTCTGATAGGCGATGACCACCAGTTGTGTGCGGTCGCGGGCACGCAATTTGGTTATGGCGCGCTGGATATGGGTACGGACCGTCAGCGGGCTTACGACGAGGAGCTGGGCGATCTCGGCGTTGGACATGCCCTCGGCGGCTAGGGCCAGTACCTCCCGTTCCCGCCCAGTGAGCGCCGCCAGTCGTTCGTCGGCGTGGACCGGAACTTCAGGTTCGTTGGTGGCGAGGAACTGTGCGATCAAGGCTCGGGTGGCCGTGGGGGACAGCAGCGCCTCACCGCTGGCGACGGTTCTGATGCCGTCGAGGAGAGCTTCCGCGGAGATGTCCTTGCCGAGAAATCCGCTGGCGCCCGCGCGTAGGGCTTGGGCGACGTACTCGTCGGTTTCGAAGGTCGTGAGGATGAGGACGCGGGTGGCGGCCAGATTCGGATCGGCGCAGATATCGGTGGTGGCGGTGAGACCGTTGACGCGGGGCATGCGGATGTCCATGAGGACGACGGTGGGGTGGTGCGTGCGGGTCAGCGCGACCGCTTCCTCGCCGTCGGCGGCTTCACCCACGACCGTCATGTCCGGGTTGGCCTCGATGAGCATTCGGAAGGTCGTACGCAGCAGCGCTTGGTCGTCGGCGATGAGGACGCTGATGGGCATGGTCGTCGCTCGGGTCAGAGCCGGATCGGCAGTGTGGTCGTGACGGTGAACCGGCCTTCGGGTCGCGGTCCGGCCTGGAACCGACCGCCCGCGGACAGGACGCGCTCACGCATCCCGACGATGCCGAAGCTCTTACCCTCGGGTTCGGGCTGCACGGGTCCGGCGGCGTTGCTGATGGTGATGGTGAGCCAATCCTCCCTGTACGTCAGCCGAACGGCGGCGGTCTTGGTGACGGCATGCTTGGCGGCGTTGGTGAGTGCCTCCTGCACTATGCGGAAGGCTGTCAGGTCCGTGCCCGGAGAAAGCGGTTGCTCCTCGCCCTCGACAGTGACGCCGACGTCGAGCCCGGCGGCGGCGAACGCGGCGGTGAGCTCCGGTAGCTGTCCGAGTCCGGGCGGGGGATCCAGCGGGGAGTTCGTATCGTCGAGGTTTCGCAACAGGCCCACGGCGGCCTTGAGTTCGCGTAACGCGGCGGATGTGGTGCCGCTCAGCTCCGTGAGGATTGCCTGGACCTGCTCGGGGCAGGGCTTCGCCAGGTAGGCGGCCGTCCCGGCCTGGGCGTTCGCCAGGGCCAAGTGGTGGGCGACGACGTCGTGCAGTTCGCGGGCGATCCGCACGCGGTCCTCGGCGACGCGCCGACGAGCCTCCGCCTCGCGGTTGCGCTCGGCGTATTCGGCACGCGTCTCGACGGCCACGAGGTAGTCGCGCCGCAGACGGGCGGTGCCGGCCAGCGCGACCGGAAGTAGCAGGAACAGAATGGGATTCAGCACCGTGAGGGGCCAGGGATAGTCATAGCGATCGCCGATGGTCGCCGCCACGACGATCGATGCCGTCGCCGCCAGGTAATACAGATGAGTGGTCCGTCCGGGGATCTGCACGGCCAGTTCGTAGAGCGCGATCATCACGGGGGCGAGGAGCACCGGAGTGATCAGGAAGCCGGACCCTCCGGCCGCGGCTGCGGATGCCGCGGTGAACACGACCACGATGCGCGGATGGCCGCGTCGCCACAGCAGGGCCAGCGCGCCGATCACGGCGGGTGGGATAGCGGACTGCCAGCCCAGGCTGGTGGACAGGTGGCTGTTGAGCACCGCGGGGCCGGATATCGCGAGCAGTAGCAGGGCGATGAGCGCCACGTCGACGACGCGATGGTCCCGCGTGTACCGACGCCAGCCGACCGCCATCACCTGCTCCGCCCCTCGAGTGACCTGGATCCATGGTGGCCGATTCCCGTATCGGAGGCCACCCCGCCGGGTCAGCCGTCCTCCGGAGCGCGTCCGGCCGCACCGGACACCGCGGCCACGGCCGGAGCGTCGGTGGCGCGGTGGTGCAGGGCCGCTCCTTCCACGTCGACGTGCGGCAGCAACCGGTCCAACCATCGCGGCAGCGCCCATGCCCGTCCACCGAGCAGTCCGAGGACGGCGGGCACCAGGGCCATGCGAACGATGAAGGCGTCGAACAGGATTGCGGCGGCCAGACCGAACCCGATCATCTTGATCAGGGCTAGATCGGCGCCGACGAACCCGGAGAACACGGCGATCATGATCAGCGCGGCGGCCATCACCACCCGGGCGCTGTGCCGGAAACCGGTGACCACAGCTTGCCGGGCGGGCTCACCCTGACTCCTCGCCTCCCGTATCCGGGAAACCAGGAACACCTCGTAGTCCATGGCCAGGCCGAAGATCATGCCCACCAGCACGATCGGCATCATGCTGATGATCGGGCCGGTCTGCTGCAGGCCGATCAGATCCGCGCCCCAACCCCACTGGAAGACCGCGACGATCGTGCCCAGCGCGGCGAGCACCGACAGCAGGAATCCCAGGACAGCCTTGAGCGGTACCAGCAGGGAACGGAACAGTACCAGCAGCAGCACGAACGCCAGACCCAGCACGAGCGCGAAGTAGGGGATGAGCGCGTTCTGTACCTTTTGTGCGACATCGATGTTCACTGCGGTGGTGCCGCTGACCAGGAAGGTCGCCCCGGTGCCAGCCTCGATGGTCGGGCGCGCGGCCCGGATGCGGTGGACTAGGTCCTTGGTTCGTTCGTCGGTGGGGGCAGTAGACGGTACGGCGGTCAGCAGCGCGGTGTCTTGTGCCGGATTGAACTGCGGCGGAGAAACGACCACCACGCCTGCGGTACTGGCGATCTTCGTGGTGATGGTGTGCACGGCCGCCTGTGGATCGCCGGCGCGGCGGGTGTCCACCACGATGGTCAGTGGGCCGTTGGCGCCGGGGCCGAAGCCGCGGGCGAGGTCGTCGTACGCCCGGCGCTCGGTGGTCCTGGTGGATTTCGCCTCGTCACCGGGCATTCCGAGTTGCAGGTGCGCGACCGGCACGGCCAGCACCGCCAAGACCGCGACTAGGGCCAGCACTACGAGCACGGGTCCACGCAGGACGAATCCGGCCCATCGGGCCCCGCCATTGTCGGTCATCGATCCGGTTGTGCCCCTGCGGGTTCGGCGAGACAGGACGGCGTTCGGGCAGAAGGCCAGTAGCGCGGGCACCAGGGTCAGTGCGATGAGGACCGCGATCGCGACCGCTCCAGCGGCGCTGAGCCCCATCTTGGCCGCCGTCGGAATGCCGACCACCGTCAGCCCGGCGAGCGCGACGATGACTGTCGCCCCGGCGAAGACCACGGCCGAGCCCGCAGTGCCCACAGCGAGGCCTGCGGCTTCCTCGGGGGAGTGCTTGTCGGCTCTCTCCTCGCGGTAGCGGGAGACGACGAACAGGGCGTAGTCGATGCCGACCGCCAGCCCCAGCATCGAGGCCAGGGTGTTGCTGGAGGTAGACAGCCCGAGTGCACTGCCGAGGGTGAGGATGGTGAGCATGCTGACTCCGACGCCGAGCAGAGCGGTCACCAGCGGTAGCCCGGCCGCCACCAGTGAACCGAACATGATCAAGAGCACCAGCCCGGCGAACACGACACCGATCACCTCGCTGATCCCACCGACCTTGGGTTTGCCGGCGAGCACAGGCCCGCCGACCTCCACGGTCAACCCCGCCGCCCGAGCTTGATTGACGGTCACTTGCAGCTGGTCCTTCGTGGAGCCGGTGAGGTTGTCGACGGTCGCCCGATACATGACGCTCGCGTATGCCGTAGACCCGTCCGGACTCACTCCGCCCGCCTGGAACGGGCTCGTGACAGTGGCGACCTGGCTTCCCTGCCCGATCTCGCCAACGAACCGCTCGATAGCCGCCCGGTACCGGGAGTCGGTGACCTTGTCCCCCACAGGGGAGACGAACACGACTCGGGCCGTTGCCTTGTCGATATCCCCCATGCCGCCGGGGAAGCGCTGCTGAACCAGGTCCAAAGCGCTCTGCGCCTCGATACCGGGCATGGATGCGCTGTCCTCGGGGAGCCCGGATGCGGTGCTCGATGCTATGCCGACACCTCCCAGAACGACCGCCCACACCAGAATGACGTACCAGCGCCGCCGATAGGCCAGGCGGCCCAGCCGGTAGAGAAACGTAGCCACGGAACAGCGCCCTCCCAGCTCGGAATCGTTTATCACGTTCAGCCTCGTCCCGGTGCGAGGCGCCGTCGTCGTGCGATTGCTGATACCTGCCTACTGAAATTGCAGTACGCCACGACCACCCCGCGGCGGGCGATCAGTCCAGCTTCAGCGTGGGCTTCCGGAGGTCCAACCAGGTTGCGAAGTCGAGGAATCGTTCGATGCCGAACCGCTGTGCCGGGGTGATGGTGTCGACGGTCGTGTTGCTCGCCGCCAGCACCTCCTCCCGGTTGTAGAGGTCTATGACCGGATGGCCGTTGGTGACCAGGCCTCGTACCTGATCTTGGATAGCGGTGAGGTAGTGGGGGTCGTAGCTGCCCGGGTAGCCGCTCTTCTTGCGGTCGGCCACCACCGCAGGCAGCAGGTTGCGTGTGGCGCCGCGCAGGATGCTCTTCTCTCTGCCGTCATAGGTCTTCATCGACCATGGCGTGTTGAACACGTACTGCACCAGCCGGTGGTCGCAGTAAGGCACTCGAACTTCGAGGCCGACCGCCATCGAGATCCGGTCCTTGCGATCGAGCATGAGCCGTAGCACCCGCGTCAGACTCAGATGGCACACTTCCCGCATGCGTCGTTCCAGTCCGGATTCGGATTCCCGGTGTGGGACCTCCCGAAGCGCCTGCCGGTACTGATCCGCGGCGTATGTCTCCAGGTCCAGTTTCCCGACGAGGTATGGATCCAGCATCCCGGTGGCCCGCAGGGGGGAGTTCTGATTGCCCAGCCAGGGAAAGCCGTCGATGCTGCGCATGGCGTCGACGTGGAACCACGGGTAGCCGCCAAAAATCTCATCCGACGATTCACCGGACAATGCTACGGTCGACCGCTCTCGAATTGCCTTGAACAGCAGGTACAGCGAGTTATCTCGGTCACCGAAAGCTCCGGGGAAATCCCTGGCGCCGACCGAGGCAGCCCGAACCGCCGGGTCGGCCATCTCGGTGCCGTCCAAAACGATGTCCTTGTGCTCGCAGGCGATGTGTTCGGCGAGAAGGTGTACATACGGGGTGTCGTGGGTCAGCGATATCTCGTTGGCCCGGAAGTTGTCCGCTTGCTGAGCGAAGTCCACCGCGAAACTGCGCACAACCTCGCCTTGGCGCTGCAGCTCGGCAGCGGCGAGCGCAGTCATAGCCGAGGAGTCGAGTCCGCCGGATAGCAGCGTGCACTTCGGCACATCGGCGATCAGCTGACGGTGGATGATGTCGTCCAGCAGTTCCCGCACCCGGGCCACCGTGGTTGGCTGATCGTCCGTGTGCTCCTCGGCCTGCAGCTTCCAATAGCATCTCTCGCGTAACCCGGTGCGATCCAGCACCGCGAAATGGCCGGGCCGCAGCTCGCGCATACCCTCCCAGACCGCGTGTCCCGGAGTTTTGGCGAAGGTGAGAATTTCTCGCAGTCCGTCGAGACAGACCAGGGCATCTGCGAGCGGGTTGGCCAAGATGGCTTTCGGCTCGGAGCCGAACAGCACACCGCCGTCGATCGGGTAGTAGTAGAACGGCTTGATTCCCATCCGGTCCCGGATCATCACCAGCTTGTCGACGCGGGAGTCCCAGATGGCGAAACCGTACATGCCGTTCAGCCGGTCTACGACCGCCTCACCCCACTTCAGATAACCGCGGAGGACCACCTCGGTATCAGAATCGGTGCGGAACGTTGTGCCCTGACGGCGCAATTCGTCGCGCAGTTCGATGAAGTTGTAGGTCTCGCCCGAATAGACGGTCGCTACCGGCCCCTGCGGGGTGTCGATGACCATCGGCTGTGTGCCGCCGGGCAGGTCGATCACGGCGAGCCGACGGTGCCCCAACGCGACATGCGCGCCGAGCCATGTCCCCGATTCGTCCGGCCCCCGGCAGGACATGGTCGCGGTCATCGCCTCCAGCGTGGACTTTCGTGAAGAAAGATCTTCACCGAACGATACCCAGCCAGCAATACCGCACATCGATTTCCCCTTTCGGATATTTCCCGACCATTTCGCTGTGGCACAGCGACTCGGCCGATATTTCGAGCCGCCACAGTCCATGAACGTGTCCGTGGCCATGCGATTCACTATCGAGGTGTGCCCTCGACTTCACCTACAGCCGGTCTCGACCTGCGAGCCCCGAGCGATGCGGAGAGCTGAGCGGTGGGTTGGTGCGTCGGCTGATCGAGCCTGTGTTCGAGTGCGCTTGCTCGGTGCGACCGCAGGTGACCGAACATCGCTCGCGGTGATCTTGGGTCTGCCCGACGGTGATCACCCCGCCCGTCTCACCCCTCCACCGATCCCCGGATCAACAACTGATCATCCGCATCATAATCGAACAATTCCCCATACCGCCCCCAGTCGATGGCGATGCGCAGTTGTTGTTGGGCGGTCGTGTCGGTGAGGTTGCGGCGGAGGAGGTTCAGGAAGAAGGCGGTGGGGATTTGGTGGTGGGGGGTGGTGGTCAGGGTTTGGGTGATGGCTGATATCAGGGGGGAATTTGATTGGGCGGCTCGGGCGAAGATTTGTTTGGCTGTTGTGGGGTCGGCGGTGGTGAAGGCTTGGCCTTCGGGGGTGAGGGTGAGGTGGGCGGTGTGGGTGGTTGCCAGGTTGAGGAGGGTGGCGGCGTCTACCAGGGGCATGAGGTCGTCTAGTTCGAAGCGTAATGAGGTGGCCAGGTCGGGGAGGTTCAGGCGGCCGTTGTGGGCGGCGAGTAGGTCGAGCAGGCCCGCGATGGCGTCTACGTCGGCGTCGGGCAGGGGGTGGGTGGTCGGTGTGGGGGTGGTGGGGGTAGCGGGGTGGTCGGTGGTGTCGGTCAGCATTCGGTACGCCTGGTCTACGATGCGGTGGAATTGGGGGGTGCGTACGTCGCGGGGGCGGGGGAGGTCTACGGGTAGATCGCCTTTGATGCGGCCGGGGTTGTTGTCCAGCACCAGGATTCGGTCGGCCAGTTGGACGGCCTCCTCGATATTGTGTGTTACCAGCAGGATGGCCTTGGTCGGGAAGTCGGGTTGTCTCCACAGCCGGATCAGTTCGCCGCGAAGGTTTTCCGCGGTGAGGACGTCCAGGGCCGAGAACGGTTCGTCCATCAGCAGCACCTCCGGTTGCACGACCAGGGCGCGGGCGAAGCCCACTCGCTGACGCATGCCGCCGGAAAGCTCCTTGGGGTAGGCATTGTCGAAGCCGTCCAGGCCGATCATGTCGATCGCCCTGCGGGCCCGCTCGCCGCGTTCCGGATCCGAGATCCCCTGTGCCCGTAGGCCGAGTTCGACATTCTGGCGCACCGTCAGCCAGGGCAGCAGGGCGAAGGTCTGAAACACCATGGCGGTGCTGCGATTCGGTGCGGTGATGACCTCGTCGCGGAGCGTGGCGGCACCGGCCGAGGGTTGGATCAGACCGGCGACGATGCGCAGCAGGGTCGACTTGCCGGATCCGGATTTGCCGAGGAGCGCGACGATTTCGCCCTCGCGGAGCTCGAGGCAGACGTCGGCGAGGACCGGAAGCTGTTCTCCGGCAGGATTGGTGAAGTTCTTGGTGACACGATCCACGGTGATGATCGGTGCGGGCACGTGATTCTCCATCCGAGTTACATAGTGTGGGGGACAAGGGTTTTCGGTCACAGCAGGGCGTAGCGTCGTTCGGCGATGCGCTGTAGCCGCCGCCAGGCGAGGCGGTTGATGGTGACGGTCACGATGCTCATGACGACCGTGCCCAGCAGGACCTTCGCGAAGGCGTCGGCCGCGGTGGCATTGGTGATGTAGGCGCCGAGGCCGAATGCCTGCAGGTGGGTGTCGCCGGAGTCGACGACCTCGCCGACCAGGGTGGCGTTCCATGCCCCGCCGAATGCGGTGATGGCGCCGACCACGTATCCGGGCACGATGGCGGGCAGGATCAACGACTTCCATCGCAGGAGTCCGCGAACTCCCAAGTCGTCCATGGCTTCTCGCAGATCGGTCGGGATCTGTCCGGCGGCGGCGATGACATTGAACAGCACGTACCACTGGGCGCCGAGCGCCATCAGCGCGATACCGCCGACATTCAGCGAGATGCCGCTCCAGGTGAGCGCCGCGATGACGAAGATGTACAGGAACTGCGCCGGGAAGCTCGCCAGCACCTGCACCACCGGTTGCGCGAACCGGCAGATCCGCGGGTTCATCCCGATCCAGACGCCGACCGGCACCCACACGACCGTCGACACCACCAGCAGCACCAGCACCCGGCCGAGGCTGACCAGGCCCATCAGCGTCGTCGGCCCGAACTCGGCGAGTCCTACTGTGCGCGCGAAGTATTCGGCGAGTGTCCAGGTGAGCCACCCCAGCGCGGCGAACAGTACCGCGAAGAAGACCGCGTCGGCGGGCGTGCTCCGATGCTGTTCCCAGGCAGCGGGTTTCGTGCTGCGCCCGAAGATCGCCATGGCCCGATCGACCCGGTCCGCGACCGGCCGCAACCGTCGCCCGAGGCGGCTCGGGATCGTGGTCCGGCGCAGCAGATCGAGGACGACACTGCGTGGCGCGACGGCGCTTTCGGTGTGTTCGATGCGGAAGCGTTCGGCCCAGGCGGTCAGCGGCCGCCAGAACGCGACATTGATCGCGACGATGCTGGCGATCATGACGAGCGCGCCCAGCAGCAGCGGACCCACCTGGGCGTCGGCGGTCGCGGCGGCGATGAAGCTGCCCATGCCGGGCAGGGCGTGGTCGTTGCCCGCCACGGTGATCACCTCGGAGGCCGCGAGCATGAACCAGGCGCCGCCGAAGCTCATCATCCCGTTCCAGATCAGCGGGACCATCGCGGTCGGCACCTCCAGCTGCCACAGCCGCTGCCAGCGGGTCAGCCGCATCGAGCGCGCCGCCTCGTCGAGTTCGCGCGGCATATTGCGCAGCGCCTGGTAGTAGGCGAAGGTCATATTCCACGCCTGTGCGGTGAAGATCGCGAACACGCAGGCGGCCTCGGCGCCCAGCAGCGAGCCGCGGAACACCCCGATGAACGCCGTCACGGTGATCGACACCAGGGCCAGCACCGGCACCGATTGCAGGATGTCCAGGGCGGGGATCAGCACCTTCTCCGCGCGCCGGGATCGGGCCGCCCACTGCCCGACGATCAGGGTGAACACCATCGACGCGGCCAGACCGACGAACATGCGCAGCGCGGTACGGGCCGCGTAGTAGGGCAGCTTCGCCGGATCGGTCGACACCGTGTCGTCGGAGTCGGGTGTCCACGGTATCGACATGTCGCGAAACAGCCGCAGGGCCACCACGATCAGCGCGGCCGCGGCCACGATGAGCAGGTAGTCCGCGGGGTGCAGGCGCTCCCGTGTCCTACGGTCGCCGACGTCGGATGGTTTGGGGGCGTTCGAGATTGCCAGGTCAGCCATGACGGCCGTACCCCTTTCGTCGCTGGCCTGTCGTTCGGTCAGTTGTCGGCCGGGCCCGCGTCGGGGGCGGGCGGCGCGGTCATGGTGGTGAGGAAGTGGATGGCCGTCGCGATGAGGGCGGGCACCCCGATGAGCAGGTCGAACACGATCACGCCCATGCCCGCGCCGGTGACGGCGCCGGTCAGGCATCCGGCGAGCGCGCCCGGGGCCGCCAGCGCACCGAGGCTGGCGGATCCGGTGGCGGCACCCCCGGCGGCACCGAGTGCGATGCAGCCGATCGGGCCGCCGATGATCGCGCCCAGCAGCGTGCCCACCGCCAGGGCCACCGTCAGTTCGTTGTTGGCGTTGCTCATCGCGGTGTTCAGCCGATCCTCGAAACTGTCGCCCGCGATGTCGGCGGCGGTGGGATAGGCCCGGTCGGGACGCGGGGTCAGCAGCGCCGTGTGCTCGTCGGCCCGGGCGTCGATCGGGTATGCGGTGCCGTCGCGAACGATCGTCAATGGCACACGGCCGATGACGATCTCGTGCGGGTCGATGATCTGGAGCTGGTTGTCGGCGACGCGCAGCGTGCCGAGGTCGGTGTGCAGCCGGACCGCCCCGTCGGCGATCCGGGCCTCGACGGGAAGCGACGGCAGGCCGGACTCCGCGGCCGCGGGGCGGACGATCGGCGGGGTCGGTTGCGCGTCGGCGGTGGCCGTGGCTCCGGCGAGCGCGGTCACGGTCAGTGCCGCGACGACGGCGGTGGAACGAATGCTCACGGGTATTCTCCTGAAGTTTCCGCCCGATTTCGGGCAGGCTCGATTGCCGTTGCGCCGGGCGCGAACGGATAATTGTTCATCGCTGAATTTCCGGTCGTCTGCGAGAATTCGACCGGATATCTGAATGGAGGGGAAACGGCTGCTGTACGGAATGCGGACATCCGCGAACCGGCGCGCTACCGAATGCTGTCAGCGGCGGTTTCGAGGCGGGTGCGCGGCGGAGCGGCCGGGCGGGCAGGGGTACGGATCGTCGTCTGACGCCAAGGTGGTTTCTCCACCTCCTCGCTGGTAGCACACGGATTCGACGCACGCGAGGAGAGTGCCGGACGCAACGGCGCCGGGCACGCACCCCTCTCGTCAGAGCTTTGGCACTGCGCGACGTGTTCCGAATCGGAAAGCCACTTTGGATATCCCCTTAATCCGAAGATATCTGTCCTAACCTTGGGCGTCTCTCGACGTCGTCAGATCAGTGGCCTATGTTCACGCAGGAGCCTCGCCTATCGAGGTGCAGTGCCAACGTAGGCAAGCCTCGGGAAAATGTCAACTCCGGATATCGGGAGAATAGTTTATTTTCGAAGCAGACCTCGGCCCGCGGCCCCGTCCGACCGACCGGCAGGCAGGTTCCTGCTATTGACTGAATGTCTTGTCAGACGGTGTCGTAGCTGACACGTCGGGCCGTACTTCCCGGCATGAACGGGGCGGCCAACGCCTTCCTCGACGCCTTCGCCGTGCACCGCAACCGCACCGGCGACCGCCCCGACGCCACCACCTTCGCGTGGGCGGCGTGGCGCGGGCTCGGCATGGCCGCCGGGACCGTCACCGAGCTGTACAACGCGGAGGCCGAGGCGCTCGGCGTCGCCGACATCACGGCCGAACAGGCTTTGCGTGCTTGGGAATTCGCCGTCCGGCATCGGGTCGAGTGCTGCTCGGTGATGCGGGTGCTGCCGCTGGAATCGGGTGCGCCGCGGCTGCCGCTGCTGAGCGAATTGTCCGCGGCCGCGGTCGCGTCCGGGACACCCACGCGCGCACCGGACTCGGCGCCGGACTGGTCGGCGCTGCCGCCCGAGCAGCTGCACGAGCGGCTGCCGGACGAGGTGCAGGCACAGTTCGAGGCCGAGCTGGGACTCCCGGAGGGGCAGCTGGACGTGCGGCGCCCGCTGGCCGACACCGGCCTGGACTCGATCATGACCGTGGCGATCCGGGCGGCATGGCGTCCTACTTCCTGGTACTCGCCCTCTATCTGCAATTCGGCCGCGGCCTGGACGCTCTCGGCGCGGGCCTGGTCTTCATCGCCGTCGGCACCGGTTACCTCGGCGCCTCCCTGGCCGCCCGCCACATCGCGGCCCGACTGGGCCGCCAGGCCATCGCCGTCGGCGGCCTGCTACGCATCCTCGGCCTTGCCGTATTGATCGCGACCGTGGCGCGGATCGGCGTATCGGGGTCGGCCCTGTGGCTGGTGCCGGGCTTGATCATCGACGGAGCCGGATTG
Source organism: Nocardia terpenica (assembly GCF_013186535.1). Classification (NCBI taxonomy): domain Bacteria; kingdom Bacillati; phylum Actinomycetota; class Actinomycetes; order Mycobacteriales; family Nocardiaceae; genus Nocardia; species Nocardia terpenica. The sequence goes on from NZ_JABMCZ010000001.1 coordinate 1,573,901, forward strand.
GGTCTCGCCGTCGCACCACTGACCACGACGGTGCTGGCCCGCATGACCCCGCAGCACGCCGGTGCCGCCTCCGGTGTGCTGGCCACGGGGCTCCAGGTCGGTAATGCGCTGGGGGTGGCGGTGATCGGGGTCGTGTTCTATGGGCTGCTGCCGCCGGGGGCGGAGGCCGTGGCGGGGTGGAATGCGGGGTACGGGCATGCATTCGGTTGGAGTTTGGTGTATTTGACGGGTGTGGCCGTCGCCTTGATCGCGTTGGTGCAGGTGCTGCCTCGGGGGGTCGAGCGGGGCTCGGCGGTGGGTGGCCGCTGACAAGCCTTGCGGGCATGTCGAGGTGATTCTCGGGCGTCGCGGCGGTGGATCGGTCCCGTACTGCGCCGGGCGGACCCGTAGTCAAACCATGTGCCAAGGGGTGGAGCGCGGGCTGACCAGGGGGTTGAGGGTGGTGATGCGTCAGCCGTGCGTCTGCTCGATGTCGGGGGGCGTGGCGAGTATGGGTTCGTGACGATGGCAGGAGTCGGGGTGGCGTCGCGGGCCGTCGGGGGTGCTGGTGCGGCAGGTTGCTCCCGGGGATTCTCGAAAGGACTTGCGTGGTGATCGGTTTCGACGAATATCTGGTTGTTCGGAACGACGAGGAGCAGTATTCCGTGTGGCCGAGCGCGCGGCCGGTGCCGGACGGGTGGACGGCGACCGGTGTGCGGGGCGGGCGCGACGAATGCCTGGCGCATATCGACGAGGTGTGGACCGATATCCGGCCCAAGAGTGTGCGTGACCGTCTCGGATCCGCCGACTGACAACACTTTCTGCTTCTCGACTTGGATGGAGTGTGCCGTGTCCGGTTCGGCTGAGAGTTCGATTGCGTCGCGCCGTCGGTTGCTGGTGGAACGGATGCTGGCGGCGGGCGGGTCGCCGGGCGGAGGCGGGACGATCGGCCGGGCGGATCGATCCGGTGCGCTGCCGGTGTCGTTCGCGCAGCAGCGGTTGTGGTTTCTCGATCAGCTGGTGCCGGGGAACCCGTTCTACAACATGCCGGTGTCGTTCCGGCTGCGGGGTTCGGTCGATGCGGGCGCGCTGGACCGGGCCGTGCGGGAGCTGATGGTGCGGCACGAGGTGTTCCGGACGGCGCTGGTGAGCGCGGGCGGTGAGCCGCGGCAGGTCGTCGGTGAGCCGCCGGTCGGGTCGGTATTGCCCGTGGTGGATCTGTCCGGCGCCATCGATCCGTTGGCGCGCGCACGGGAGTCGGCGCGCGCGGAGGGGCGACGTCCCTTCGACCTGTCGGTGGGTCCACTGTTGCGGGCGTGCCTGATGCGGTTGGCCGACGACGACCACGTGTTATTGCTGACGATGCATCACATCGTGTCCGACGGGTGGTCGATCGGGGTGCTGCTGCGTGAACTGAACACGCTGTACAAGGCGTTCGCCGCGGGTGAGCCGTCGCCCCTGCCGCCGCTGCCGGTGCAGTACGCGGATTTCGCGGTGTGGCAACGGGATTGGTTGTCCGGTCCGGTGCTGGAGGAGCAGCTGGGATACTGGCGGGATCGGCTGGACGGGCTGGCCCCGTTGGAATTGCCGTTGGATCGACCCCGTCCGGCCGTCGCGAGTTTCGATGGTGGCGCGCATTCGTTTTCCCTGTCGGCCGAGTTGAGCGAGAGGCTGCGGGCACTGAGCCGCCGGTATCAGGTGTCGCTGTTCATGACCTTGATGGCGGCGTTCCAAGCGCTGCTCAGCCGGTACGGCGGCAATGCGGATTTCGCGGTCGGCGTCCCGATCGCCGGACGGGTGCGTCCGGAGCTGGAGCAGCTGATCGGATTCTTCGTGAATACGCTGGTCATGCGGGCCGACTGCGCGGGGGACCCGACGTTCGAGGAATTGCTGACGCGCACGCGCGAGACCGCGCTCGGCGCCTACGCGCACCAGGACCTGCCCTTCGAGCGGCTGGTGGAGGAACTGGCACCGGAGCGGGACCTGTCCCGTAACCCTCTGGTGCAGACCACCTTCCAGCTGATCAATACTCCTCGCGAAGACATTCGGATCGGTGCGACGACCGAGGACGAATTCGATGTCGACGCCGACATCGTCCGGTTCGATCTCGAACTGCACATGATCGAACAGGGCGAACAGCTGGAGGGCGCGTTCATCTACGCGCGGGATCTGTTCGATGCGGTTACCGTGCGGGTATTGGCGGAGCGGTTCGTGGCCATCCTCGAAACGGTGGTGGGCGACGTCGGAGTGCGGCTGTCGGAATTGCCGATGGTGGTCGGTGGCGAATGGACCGACCTCGTCGAGCTGCGCAACCGGACGGCGATGGAACTACCCGGAGCGGCGACGGTGGTGTCGCTGCTCGAACAGTGGGCAGACCGGACACCGGACGCGGAAGCGGTCGTGTGCGAACAACAGCGGCTGTCGTATGCGGAGCTGGATGCGTGGGCCAATGGTGTGGCATGGCGTCTGCGGGACGCGGGCGTCGGGCCGGAGACGGTCGTCGGAATCTGTGTCGAGCGTGGCGTGGCGGCTATCGTGGCGATCGTCGCGGTCCTGAAGGCCGGTGGCGCGTATCTGCCGCTGGATCCCGGCCACCCCGCGGATCGAATCGCGCAGGCGCTGACCGATACCGGCGCGGCAATTCTGCTGACCGACACCGAGTCCGGAGCGTTCTCGGCGTCGATCGTGGACTCGATGCCGGGTCTGCGGCGGGTGGATGTGGAACGGCCGGGGTCCGGCGAGCGGTCCGATCGCCCGATGGTGGAGATCCGCCCCGGGAACGCGGCCTACGTCATCTTCACCTCGGGATCGACCGGGCGTCCGAAAGGCGTTGTGGTCGAGCATCGTTCGCTGTCGAATCTGTGCGCATTCCTCTCCGGTGGTATCTATCCGGATGCCGGGGTGTCGCGGTCGACGGTGGGTTTGTTCGCGTCGCTGGTCTTCGATTCCTCGGTGAAGCAGCTGCTGCCCATGATGTGCGGGCATGTGCTGCACGTGATTCCGGAATCGGTGCGGCGCGATACCCGAGAACTGGTGAGCTACGTGCGCCGCGGCGGGATCGACATCATGGATGCGACACCGTCGCTGGCGCGAGTGCTGATCGACGACGGTCTGCTGGACGGTGAGACCGTGCCGCGAGTGCTGCTCGGCGGTGAGGCGGTGGATCAACAGCTGTGGGATCGGTTGGCGGACACCGCCGGAGCTTCCTACAACCTGTACGGGCCCACCGAGTGCACGGTGGACACGACCTGGGCCGCGATCGAGTCCGGTTGTTCCCCGTCGATCGGTGTGCCGGTGGGCAATTCGCGAGTGTATGTGCTGGATAGGTCCGGGAATATCGCCCCGATCGGCGTGGTGGGGGAGCTGTATATCGGCGGTGCGGGGGTGGCGCGGGGCTATGTGGGCCGAGGCGGAGCGACCGCCGATCGGTTCGTGCCGGACCCGTTCGGGCCGCCCGGTTCTCGGCTGTATCGCACCGGTGACGCGGTGCGCTGGACACGGTCGGGTGTGCTGGAATTCGTCGGCCGACTGGACGATCAGGTGAAGGTGCGGGGCTTCCGGATCGAACCGGGTGAGATCGAATCCGCGCTGACCGGCTATCCGATCGTCAACGACGCGGCGGTCTTGGCGCGAGAAGACACACCCGGCGATATTCGGCTGGTTGCCTATGTAGTGCCCGCCGAGAGTGGCGCCAACGACGAAACCCCGCACCACACCGAGACATTGGCCGGTGATCAGGTCGCCGACTGGCGGATGATCTTCGACGACGTGCAAGGGTCGGAACGCGCCGCCGCGGACGGCGGTTTCAATGTGTCGGGGTGGAACAGCAGCTACACCGGTGAACCCCTTGCCGCCGAGGAGATGCGCGAATGGGTGGACGCGAGCGTGGACCGCGTGCTGGCGCTGGGCGGCCGCCGCATTCTGGAGATCGGCTGTGGTACCGGCCTGCTGGCGCTGCGGCTGGCATCGCATGCGCAGGAGTACGTCGGCGTCGACTTCTCCGCGGAGACACTACGCGCGAGACCGCGCTCGGCGCCTACGCGCACCAGGATCTGCCTTTCGAGCGGCTGGTCGAAGAACTCGCGCCGGAACGCGAGCTGTCCCGTAACCCCTTGGTGCAGGTCATCTTTCAACTGATGAATGCGCCCCGCGAGGAGTTGACACTCGCCGGAACGAAGGCCGAGACCTTCGACGTCGAATCCAATATCGTGCGATTCGACCTGGAACTGCACATGATCGAGCAGGGCGAACAGCTGGCCGGGGTATTCGTCTACGCCCGAGATCTGTTCGATGCGGCGACGATCGAGGTCATGCACGACCGGTTCGTCAAGGTGCTCGAAGCCATCGTCGGTGATGTGAGCGTGCGGCTGTCGGAGCTTCCCGTGGTCACGGGCGCCGAGTGGACAGATATTGTGGTGGAACGCAATCGGACCGCCGTGGAGCTGCCGAAGACGACCGTGGTGGCGCTGTTCGAGAAGCAGGCCGACAGCGCGCCGGATGCCGTGGCCGTGGTGTGCGGCGACCAGCGGCTGTCGTATCGCGAGCTGGATGCCTGGGCCGACCGGGTGGCGTGGCGGCTGCGGGATGCGGGCGTGGGCACCGAAACCATTGTGGGCGTCTGTCTTCCGCGCGGCACCGCGGCGATTGCGGCGATCCTGGGCGTGCTCAAGGCCGGTGGCGCGTACCTGCCGCTGGACCCGGGGCATCCCACCGATCGGATCGCGCAGGCGCTCACCGACACCGACGCACGCGTGGTGCTCACCGATTCGTCGACCTCGTCCGTGCTGCCGGGGCGCGAGTCGATCGATATCGGCGAGCTCGAACGCGGCGCGGATCGGGGTCGGCTCGCGCTCACGGCCGAACCCGGGAACGCGGCGTATGTGATGTACACGTCGGGCTCCACCGGCCGTCCGAAAGGCGTTGCGATCGAACATCGCTCGATCCTGCGATTGATCTGGGACGCGAACTACGCGAACCTGGGCGACGACGTGGTGATGCTGCAGGCCGCGCCGCTGGCATTCGACGCCTCCACCTTCGAGATCTGGGGCCCGCTGGCACACGGCGGAAGCTGCGTGGTGTCGCAGGAACGGGTTCCCTCCGCGGCCGGTCTTCGTGAGCTGTTCGACCGTGCCGCAGTGACGACCGCGTGGCTGACCTCGGCCATGTTCAACGCGCTCAGCGATTCGGACCCGACGGTGTTCGCGGGACTGAAACAACTGCTGGTGGGTGGCGAAGCACTGTCTCCGGATCATGTGGCGCGCGTGGGCCGCGCCGTCCCGGCGCTGCAACTGATCAATGGCTACGGCCCGACCGAATGCACCACATTCAGCTGCTGCGGGCCGATCTCGATCGATGACCTCGACAGCTCCCGGCCCGTCGCCATCGGCGGGCCGATCTCGAATTCACAGGCGTATGTGCTGGACGGGTTCGGGAATGTGGTTCCGGTGGGCGTGGCCGGGGAGCTGTATATCGGTGGGGCGGGCGTCGCTCGCGGGTACGTGGGTCGGGGTGGTCCGACCGCGGACCGTTTCGTGCCGAACCCGTTCGGGCCGCCCGGCTCTCGGTTGTATCGGACCGGTGACGCGGTGCGGTGGACGCGGTCGGGTGTGCTGGAGTTCGTCGGGCGACTCGACGATCAGGTGAAGGTGCGGGGCTTCCGGATCGAGCCGGGCGAGATCGAAGCCGCGCTCACCGGTCACGACGGGGTGGCCGAGGCCGCGGTGGTGGCGCGCGAGGACTCCCCGGGCGACCTGCGGCTGGTGGCCTATATCGTGCCCGACACCGACGCCGAGACCGGTATCGATGTGGCGGACGGGGCCGAGGAGCTGGCCGGTGACCAGGTGGCGGACTGGCGGTCGATCTTCGATGACGTGCAGGGACAGTGGGGCGGCGACATCGATGGCGGCTTCAATGTGTCGGGCTGGAACAGCAGCTACACCGGCGAACCCATTCCCGCCGAGGAGATGCGGGAATGGGTGCAGGCGAGTGTGGACCGCATCTCGGCGCTGGGCGGCCGCAGAATCCTGGAAATCGGCTGCGGCACAGGCTTGCTGATGTCGCGGCTGGCGTCGCGGGCGGACGAGTACGTCGGCGTCGACTTCTCGGCCGAGACACTGGCCGGGCTGCAACAGGTGCTCGACGAACACGACCTGAGCCAGGTGCGGCTGCTGTGCCGGGAAGCCGCCGATCTGGGTGATCTGCCCGAGGGCGGGTTCGATGTGGTGGTCATCAATTCGGTGGCCCAGTACTTCCCGGACCAGGAGTATCTGATGCGGGTCCTGCGGGAGGCGACCCGGCTGGCAGTGGGCGGCGGACACGTCCTCGTCGGCGACGTGCGGAACCTTCGGGTGCTGGAGGATTTCCACACGCGGGTGCAGGCCGCCAAGCGCGGTGACGCGGCGGTGTCGGCGCAAGAGGTGGCGTGGGGAGTCGCCGAGGAAACCGAATTGCTGATCGACCCGGCATTCTTCACCGAGCTACCGCGGACGCTTCCGGAAATCGTTGCGGTGCAGGTGATGCCGCGACGCGGGCGATTCGCCAACGAGATGTCGCAGTACCGGTACGAGGCGGTGCTGCGCGTCGGCGAGCCGGTCGCCGGGACCGCGGTCGGGCGGTGGCTGGAATGGTCCGAGCCGGAATCGTCGCTGGAGTGGCTGGCCGGGCAGCTGACCGGCGCGGGTGTGATCGGCGTGCGAGCGGTACCGAATGCGCGTATGCACCGGGTCGTTTCGGGTGCGGTGCACCCCGAGGATCTGTACGAGCTGGCCGCCGAGCACGGCTACCGGGCCGTCCTGAGCTGGGCCGACACCGACCGGCACGGCCGCTTCGACGCCGCATTCGTTCCCGCGACCGAACCCGATTCCGCGCGGATGCCGTGGATCGAGTTCCCGGTGGCCTCGGCGCGGCCGACCGGCCTGATGAACGACCCGTTGCGCGGGCGACGACTCCAGCAGCATCGCCGGACCTTACCGCCGGTACTGCGCGAGTATCTGTCGGATCGCCTGCCCGAGTACATGATTCCGTCGAGCTTCGTGGTGCTGGACGCGCTTCCGTTGACCGCCAACGGCAAACTGGATCGGCGAGCCCTGCCCGCCCCGGAGGGACGGCGTGCCCTGCGGGCGGAACTGGTGGAGCCGCGCAATCCGGACGAGGAGACCCTGGCGGGGATCTGGCGCGCGGTACTGAGCCTGGACCGGGTGGGTGTGTTCGACAATTTCTTCGAGCTGGGCGGTCATTCGCTGCTGGCGACCCAGGTGGTCACCCGGGCATCGGAGGCGTTCGATGTGCAATTGCCGGTTCGCATCATGTTCGACACCCCCACCATCGCCGAGCTCGCCGAGCGGATCGCGGAGTCGATTGTCGAACGGCGACAACAGATCACCGATGCCGTGTCGAATATGAGCGACGAAGAAGTCGAGCGCCTGCTTCGTGAATACGATGCGTAACCCGCGATCCCTCGATGTGGATGGAGCATACTGTGGCCGATTCGATTGAGAGCTCGCGTCGTCGGTTGCTGGTGGAGCGAATGCTGGCGGGCAAGGGCGGATCCGGAAAAGACCGGGCGATCGGCCGGGCGGATCGGTCGGGTGCGCTACCGGTTTCGTTCGCACAGCAGCGCCTGTGGTTCCTGGACCAGCTGGTGCCGGGGAATTCGTTCTACAACATGCCGTTCTCGTATCGGTTGCGGGGCCCGGTGAACGTGGACGCCGTGGATCGAGCCGTGCGGGAGATCGTGGCGCGGCACGAGGTGTTGCGGACGGTGCTGGTGAGCGTGGCCGGTGAGCCGCGTCAGGTGGTGGGCGAGCCGCCGACGGAGTCCCTGCTGGCGGTGGTGGACGTGTCGGATTCGGGCGATCCGGTGCAGCGGGCGCGGGTTGTGGCGCGGGAGGAGGCGCGGCGGTCGTTCGATCTGTCGACGGGCCCGTTGCTGCGGTCGTGTCTGGTGCGGTTGGCCGACGACGACCACGTGCTGTTGTTGACGATGCATCACGTCGTGTCCGACGGGTGGTCGATCGGTGTGCTCGTGCGCGAGTTCAACGCGCTGTACGACGCGTATTCGGCGGGGGAGGAGTCGCCGTTGTCGCCGTTGTCGGTGCAGTATGCGGATTTTGCGGTGTGGCAGCGGGATTGGTTGTCGGGGGTGGTGCTCGAGGAGCAGTTGGGGTATTGGCGGGATCGGTTGGAGGGGTTGGTTCCGCTGGAGTTGCCGTTGGATCGGCCACGCCCGGCCGTCGCCAGTTTCGATGGCGGCGCGCACGTCTTCGCGCTGTCGGCGGAGCTGAGCGAGCGGCTGCGCACGCTGAGCCGCCGATACCAGGTCTCGCTGTTCATGACACTGTTGGCCGCATTCCAGGCGTTGCTCAGCCGTTACGGCGGCGGCGAGGATTTCGCGGTGGGCGTTCCGATCGCCGGGCGGGTGCGGCCGGAACTCGAGGAGCTGATCGGGTTCTTCGTCAACACCTTGGTGATGCGGGCGGACTGTGCGGGTGATCCGACGTTCGAGGAACTGTTGACGCGCACGCGCGAGACTGCGCTCGGTGCCTACGCGCACCAGGATCTGCCGTTCGAACGGCTGGTGGAGGAACTGGCACCGGAACGGGATCTCTCCCGTAATCCCCTGGTGCAGACCACCTTCCAATTGATGAACGCACCCCGTGAAGATCTCCGGATGTCCAGCACCGAGACGGAACTGTTCGGAGTGAGCACCAGCATCGTCCGATTCGATCTCGAACTGCATATGTACGAACACGCCGATGAACTCGTCGGTCGCCTGGTCTACGCGCGGGACCTGTTCGATGCGGTGACGGTGCAGATGCTGGCCGAGCGGTTCGTGGGAATCGTGCAGGCCGTGGTCGCGGATGTGAGTGTGCGATTGTCGGCGCTGCCCGTGGTGGCGGGTGCCGAATGGACCGATGTTGTGGTGGAACGTAATCGGACCGCCGTGGGGTCGCCGGAGACGGGGACCGTGGTGTCGCTGCTCGAGGGCTGGGCGGATCGTGCACCGGATGCCGTGGCGGTGGTGTGCGGCCAGCGACGGTTGTCCTATCGCGAGCTGGATGCCTGGGCCAATGGGGTGGCGTGGCGGTTGCGGGACGCGGGTGTGGGTCCGGAGACCGTCGTCGGCGTGTGTGTCGAGCGCGGTGTCGCGGCGATTGTGGCCATCGTGGCCGTCCTGAAGGCCGGTGGCGCGTACCTGCCGCTGGACCCGGCGTACCCCACCGATCGGCTGGCCGGGATTCTCGCCGATGTCGCGGTGCCGGTCGTGGTGACCGATTCGTCGACCTCATCGGTGGTGCCGGTTGCCGCGGGGGTCGGGCTCGTCGATGTCGGCGAGTTCGAACACGCGTCGGACCGGGGTCGGCTCGCCCCGACCGCCGGGCCGGAGAACATGGCGTATGTCATCTATACCTCCGGTTCCACCGGGCGGCCGAAAGGTGTTGTGGTCGAACACCATTCGCTGTCGAATCTCGGTTCGTTCCTCGCGAGTATCTATCCGGATGCCGGGGTGTCGCGGTCGACGGTGGGTTTGTTCGCGTCGCTGGTCTTCGATTCCTCGGTGAAGCAGCTGCTGCCCATGATGTGCGGGCATGTGCTGCACGTGATTCCGGAATCGGTGCGGCGCGACGCCCGCGAACTGGTCGACTACGTGCGCGACCACGGGATCGACATGGTCGATGCGACACCGTCGTTGGCGCGGTTGCTGGTGGACGAGGGCCTGCTCGACGGTGCGGCCGGTTCGGCGCCGCGAGTGCTGCTCGGCGGTGAGGCGGTGGATCAACAGCTGTGGGACCGGTTGGCGGGCCATGCCGGGGTCTCCTACAACCTGTACGGACCGACGGAGTGCACGGTGGATACCACCTGGTCCGCAATCGAGTCGGGTCGTTCGCCGTCGATCGGTGTGCCGGTGGGCAATTCGCGGGTGTATGTGCTGGACGGGTTCGGGAATGTGGCCCCGGTGGGCGTGATGGGGGAGCTGTATATCGGCGGTGCGGGGGTGGCCCGGGGTTATGTGGCTCGTGGCGGTCCGACGGCGGATCGGTTCGTGCCCGACCCGTTCGGGCCGCCCGGGTCGCGGTTGTACCGCACCGGGGATGCGGTCCGGTGGACGCGCTCGGGTGTCCTGGAGTTCGTCGGGCGACTCGACGATCAGGTGAAGGTCCGTGGGTTCCGGATCGAGCCGGGAGAGGTCGAGGCGGCGCTGACCAGCCATACCGGGGTCGCCGAAGCGGCGGTGGTGGCGCGGGAGGACGCGCCGGGAGATGTGCGACTGGTGGCCTACCTGGTGCCCGGCGAGAATGCCGCCGTCCCGGACGGGGGCGACGGCGAGACCATCATCGATGCGGCGGATGGTCTGGCCGGTGAGCAGGTGGCCGATTGGCGGTCGATCTTCGATGACGTTCAGGGCGAGTGGGGCAGCGGCATCGACGGTGGCTTCAATGTGTCGGGGTGGAACAGCAGCTACACCGGCGAACCCCTTGCCGCCGAGGAGATGCGGGAATGGGTGGACGCGAGCGTGGACCGCGTGCGGGCACTGGGTGGCCGCAGGATCGTGGAAATCGGGTGCGGCACAGGGCTGCTGCTGTCGCGGCTGGCGACGGAGGCGGAGGAGTACGTCGGCGTCGACTTCTCGGCGGAGACCCTGGCAGGATTGCGGTCGGCGTTGGATCAGCGCGGCCTACAGCGGGTGCGGTTGCTGTGCCGGGAGGCCGCCGATCTGGGCGACCTGCCCGAGGGCGGGTTCGATGTGGTGATCATCAACTCGGTGGCCCAGTACTTCCCCGACCGGGATTACCTCGTACGGGTGTTGCAGGGGGCGACACGGCTGGTCGCGGGCGGCGGGCAGATCCTGGTCGGCGATGTGCGGAACCTGCGGATACTGGAGGATTTCCACACTCGGGTGCGACTCGCCCAGGGAAGTGGTGCCGCGGCACCGGCGTTCGAGGTGGCGCGGGGGATGGCCGAGGAGACGGAGTTGGTTATCGATCCGGTGTTTTTCACGGGTCTGCCGGAGGTGTTGCCGGAGGTGACGCGGGTGCAGGTGATGCCGCGTCGGGGGCGGTTCGCCAATGAGATGTCGCAGTACCGGTACGAGGCGGTGCTCCAGGTCGGTGCGTCGGTCCCGGAGATCACGGTCGGGCACTGGCTGGAATGGACCCCGGCATCGTCACTGGACCGGCTGGCCGCGCAGCTCACCGGCACGGGTGCGGTCGGGGTGCGGGCGATACCGAATGCCCGCATCCATCGGTCGATTCCAGGTGCGGTGCATCCTGAAGATGTGCACGATCTGGCTGTGACACATGGTTATCGGGCGGTACTGAGCTGGGCCGACACCGACGACAAGGGCCGATTCGACGCCGCATTCGTGCCCGTGACCGGCCCCGGCGACAAGCCGCACCCGGCGGGCATGCCGTGGATCGACTTCCCGACGCCGTCCACGCGGCCGGTGCGGCTGGTGAACGACCCACTGCGCGGACGCCGACTCCAGCAGCAGCGGCGCGACCTGCCGCCGACCCTGCGCGAATACCTGTCGGAACGACTGCCCGAGTACATGATCCCGTCGACATTCGTGGTCCTGCACGCCCTTCCGCTGACCACCAATGGAAAGCTCGATCGCCGCGCCCTGCCCGTGCGCGACAACGCGACCGGCAGCGGTTACCGCGCCCCGTCGACACCGACCGAGGAAGTGTTGGCGGGCCTGTTCGTGGACCTGCTGGGAGTCGATCGCCCCGGCGTCGACGACAACTTCTTCGCACTCGGCGGAAACTCGCTGCTGGCAATGCGTTTGATCGCCGCGATACAGCGATCGTTCGGCACGGGAATGGCGGCCCGTGCGATCTTCGAGGAGCCGACCGTGGCGGGCCTGGCGCGCCTGGTCGAAACCGGCCTCACCACCCTGCCCGACCTCGAGCCCCTGGTGCAGGTGCGCGACGGCATCGGCAACCCGGTGTTCTGCATACATCCGCACAGCATCATGCCGTGGCGGTGGCGTGAGCTCGGCGAGTACACGCGGCGCCCCGTCCACGTCGTGCGGCTGGCCTTCACCGGTGACGATGCGCTGCCGGAGTCGCTCACCGCGGCGGCCGAAGACTATGCGGACCGGATCGTCAAGATTCAACCCGAAGGACCCTACGACCTCATCGGATGGTCGTTCGGCGGCCGCGTCGCGCACGAGATAGCGAATGTCCTTCAGGGGCGCGACCTTTCGGTACGGCGACTGATCATGCTGGATACCCGCCTCACCACCGATGTCGCCGAGATCGAGGCCGCGATGTTCAAGTCGGCGGTCCTGCGGGAAATCCTGTCCGACAGCGGAGTCGATTCCTCCGCGGTCCCCGATCCACTGAGCCAGGAGGCCGCCGTCGCGCTGGCGGACGGGCGCGATATTCCCCTGCCGCAGGACTGGTATCTGGATCTGCTGGTCGAGGCCGTGCGCATGAACCGCCAACTCGCCGCCGGGCACACACCCGGGGCATTTCGCGGGGACCTGCATATGATCACCACCCCGCACAGCCGCCACCGGTTCCGGCCGTCGCACGGATGGCGGCCCTATATCGGCGGGAACGTCGAGGAAATCGTCGTGAACTGTTCCCATTTCACGATGCTCCGGCCGGAATCGTTGCGGGAGTACGGCGAATTCCTCGAAACGGTACTGGGCGATTGAGGACGCGCCGATGAAGCGTCCGATGGTGCCGCGCGAGCCGTGGCCGGGCCTGACGCTGATGCGGATGGTGCCGGCCAACGGCCGCGGACTCACCTGCCTGCTGGCCGGACTGATCGTCGTGGCGGGCGCGGCACCCACGCTCGCGATCGTCGTCTCCGGCCGGTTGGTATCGGCGATCGTGAGCGCCGGACCCACCGGCCTGCATGCCGCGGCCGGGCATCGCGCGGTGCTGATGCTGGTTCTCCTGGCCGTTCTGTTCGGGGTGAGCCAGGTGTCGGCGCGGCTGTGCAGCGAGCTCGCGGCCACCCTCGGCGCGCGGCTGGACGCGCGGTTGCAGCGCCGCGCGATCCGTGCCGTGAACGGTCCCGCCGGAGTGGCCCACCTGGACACCCCCGAGGTGCGAGACCTGCTGTCCCGCATCACCGGAGTGGGCATGGGTGGCTACACCACCGGCGGCGCGGTCAGCGGATTCGTCACCAACGCCGTGCAACTCGTGCAGTGCGTCGGCGCGCTGGTGGTGCTGTGCGGCTACCGATGGTGGCCCGCGGTGCTGGTTTTCGCGGCCGGGCTGTGGTGGAGCAGGGAGAGCCGTCGTGACTACCTCGACCAGACCCGCACGCTCGCCCGGCAGACGACGGCACTGCGGCGCTCGAACTACCTGCGCGACCTGGTGTTGCGGCCGGAGGCGGCCAAGGAGATCCGCCTGTTCGGTCTCGCGGGATGGCTCACCGACCGATTCCGAATCGCCTGGGACGAGACGATGGACGCGGTGTGGCAGCGGCGCGGCGCGCGGAGCGTTCCGGCATTCGCGGCACTGCTGATGCTCAGCGGGGCCAACTTTCTGGCGTACGCACTGCTCGGTGCGGACGCGGCGCACCACGTGATCGGGCTCGGTGCGGCGGTGGTCTTCCTGCGCGCGGTCACCCTCGTCGGTCAGGTGTCGACCAGGGGACAGCAGGACATGCAGATCGCGTACGGCCTGAGCGCCCTGCCCGCGGTGACGGGTGTGGAGCGGGCCGCCGCCCGGGTCGTCGAGCGTCCCGGCGCGCCGTTACCGCCGGGAAACGCGGGAGTGCGAATCACCCTGCGGGACGTGCATTTCCGCTATCCGGGCACGGAGAAACCGGTGCTGAACGGCATCGAGTTGGACATCCCGGCGTCGGGGTCGCTGGCGATCGTCGGCAACAACGGCGCGGGCAAGACCACGCTGATCAAGCTGCTGTGCCGGTTCTACGACCCGGACGCGGGCGCCATCCTCGCGGACGGCACGGATCTGCGAGAGCTGGACGCCCGTGGCTGGCAGCGTCGAGTGTCCGCGGTATTCCAGGACTTTCAGCGATTCGAGCTGTCGGCTCGGGAAAACGTGGGCTTCGGCGCCATCCCGCTGCTCGGCGACGACGCGGCGCTGCGGAGAGCGGCGGCCAAGGCAGGCATCCTGGAACGCATCGAAGCGTTGCCCGCGGGCTGGGACACCCCGCTCGCCCGTCACCTCGCCGGCGGCGCTGATCTATCCGGCGGCGAATGGCAACGCATCGCCCTGGCACGAGCGCTACTGGCCGTGGAGGCGGGCGCCCGTGTCCTGATTCTCGACGAGCCCACCGCCAGCCTGGACGCCCGCGCCGAAAGCGCCTTCTACGACCGGTTCCTGGAGCTGACCCACGAGGTCACCACCATCGTCATCTCCCACCGCTTCTCCACGGTGCGGCGAGCGGACGCAATCGGCGTCCTGGTCGACGGCAGAGTCGCCGAATTCGGCTCCCACGAGACGTTATTGGCGGCCGAGGGCCGATACGCCCGGATGTACCGTGCGCAGTCGTCGCGGTTCGACGGACTCGGTCGAAATACGGGCCGAGTCGACGCGATGACGGGCCGGTTCGACGCGATGACGGGCCGAGTCGACGCGATGACGGGCCGAGTCGACGCGATGACGGGCCGGTTCGACGCGATGACGGGCCGAGTCGACGCGACAACGGGCCGGTTCGACGCGACGACGGACCAACTCGACTCGAGGAATGGCTCGCGTCGTGACCGATGATCCTGTGGTGGTGCGCGAGGCGTCCTGGTGGCGGCGGGCGGGGACCGTTTTCGCGCTGTGCTTTCGGGCGGACCCTCGGCGCGCGAGTCTGCTGTTCGGCATGCAGGTGCTGGCGAATCTCGCCACTCTGGCCTCGACCCTCGGGATCAAGGTCGTCATCGATGCCATCGTCCACGGCGATGTGGCGCGGGTGCTGGCGGGGGCGGGGTTCATGGCCGGAGCGGCGGGACTGGCGTCGGCGTTCGGCCGCGGCTATTTGCGGTTCACCACGGTCGTTTCCGAGCGGGCGGGCAGATACATCGATACCGAGCTGATGCGGCTGGCCGGGTCGATACCCACCATCGAGCATTTCGAGCGGCCCCGGTATGTGAATCAGATGACGCTGCTGCGCCAGGAACGGAGCGCGCTGGCCGGTGCGGTCAATGCGGCCGTGCTGAATCTGCGCGTGGCCGTGTCGCTCACGGGCGCGGTCGTGGTGCTGGCGGTGCTGCACCCGGTGCTACTCGCATTGCCGCTGTTCGGGATTCCGCAGGTGCTGGCGCATCGGGCGTCGACTCGGATGGCCCAGCGTGCTCGCGAGGACAATGCCCAGGACACCAGGGCTCGTGACCATCTCTATCAGGTGGCCGCGTCGCTGTCCGCCGGGCGGGAACTGCGGCTGTTCGGTCTGGTCGACGAGGTGTTGACCCGGCACGAGGAGATCGGTGAGCGGATCGTGCGGCGGACCGCGCGGGCGGCGCTGCGCGGAACCGCGTTGACCGCGGCGGCGTCGCTGGTGTTCGCGGCGGGGTATGTCGGCATGATCGTGCTGATGCTCGCCGATACCGAGGGCGGTGGGGCGGCCGCCGTCGGCACGATCGTGCTCGTGGTGTCGCTCGCGACCATGATCAATACCCAGCTCGCCGCCGCCGTGCAGTTCGGCTCCTATTTCCAGCGGGTGGCCGCCGCGGCCGGGCGGCTGCTGTGGCTGACCGAGGTGAGCCGACGCGCCGCCCGGCCCGAGGCCGACGCGTCGCCGCCCGCGTCGTTGACCGAGGGGATCACTCTGGAGTCGGTGTCGTTCCGCTATCCCGACACCGACCGCGATGTGCTGCGCGAGGTGTCGGTGCGGATCCCGAAGGGCAGCGTGGTCGCCGTCGTCGGCGAAAACGGTTCGGGGAAGTCGACTCTGGTGAAGCTGCTCAGCGGCCTGTACCAGCCGACGGCGGGCGTCATCCGGGTGAACGGCACCGACCTGGCGGGTATCGCGCCGGATCGATGGCAGCACCGGGTGAGCCCGGCGTTTCAGGACCATGCGCGATTCGAGTTCCTGCTCGCGGAATCGGTGGGGTTGGGCGACCTGCCGCGCATCGACGATCGGCAGGCCGTCTCCGCCGCGCTGGTCCGTGCGGGCGCGTCGGAGCTGACCCGATTGCCGGATCCGGGCCTGGCCACCCAGCTGGGCACCACGTGGGGCGGGGTGGACCTGTCCGGCGGTCAGTGGCAGAAGCTGGCGCTCGCCCGGGCTCTGATGCGGGAGGACGCCCTGCTCGTGGTGCTCGACGAGCCCGCGGCCGCGCTGGACGCGTTCGCCGAGAAGCAGTTGTTCGAGCGGATCGGCGAGATGGTGCGCGAACGGGCGGCGGCGGGCGCGATCACGCTGCTGGTATCGCATCGCTTCACCACCGTCACCATGGCGGACCTGATCATCGTGCTGACCGCCGGGCGGATCACCGAGATCGGCGACCACGAGACGCTGCGCGGCAACGGCGGCCTCTATCAGGAGCTGTACGAGTTGCAGAGCCGCCTGTACCGGTGACCGGCGGCGCGGCGATCGGGTGCGCACCGCACTCGGCCCGTACCATTCGACCACGATCCGGCCGCATGCGTTCTGAGCTGCGGACATGGCAGGGGTTTCGAGGTGGCGCGGGGTACGTTGCGCACGATCGCGGATCGGCACCATGAAGACATGACCGCAGAGGAACTCGTCACCGCGCCTGTCACCGGAACGGCCTTGCCCGCCGAGCAGTTTCGCCTGCATCGGTCCCACGGTGAGGTCGATGTCGCGCGGGTGCTGGACGTGCTGCACGGCAGGCTCGCGGCCTACCGGGTCAGCGACTTCGTGCCCGAGGCGGACCGCCGGAGGATCACCGCCAACTTCATGGCGTCTCCCGCGCGCACGCCGCGCTACGGCGAGGGCGCCGACGGGGTCGAGGCATACATCATGGGTGCCTCACATATCGACAAGACCACCGCGGCCTACCTCGACACTGTCGAACGCACCGCCGAGGCGGTGGCGGATCTGTACCGCGGCGCCGCCGACCCGGTGGCGCGGCTGCGCGAACTACTCGTCGATCACGGCGGTGTCGCGGGCGCGCGTGCCGCGGCGCACGGGGGCCGCCGGGCGGGATCGTCGAAGGCGGTGTGCTGGAACAATATCGGCGACTATCTGCTGCTGCCGCACGACGATCTCGCGCAGCTGAGCGATCCGCTCCAGGCCGGGTTCGAGATCCAGCGCATTCGCCGGGTGATGGCGGTTAACGTGTACCCGCACATTCCCGGCCGCGGCGGCGCGCTCCGGCTGTGGAATGTGCTGCCCGACGACGCGACTCGCGCCCGCCTCGGGGTGACGCACAGCGGATACCCGTACCCCCCGCAGCTGCTCGTCGACCATCCCAGCCTGGACATCCCGGTCGAATCCGGTGACCTGTGCGTCATCAACGGCAATCTGATTCACGGTGTGCTCGGCGGCGATGAAACGGACCGGGGCAGGCTGCTGCTCACCTGCTTCACCGGGCTCGCCGAGAACGGCGAATTGCTGTGGTGGACATGACCGTGGCGGGCCGGTCGGCGGGGTCAGAGCGCGTCCCCGCCGAGTTCGGCCAGTAGCCGGTCCACCTCGTCGTCCGACATCCCCGCGACATCGCGGCGCAGGCGCACCAGCGTGGCGAGCCGATCCGGGTCCGGATGACCGCCGCGAACCGCCTCGGCCAGCGCCGCCACGGTCGGCGCCGACATCGCCACCTGCGCGGGGAGGTCGGTGTCGAGCAGCTCGCGCAGGCGCGCGACCAACTGCGTCGCCAGCAGCGAATGCCCGCCGAGGGCCAGGAAGTCCTCGTGCACATTCGGTGCCCGGTCCGCCAAACCGAGTACCTCGTACCAGACTTCGGCGATCAGGGCCTCGAGATCGTCACGGGGCGGTTCGGCGAGAGCGGATTCGGCCGCCGCGGGATCCGGCAGAGCCGCCCGGTCCAGTTTGCCGTGGGCGGTCAGCGGGAAGGCCGGGACGGACATCAGAGTCGCCGGAACCATTGCGGCGGGCAAGGTTTGCCGCAGGAAATCGAGAATGCCTGCGGGCGTGGCCTTCCCGGACGCAGGAACGATATAGGCCGCCAGGTGATCGTGGCCGTTGGGCGCGGGTCGCACGATCACCGCGGCATCCGCGACCTCCGGGTGCGCCCGCAGGCGCGCGGTGATCTCACCTGGTTCGATCCGAACACCGCGCAGTGACACCTGATCGTCGCGCCGACCGACGAAATCGATGGCCCCGTCGTCCCTTCGACGCACGATATCGCCGGTCCGATACAGCCGCTCGCCCGATCCGGACGGATCGGCGACGAAACGCTCCGCCGTCCCTCCGGGGCGACCCAGGTAGCCGCGAGCCAGTCCGGGTCCGGCCAGGTACAGCTCCCCGGGCGTGCCGACCGGTACCGGCAGCAGTTTTTCGTCGAGCAGCTGCGCCCGCACCCCGTCGATCGGCCACCCGATGGACGGCAGACCGGCCGCACCCGCGGATACCGGACCCGCGGTGGCGACCACCGTCGCCTCGGTGGGGCCGTAGTGGTTCACGACGCCGAACGGGGTACCGACGGGTGGGGCCGCGGTCAGCGCGTCGCCGCCGACGAGGAGCAGACGTGCCTGCAGCGCACGGTGATCCGGGACTCGCAGCACCTCCTCGGCCAGCGGCGTGGGCAGGAAGGTCACCGTGATGCGCCGTTCCGCCAGCCAGCGGGCCAGGCTGTCCGGCCGGGTGCGCCCGGCGTCGTCCGGTAGATGGAGCCCGGCGCCCGCCGCCAGCGTCGGCCAGATCTCCCACACCGAGGCGTCGAACCCGAAGGACGCCACGTGTGCGCAGCGGTCGCTGCGGGTGATCCCGTAGGCGCGAATGTGCCAGTCCACGAGGTTGTTCAGGCCGCGATGCGGGATCTGCACCCCTTTCGGCGCGCCCGTGGAGCCGGAGGTGTGGACCACGTAGGCCAGATGGTCCGGATGGACGGCCACCTCCGGGTCGGTATCCGGCTGGGCCGCAAGAGCTGCGGCGTCGCGGTCCGGATCCAGCACCGCGGTGCCGTCGGGTAGCGACAGCCGGCGCCCGATCGAGTCGGTGGTGATCAGCAAGGGGGGACGTGCGTCGGAGAGGATGTGCCGCAGGCGTTCCGGAGGGTAGGAGGGGTCCAGCGGGCAGTAGGCGGCACCGGCCTTCAGCACCGCGAGGATGGCGACGATCAGCCGCGGCGTCCGTGGGAGCGCGACACCGACCACCACCTCGGGTCCGGCGCCGCGCTGCCGGAGCAACCGGGCGAGCCGGTTGGCCTGCCGGTCCAGATCCCGATAGCACAGCGTGACGGTTCCGTCGGTGACCGCCGTCGCCCCGGGCTGCTCGGCCGCCAGCAGTGAAATGCGCTGGTGCACGCCGTGGTTCATCGGTTCGTCGGGGTGTAGGGCCGGGTGCGGTGCAGCAGCGGCCTGTTCCGGTGCAGGAAGCCGAGCATCGCCGGAACCGGGCTGATGATCCGCGGCTGGGCGTCGAGCAGGTCTCTGCGCCGCTCGCGCACCGTCGTCAGCTGGGACCAGTGCGCCGACGGATTCAGGTGGTGCTCCTGGTGATAGCCGTCGTTGAAGGTGAGCCGGTTGTACACGCGGCCGTAGTAGCTCACCGAGTCCGCCCCGCGGTGGCTGGGATCGGCCCCGAAGTGCCGGTAGTAGTTCTGAACATTGACCAGCATGAGCGCGGCGAAGAAGGCGGGCAGGTAGCACAGCAGCGTCCACTGCCAGGACAGGGCCGCGAACCCGGCCAGCGACAGGATGTGCGCGGCCCGGTCCGCTCGGATCTGCCGCAACTCCCGGGTGCGCCGCGGTTCCCGACGGGAGACCAGCGACAGCAGGTGCGTCTCGCCCGAGCCGACGCCCCACAGGCGCGTGCTCGCCCACACCTCCCGGCCACGCGTGATCAGGCTGTCGACGGCGCCGGACACCACGTAGCGCAGCAGCGGCGTATGCTCCCCGTCGCGGCCGTCGCGATAGGTGGAGGAGGTGTCGCCGGTGGTGCCGTCCGGGCCGATCGGATCGTTGTTGTAGCGATGGTGATTTCGGACGTGGGTCAGGTGATAGATCTGCACGGACTGACCGATGCAGATCGAATTCAGCACCGAGACCGCGGCATTCAACCGTGCCGAGACGAACCACGGGACGTGAGTGAACAGGTGCGACACCACGATGATGTGATAGGCGGTCAGCACGGTGATCAGGACGAAACCGCCGATCGCCGCCGCGACGCCGAGCCCGTCCCAGTTCCACGCGAACCAGATCATCACCGCCAGCTGCGCCACGGTGAACCCCAGCAGCGCAGCGTCTTTCGGGGTATGCCTCCAGATGCGAACCGACATTGCCGTCTATACCTCCATGGTCACCGGACGGAGTCCGCGGCTCAGTTCCCGCAGCAATGGGTCCGGGGCGCTGAGGAACTCGTAGTGGCTGCCCGGCAGCACGACCCGGGAGAACCGGTCCGGGGTCGCGTACGAGTGCCAGCCGGTCATCTGGTCGGGCCGGATCTCGGGGTCGGCGTGCCAGCCGATCGCGCAGAGCCCGCCGGGCAGGATGCGGGGGGCATCGAGCCGGTATCGCTGGTTCGCGGTGACATCCGCGCGCAGCACCCGCAGGCTCATGGCCAGAATCTCCGGCTGCGGTTCGGCGCCCAGGGCGCGGGTCAGGTCGGCCAGTTCGACCTCGAGTTCGTCGTCGCTCATGCTCAGGAACCGGCCGAACGGCCCGTCGTGCGGCGCCACCTGGGACGAGACGAACAGGCACTGCGGGGCGGGCAGTGACTGCTCGGCGAGCAGCAGTGCGGTCGCGAACGCCGCCAGCGCGCCACCGCAGTGGCCGAACAGGCCGAACGGGCGATCCAGCAGCGGTGCGAGGCCGTCGACCACCTCCTCGGCCAGCTGCTCGTAGGTGCCGAAATGCGGGTCCCGCATGCGGTTCTCGCGTGCGGGCGGCTGGATCAGGCAGACATCGATGTCGTCGAAGCGGCGGGGCCAGCGCCCGAACATCGAGGCGCCCAGGCCCGAATAGGGGAAGCAGAACAGCCGTGCCGCACAGTCGTCGCTGGGCGGTCGCAGCAGCAGTTTGCCGGGACGCTTCGGACTCATCCGATACCTCCGGTCGCAGGGGTCGGTACGGCCGCAATCGCGGTGCCGGACAGCGGTTCCGGCGGTCGTGCATGCGGGAAGAGGCGTGCGGTCAGCGGCAGTCGTTTCACGCCCGCGGTGAAGGTCGATTCCAGATGTTCGACCGGGCCCGCGACCGCGAACTCCTCGACCACGGCCGTGATCCGTTCGAACAGCACCCGCAGGGCGATGCGCGCCAGTGGCGCGCCGATGCAGTAGTGCGGCCCGTATCCGAACGCGATGTGCGGGTTCGGGGTTCGGGTGAGATCGAACCGGTAGGGCTCGGCGAAGGCGTCCTCGTCGCGGTTGGCGGAGCCGAGCCACGCCACCACCGCCTCACCGGCGGCGATCGAGTGGCCCGCGAGCGTGGTGTCCGCGGCGACATAGCGCATGAAATGGTTCGCGGGCGACGACCAGCGCAACCCCTCCTCGACCGCCGTCGGGGTCAGTGACGGGTCGGCGGTCCAGTGCCGATACTGGGCGGGATTGTCGATCAGGGCCAGCACGGTGGCCGCAACCGCGTGCGGCGTGGTGACATTCGCGCCGAGCAGCAGGCTGTAGCAGTTGTAGACCAGTTCGTCGTGGCGCAGGGGGCGGCCCGCGGTGGTCATGCGGGTGAGAAAGCCCACCAGGTCGTCGGACGGATGTTTCTTGCGGTGCAGCACCAGCGTGGAGAAGTAGGCGAACAGGTCGTGATGGGCGGCCGCCAGGGTTCCGGAGGTCTCCCGGAAGTCGGGGTCCTGCGGTGCGATCGACATCGTCGTCAACCGCGTCAGGGTGGGCCAGTCGGACTCGGGGATGCCCATCAGCGCGCCGGTGAACATCATCGGGAACCCGGCCAGCGCACCGGCCAGATCCCAGGTGCCGCCGTCGAATACGGGCGCGAGCAGGGTGTCGACGATGCCGCGGATGCGGGGTAGCTGGGTGCGCAGTTCGCGCGCAGACAGCACCTTGCCGAGCGGTTCGCGCAGTTCGGTGTGCTCCGGGGGATCGCTGGCGGCCATCATTTTTCTGCCCGCCGGATCGGCGCCGCCGAGGATCGACAGCAGCGTGCCCCGCGTGGAGGTGAAGCGGGTGTGGTCGCGCAGGACGGCGCGCACGTCGCCGTAGCGGGTGACCGACCAGAACGATCGGCCGTCGGGAAGGACCTGCCGGTGGGCGGGAGCCCGGCGGCGCAGCTGCGCCCAGATCGGATGCGGGTCTCCGGTGGAGTAGAGCAGGGGGTCGGCGAGATCCAGTGTCGCGAGGTCGATGTCGGGCGCGTCGGGCGCGGGCACGGTGATTCTCATCGGCGATCCTCCTCGGTGCCGTCGGCCGCGGCCTGTTCGATCAGTTCCGCGAGCCGGGCGATCGTCGGCTCCTCGTAGAAGGTGACCGCGGAGACGGTGCGCCCGAACCGTTCGCCGATCTCGACGGTGATGCGGGTGGCCATCAGGGAATGGCCGCCGAGCTCGAAGAAGTCGTCGTCGACACCCACCCGGTCGACGTGCATGAGGTCGGCCCACAGCTGCGCCAGCCAGGTTTCGGTCGCGCCGCCGGGGGCGCGGTACTCGGTGCTCAGCTCGGGGCGCTGCGGTGCGGCGATCGCGGCGAGCGCGGTGCGGTCGACCTTCCCGTTCCCGGTCAACGGCAGCCGCTCCAATCGCTGGAAGGTCGCCGGAATCATGTACTGCGGCAACAGTTCCGCCAGATGTGTCCGCAGATCCGCCGACACCAGGGGCAGATCGCTGAGATAGAACGCCGACAGCACCCGGTCGCCGTCGTCGCCCCGCGCGACGACCGCCGCGTCGAAGACCTCTGGGTGGCCGCGCAGGGCGGTCTCGACCTGCCCGGTCTCGACCCGGAACCCGCGGATCTTGACCTGGCCGTCGGTGCGACCGTGGAATTCCAGCACCCCGTCGGGCCGTCGGCGGGCGAGATCGCCGGTGCGGTAGAGACGGTCACCGGGCGTCCGGGAGAACGGATTCGGGATGAACCGCGCCGCCGTGAGCGCCGGATCGTTCCGATATCCGAGCGCCAAACCCGCACCCGCGGCGAACAATTCACCGACCTCGCCGTCGGGCGTCGGTGCCAGATCCTCGGTCAGCAGGTGAACAGTGGTGCCGTGAATCGGATACCCGATCGGGACGCGGTCGTCGTCGAGCGGTTCGGTGATCGGATGGCAGGCGGTGAAGGTGGTGTTCTCGGTCGGCCCGTAGCCGTTGATCAGGGTGGTGCCGGGCAGCGCGCGCAGCGCCCGGTTCACGTGGTCGGCGGAGAGCACGTCGCCACCGGCGACCAGGTACCGCAACCCTTTCAGGCGGCCGATGCCCGCATCCACCACGGTGTGGAACAGGCCCGCCGTCAGCCACAGCACCGTCACCCCCGCGCGCGCGACCAGGCGGGCCAGCGCGGCCGGGGACAACTCCTCGGGCGGGGCGACGACCAGGCGGGCGCCGTTGAGCAGCGGCCCCCAGATCTCCAGCGTGGAGGCGTCGAAGGCGACCGGCGCCAGCTGGAGGAAGACGTCGTCGCTATCGATGGGCAGCGACGGCTGATTCGTGACCAGCCGCAACACCGCTCGATGCGGCACGCACACCCCTTTGGGGCGGCCGGTGGAACCGGAGGTGTAGGCGAAGTAGGCGACGCTCTCCCCACTCGAGGTGTCCGTGGGCGACGCCTCGGCCGTCGCGGGCACCTCGGCGACGACCTCGGGCGTCACGATCACCTTGACCCCGGCGTCGGCCAGAATGCTCGACCGAACCTCCTCCGGCTGATACGGATCCAGGGCGAGATAGCCCGCGCCGGCCTTGCCGACGGCGAGCAGGGCCACGATCAGGTCGGCAGAGCGCGGCAGGTCGACACCGACCGGATCGTCGGGCTGGACGCCCAGCTCGCGCAGGTGTGCCGCGAGCCGGTCGGCGCGAATGTTCAGCTCCGCGTAGGTGAGTTCGGCGGCGGGGGCGCTGATCGCGACCCGATCGGCGAACTCGGCGGCGCGGCGCTCGAACACCGCCGCGATGGTGTCGGACGAATCTGGGCGCACACGATCTCCTTTCCGATCAGTGGCCGGTGTGGTCCGGAAAATCGGTCCACGTCGCGGTGGCCTTGGCGACCAGCTGCAGGGTGTCGGTATAGAGGGCGGTGGCGACCGTGCGGGTCCGGCCGTGCCGGCGCACCACTGCCCCGACGACCGCGTGCCGACGCCCGGCCCGGACGGGCCCGGTGATCTCGGCCGACATCCGGGTCAGCACCGCGCGGACGGGGGACGATGTTCCGGCCCAGCCGCCCGGACAGTCGAGCGCGCTCCATACGAATTCCTCGGGCACGGGATCGCCCAACTCGGCGGCCGGTGTCCAGGGGCAGGCGACGGTGTCCGGCCGGTCCGCCAGCGCGCCCGGCCGCAGCCGCAGACCGGACCCGCCCGATCGGCCGTGCCCGCAGACGAAGCAGGTCGGGAAGGGGTGATCGGTGTTGCTGAAACGCTCCGCCGCGGCCTCGGCCGTGCGCAGGTCGACCGCCGCGACGGGACCGCCCACGCCCTTCGGCAGCGTCGCCACCGTGGCTATCAACTGCCCGTCGGCCCGGACCGTGCAGCGCGTCGTGCCGGGAAATATCTCGATCGCGCTGTCGAGCGGGGGCGGGACGAGCAGCGTGACCGCCAGCGGCGGCGGCAGACCGCATCCGCGTGCGAATCTCGCACACGCGTAACCGCCGTGCGCCGAATCGGCTGGGCCGTTGAAAACGCGGTCGATCGATAGTCGAATCGGGTCGGACGCGGGCCCCGAATGACTGATCATGAACCGATTCTCGGTGGACGGGCCGCTGGACCGGTGGCATCCGCGCCCCGGGGTTCATCGGCCCCCGCCCTGCTCAGGGCGGCGATGATCAGGCCGCTACCGGCTTTCTGCGGATGTCCGCGGGTACGGGGACACGGGAAGCGCCGGGCCGCCGCGACTCCCGTACCGGACTGTTGCCCGTTCCGCTGTCACGGGGCCCTCCAGCGTCGCGACCGGCGGCCACGGCGCGACCGACCATCCATCACACGTAGTGCCCCTCGCCGACCATGAGCGGCATGGCCTTTCCAACGTCGGCTCGGGTCGTGATCGTAGGCGGCGGCGTCATCGGCGTGAGCATCGCATACCACCTGGCACGGGTCGGTGTTCGCGACGTCGTGCTGCTCGAACGCGACAGTCTCGGTGCGGGTTCCACCAGCCGCGCCGCCGGCGGGATCCGCGCGCAGTTCTCCGACCCGCTCAATATCTCGATCGCCCTGCGCAGCATGGCCGCCTACCGGCGGTTCGCCGCGGACTTCGGCCAGGAGATCGACCTGCACACCACCGGCTACCTGTTCCTGCTGTCGCGGCCGGAGGACGTGGCGGCGTTCGAGCGGAGCGTCGCGCTGCAGAACGAGTTCGGCGTGCCCAGCCGGATGATCGATCCCGTTGCGGCACAGCGTCTCTCGCCACTGATCGAGATCGACGGCCTGCTGGCGGCATCCTATTCGCCCGACGACGGCCACTGCACGCCCGAATCGGTGGTCCTGGGCTACGCGACCGCCGCGCGCAGGCTCGGCGCACGGCTGATCACGCAGTGCGAGGTCACCGGAATCCGGGTGGCGGACGGCGAGATACGCGCCGTCGACACGAACCGGGGCACTCTTGCCGCGTCGACCGTGATCTGCGCCGCGGGCGCGTGGTCGGCGACGATCGGCGATATGGTCGGCGTGCGGTTGCCCGTGGTGCCCTACCGGCGGCAACTCGCCTTCACCGATCGCATCGACCCCGACGTGCCGGTGCCGATGACGCTCGATTTCTCCTCGGCGCTGTACTTCCGGCGCGAGGGACGCGGATTGCTCGTCGGACTGTCCGACCCGGACGAGCAGCCCGGTTTCGAGACCCGGCAGTCCGGCACCTGGCTGGCCAAGACGACCGAGGCACTGGCCGCCCGCGCACCGCGGCTGCTCGATGTCGGCCTGGCGGGCGGCTGGGCCGGACTGTACGAGGTGACCCCCGACCACAACGCGCTGCTCGGCGAGGCCGCCGGGGTGGGCCGATTCCTGTACGCCACCGGGTTTTCCGGGCACGGATTCATGCAGGCGCCCGCCGTGGGCGAGATCGTCGCGGATCTGGTGCGCGAGCGCCCGCCCTTCGTCGACGTGCACGCCCTGCATGCCGAGCGCTTCTCCGGTCGGCAGCGATGTGCGGAGTTGAACTATGTCTGACAGTGTCGAACCCGGGGCCGACGCGGTGACTTGGCACATCACCGAGTCGTGGCGGCGAGCCCTCGGCGTGCCGGAGATCGCGGACGACGACGACTTCTTCGAACTCGGCGGCAACTCGCTACTGGTTACCCGGATCGTGTCCTATCTGCGCCGCGAACTGCAGGTCGAGGTCGAGATGCTGCAGGTCTTCGACACCTCCTGCTTCGGCGAATTCCGCAGCGTGGTCGAGGAATCGGTGGCACGGTCGAAGGAGTCGGGCCGATGAGCGCTGAACAGTCGGCGCGCCGCCGGCAACTGCTGTCGGTGCTGATGCGGCGGGAGGGCATGGCAGCACCGGCTCCCGCCATCGAGCGAGCGGATCGCAGCGGTCCGCTGCCGATGTCGTATGCGCAGCAACGATTGTGGGTGCTGGACCGGTTGCTGCCGCGCAAGTCGGTCTACAACGCGCCGATGGCGTATCGGGTCGGCGGCCCGCTCGACGTGGCCGCGCTGCGCGGCGCCTTCGGTGTCCTGGTGGCCCGCCACGAAACCCTGCGCACCACGTTCACCGTTCGTGACGGCATGCCGGTACAGGTGATCGGCGCACCGGCGGAGGTTCCCGTCCGGGTGATCCGAGCGGATTCGGAGGCCGACGCCGAGCGGCTCGCCCGCGCGGAGGCCGCCGAACCGTTCGATCTCGAACACGGACCGCTGCTGCGCGTCACGGTGCTCGAGCTGGCACCCGACGATCACGTCCTGCTGCTGACGATGCACCACATCATCACCGACAGCTGGTCGCTGTGGGTGATGTACCGGGAGCTGGCGATCGCCTACGCCGCCACCCGCTCGGGGCAGATTCCGGAACTGCCGGAGCTGCCGATTCAGTACGCCGACTTCGCGGCCTGGCAGCGCGCCCCGCAGACGGAGGCCCGGCAGCGGAGCGATCTGGACTACTGGGTGGAACGACTGCGCGGGGCTCCGCAGATCGTGACCATCCCTGCGGACCGGACCCGCTCGGTGGTACCGCAATTCGACGGCGGCGAGCACATGTTCACCCTGCCCGAGCAGACGGCCGCGACCCTGCGCGCGCTGGCGGTGCAGGAGAACGCGACGCTGTTCATGGTCCTGTCGGCCGCGCTGGCGGTGCTGCTGGCCCGCTACAGCGGCGAGTACGACGTCGTGATCGGCTCGCCGGTCGCCGGTCGCGGCCTGGTCGAATTGGAGCCGCTGGTCGGCTTTTTCGTCAACAGCATCGTGCTGCGGATCGATCTCACCGACAACCCGACCTTCCGCGAGACCGTGCGGCGTGCGCGCCGGGCCGCCCTGGACGCCTACGACCACCAGGATCTGCCGTTCGATCGTCTGGTCGAGCAATTGCAGCCCGTGCGGCAGCTGAGCGTGCACCCGCTGCACCAGATCAGCTTCCAGGTCATGACCCCGCTCGACGCCACCACCGGTGAACTGGCCCTGGACTCCGTCGCGGGGGCGGGCACCGAGGTGGCTCCGACCCTGCCGGGGTTGACGATTCGGCCGTTCCCGACCGGGACGGGCACCAACAAGTTCGATCTCGCCATGTCCGTCGCGGACACCCCGGAGCTGCTGGCCGGGCGGATCGAATACTCCGCGGATCTGTACGACCACGCCACGATCGAACGCGTCGCCGACGGATTCCGATCGATCCTCGCCGCCGCCGCCCATCGGCCCGATGCCCGCGTGACCGAGCTTCCGCTCCTCGGTGAACGGGATCTGCACCTCGTGCTCGAGGAGTGGAACGCAACCACCGTCGACTGCGAACAGCGTTGCCTGCACGAGCTGTTCGCCGACCACGCCCGCCGGACCCCGGACCGGGTGGCGGTGCGCGCCGAGGGTCGATCGCTGTCCTACGGGGAACTCGATCGCCACGGCAATGCGCTCGCCCATCGGCTGCGCGAGCTCGGCGCCGGTCCCGAACGCATCGTCGCCATCTGCGCCGAACGGTCGGCGGAGGCCGTCATCGGCATGGTCGGCGTGCTGAAATCCGGTGCGGCGCTGACCATTCTGGATCCGGCGCAGCCACCGGCCCGGCTCGCCACGCTGCTCGCCGACACCGGCGCCCTGGCCGTCGTCTCCCGCGCGGGCGCGGGCGCGGATCCGGCGGCCGCGGCGGGCCTGCCGTTGGTCGACCTGGATCCGGAGCTCTCCGGCCTGGCCGGATATCCCACCGCCGCGCCGGAAACCGGTGTGACGCCGGACAATCTGGTCCACGCGGTGTTCACCTCCGGATCGACCGGCGCACCCAAGTGCATCGTCACCCCGCACCGGGGTGCGGCCAACCTGCTGGCCTGCGATCAGGCCGAGTACCGGCTCGGTCCCGGCGATCGACTGCTGCAGAAGGCGCCGTTCACCTTCGACGCCTCCATGTGGGAGGTGTTCTGGCCGCTCACCAGCGGCGCCGCCGTCGTGGTGGCCCCGCCCGGCGGTCAGCGCGACCCGAAGTACCTGGCCCGGCTCATTCGCGCCGAACGGGTCACCGGCGTGCATTTCGTGCCGGCGATGCTGCGGGCGTTCCTCGCCGAGCCGGAGGCCGCGCTGTGCAGCTCGCTGCGGATGGTGCACTGCGGCGGCGAGGCCGTCACCGCCGATCTGGTGCAACGGTTCCACGAGGTGTTTCCCGCGGCGGAACTGCACAATCAGTACGGTCCGGCGGAGTGCTCGGGACAGACCAATTTTCATCGGTTGCGGCCCGGTGAGCAGCGCATCCCGCTGGGCGGGCCGACGTGGAACACTCGGCTGTACGTGCTCGACAGCGGATTCGCTCCGGTGCCACCGGGTGTCGCGGGCGAACTGTACGTGGCCGGGGTGCAGCTGGCCCGCGGCTACCACGGCCGATCCGGCCTCACCGCAGGCAGATTCGTGGCGGACCCGTTCGGCGCTGCGGGGACCCGCATGTATCGCACCGGCGACCTGGTCCGGTGGCTGTCGGACGGAACGCTGGAGTTCATCGGCCGCACCGACTACCAGATCAAGGTGCGTGGCTTCCGGATCGAGCCCGGTGAGGTCGAGGCGCAGCTGAAGTCCCATCCGGCGGTGAGCGCCGCGGTCGCGGTGGCGCGCGCCGACGGCGGGGGCGCCAAGCGGCTCGTCGCCTACGTTGTGGCGGAGGCTGTTTCGGCGCCCGAGTCCGCGGCCCTGGCCGCGCGGTTGCGCGCGCACCTGGTCGAGCGGGTGCCCGAGTATCTGGTGCCGAGCGCGATCGTGGTGCTGGACGAGTTGCCCCTCACCGTCAACGGCAAGGTCGACCAGCGTGCCCTGCCGGAGCCGCCGATCGAGCGCAGCGGCCGGGCGGTGCCGCCGCGCACCGCCACCGAGCGGCTGCTCGCCGATATCTGGCGGGAGGTGCTGCGGGTCGACGAGGTGGGTGTCCACGACAATTTCTTCGCCCTCGGCGGGGATTCGCTGCGCGCGATCGATGTGGCCGCCCGCGCCGATACCGCGGGCCTTCGGCTTTCGCCCAATCAGCTGTTCCGCTACCAGACGCTGGGGGAGCTGGCCACCGCCGCGCGGACCGCCGAAGCGACCGCTGTGGTGGCCGAGCAGCAGGAGATCACCGGGTCGGCGGTTCTCACCCCGATCCAACGGGACTACCTCGAACTCGGTGACCCCGGCCGCGATTGGGTGTCGCAATATGTGGTGCTGTCGGTACCGCCCGAGCTGGAACCGGCGGTGCTGGACGCGGCGCTGGACCGGCTCGTCGCCCGGCACGACATGTTGCGGGCGGCATTCACCCGGGAGACGGACGGCTGGACCCAGACGATCCTTCCGCACCGATCGCTTCCGCGAATCGAACCGCTACGGGGACACCACGATTCGCCGATCGAGGCGGCGATTTCGCAGGCCCACGCCGGTTTCGCACCGGAGACGGGTGCCGTGGTGCGCGCGGTGCTCGCGGACCGGCGCCTGGTGCTGGCGATTCACCATCTGTGTGTCGACGCCGTGTCCTGGCGCATTCTGTTGGCCGACCTCGAGACCTTGGTCGCCGATCCGGGGGCCGCGCTCCCCGCCAAGACGACGTCCTACCGCACGTGGGCGGATCGCCTGCTGGCCTACGGTTCTTCGGCGGAACTGGCGGACGAGATTCCCCGGTGGCGCGCCGCGCTCGAGGCGCCCGTGCCGCGTCTGCCCCGCGACGGCGGCACGGATACACCGGGTCGCCGCGCCGACATGGTGGTACACGAGGCCGCGCTGTCGGCCGACGTCACCACCGCCCTGCTCACCGACTTCCCGATCGCCTACCGGACGGGTGGCGAGCGTTCGGCGGTCGCCGATGCCGTGTCGACCGCGCTGCTCATGGCCCTGCGCCGCTGGGTCGGCGCGCCACGGCTGCTCATCGATCTCGAGGGGCACGGCCGCGAGCCGCTGTTCCCCGATGTGGACACCACCCGCACGGTCGGCTGGTTCACCTCGGTGCACCCCGTGCGCGTCGACCTGTCCGACCCCCAGGACGTGACCGGCAGCCTCGCGGCGGTCAAGGAAGCCGTCCGTGCCGTCCCGCGCCGCGGGATCGGCTACGGGCTGCTGCGGTCTCTGCACCCCGCCGGGAATCCGTTCGCCGACCTGCCCACCGCCGAAGTCCTGCTCAACTACCTGGGGCGCACCGACGACACCGCCTCGGACGGCCGGATGCTGCGGCCCATCGGAGACCCGTTGTACGCCGCTGCGGCGGGCACCCGTGCCTACACCCACCCCCTCGAGGTGGTGGCGCAGGTACACGGTGGACGACTGCGGTTCGCCCTGTGCTACGACCGGCAGGCATTCGCCGCGTCGACCATCGAAAAACTGAGTGCCGCACTGTGTTCCGGCCTCGAGCAAATCGCCGCCTGGGCGGGGCGGCCCGATTCCGGATGTCCGGTGGCCACCGACTATCCGATCGCCGGGCTGACCACACGGGACCTGGCGCGGCACTTCGGTTCCTGCCGCGGCATCGCCGACATCTACCCGCTCACACCGCTGCAGGAGGGCATGCTCTTCCACGCCCTCCAGCAGCCCGGATCCGGCCTGTATACGACCCGAATGACCTGGGAGGCAGGCGATATCGACCCCGACGCGTACGCCGGGGCATGGGCCGAGGCGTTCCGGCGGCACCCGGCGCTGCGCACCCGGATCGTCTGGCGAACCGTCGACCGGCCGCTGCAGGTGGTTGACGAGCGGCCACGCGCCGATGTCACCCGCCTGGACTGGACCGGCCTGTCCGCCGCGGACCGCGACAGCGCGCTCGACGGCTTGCTGGCCACATCCCGCGACCGCGATATCGACCTCGAGCGGGATCCGCTGGTGCGCGTGACGCTGATTCGCGTCGGTGCCCGGAATTGGCGCGTGGTCCTGGAGTCGCATCACCTCGTCATCGACGGCTGGAGCAGTGCCATGCTCATCGGCGACGTGCTCGCGCTGTATCGCAGCATTCGCGACGATCGTCCCGCGGAGCTGCCCGCCCGCCGCCCCTTCCGCGATGTCGTGGCCTGGCTCGCGGAGCGGCCCGCCGATCGGGAGGCAGGCTTCTGGGCCGATTATCTCGCCGGATTCACCGAGCCGACGCCACTGCCGTTCCTGCGGCACACCGGGGCGGATTCGCGACACCTGCTGCTGCGGGTCGACCTGCCCGACGATTTCGGGCCCGCGCTCACCCGATTCGCCCGGGCCGCCCGGCTCACCCGGAACACGGTGTGCCAGGCGGCATGGGGCGCGGTGCTGAGCAGCCGCACCGGTCGCGACGATGTGGTGTTCGGCGCCACCAGCGCGGGCCGATCCGGGATGACCGGGATCGAACTCGTCATCGGCAACCTGATCAACACCCTGCCGGTGCGGGTACGGGCCACCTCCGACCGGCCCCTCGCCGATTGGTTGCGCGACCTCCAGAACAGCAGGGCGGCAATGCCTTCCGAGCACACCCCGCTGGTCCATGCGATACGGGCGGCCGGTATCCGGCGCGGTCGCGCGCTGTTCGACAGCGTCCTGGTCTTCGAGAACTTCCCCGTCGGCGACGATGTCCGCGAGGCCCTGCACGGCCTGTCGCCCGACGCGCTGCGCGCCGACGATTCGAACAACTATCCGCTCACCGTCATCGTCGAGGGCGACGAACGGCCGTGGCTGCAACTGATGTACGACACGGCCCGATTCACCCCCGACGCCGTCGCTCTCCTCGGCCGCGACCTGGCCGCGGCACTGTCCGCGCTGGTGGACCCGGCGAACACCCGGGTGGCCGATATCTTCACCGCCATTGCCGCCGACCCGGTCGGCGATCGAATCACTACCAGGGAGGAGGCCGGCCATGCTCGATGAGCTCGCCGAGGCGATCGAGGAGGTGCTGCCGAACATCGTTGCCGCGACCGGCTCGCCGGGTGTGGCGGTCGCGCTGGCCACGGCCACCGAGCTGCGGACGATCGGGTCCGGGTACGCCGATCTCGCGCAGCGAATTCCGATGACCGGCAACAGCGTCGGTCCCGCCGGGTCGCTGACCAAACCGCTGCTCGGCGTCGCGCTCATGCAGATGGTCGAGGCCGGGGCGATGACGGTGGACGCGCCGATCAATGATTTTCTCCCGCCCGGCCTGCGCCCCGCCGATCCGGTTGGGGCACCGGTCACCCCGATGATGCTGGGCTCGCACCAGGGCGGGTACCGCACCGATTTCATCGATGCCACCCTGCACCGGCCCGGCCCGTTCGCCGACCATTTCGCGCGCCGCCTGGCCGCCGACCGCACACCGGAGTACGGCGGTGTCTCCCCACTGCTCGGCACGCCCGGCACCTACGCCTACTCGAGCCTGGGCATGTCCCTGTTGGGTTGTGCGGTGGAACATCTCACCGGGCTCGGCTACGCCGAGTACGTCGACGAACACATCCTGCGCCCGCTGCGGATGAACGGCTCGGCGCTGCCGACCGGCGCACCCGGACCGTCGCACTGGGACGAACTGTGGCAGCGGCCCGATCGTGCCGTCGGCTATATGGGATTCGGCGGCTGGTGCGTGCCGACACCGGAGTTCCACGCCGCGACCTACCCGGCCGCCGGAATGGTCACCTCACCCGCCGACTACGCGAGACTCCTGCGGTCCCTGCTGCGCAGCACCGCGGGCGACACCGGCGTCGTGTCTCCGGAGAGCGTGGCCGAGATGCTGGTGCCGCGAATTCTGCGCAGCAGTCCCGTCACGCCCGACACCTGGGCCGGGATCGCCCTCGAGATCAGCAATCCCGAACGGCTCGGCCGACAGTGGTGGTGGGGACATTCGGCGGCCTATCCATGGGGCCACTGGTGGGACGCGCGGGTCTATCCGCACGCCGGACTGATCGTCGTCGCCATGACCAACAAGTGGGACATGATGCGGCTGCACAATCCGGCGGACCGGAATGCGGCGGGCATCGTCGCCCAGTGGGCCGGGCGCTGGGCCGTCGAGGGTGTGCCCGCGCGACCGCGACAGGTTGTCGGGGACGGGCGCACCGCCATCGTGCCGACGTCGCCCGCATGGATTCCCGACGAATCGGCGGCCGCGTGGATCGGCGCGCTGACCGCCGAACGCGCCTACGGCACCCTCGGCGTCACCGAACGCTGGGACGCGGCGACCACCAAATCGATGGTCCTCGACGCCCGCCCGAGCGACGGCAGCAACCCGCCCGGCCTGGACCCGGCCGCCTTCGAGGCGGCCGTGGACACCGTCGCCGCTCTCGCCCCGGACCCGGACGCGATCCGCGACTACGGGCGATCGCAAGGCCCCGAGGCCGCGCTGTGGGCGCTGGCCTGTGGCGCGAGCACGGCCGAATTCCCGATGCCGGTGGCCGCTCTCGCCGGACCGCATCCCTGACACCGCGTCGCATCCGGACCCGTAGCCGAGGAGCGCCATGTACCTGACCCAGTCCCTGCATCGTGCCCGGCAACAGCATCCGGCCCGGATCGCCAGCATCCATCGGGGGCGGCAGCGGACCTTTGCCGAGCAGGCCGACCGGGTCGCCCGGCTGGCGGGCGGCCTGCTGGCGCTCGGTGTCGAGCCGGGGGACCGGGTCGCGATTCTGGCGCTCAATTCGGATCGCTACCTCGAATATCTGATGGCGGTCCCGTGGGCGGACGCGGTGCTCGTGCCGGTGAACACCCGGTGGGCGGCGGCGGAGATCGTCGACTGCCTGCGGGACGCCGAGGCCCGGCTGCTGGTCGTCGACGACGACTTCGCCCGGCTCGCAACCGAACTCGCGGCCCGATGCCCGAGCGTGCGGCGGGTGATCCATGCCGGAGACGGCCCTGCCCCGGCGGGGTGTCTCGATGACGAGGAGCTGATCGGCTCCACCGCACCTGTTCCCGACGCGCGCCGCGGCGGCGCCGCGTTGGCCGCGCTGTTCTACACCGGAGGCACCACGGGGCGGCCCAAAGGCGTCATGCTCAGCCACGACAACCTGCTCACATCGGCGCTCGGCTGTCTCACCGCCGGATTCATGGCCACCCCGCGGGGGCGGTTTCTGCACTCCGCCCCGATGTTCCACCTCGGCGATCTCGCCCACTGGCTCATGCAGGCGCTGGTGGGGAACACTCAGGTCACCGTGCCGAAATTCGCTCCCGCCGAGGTGCTTTCGGCGCTCGCCGAGCACGCGATCACCGACCTGTTCCTGGCGCCCACCATGCTGCAGGCGCTGCTCGATCACCCGGAGTTCGGCCGTCACGATCTGCGCGCGGTGCGGCGGATCGTGTACGCCGCCGCGCCCATGCCGCCGGATCTGCTGGATCGAGTCTCCGACAGCTTCCCCGGCGTGGAACTGGTGCAGGGATACGGAATGACGGAACTGGCCCCGGTCGCCACGCTGCTCGGGCCCGCCGACCACGCCGACCGCACCGCGCACCGCTACTCGGCGGGACGGGCGGCCGCGCACAGCGAGATCCGCGTGGCGGGACCGGACGGGACCGACGCCCCGATCGGGACGGTGGGCGAGATCCTGTGCCGCGGTGGGCATGTCATGCTCGGCTACTGGCGTCGCCCGGACCTGACCGCGGCCGTCGTGCGCGACGGCTGGATGCACACCGGCGACGCCGGTTACCTCGACGCCGACGGTTACCTGTACGTGGTCGACCGCATCAAGGACATGATCATCACCGGCGGCGAGAACGTGTATTCGGCGGAGGTCGAGTCCGTGCTGCGCGACCATCCGGCGGTTTCGGCGTGCGCGGTGATCGGGCTGCCGGACCGCCGGTACGGCGAACGGGTGCACGCCGTCGTCGTCGCCTCCGGCGCGGTGACCGCGGATCAGTTGCGCGCCCACGTCAAACGCCATCTGGCCGGGTACAAAACGCCCCGCAGCATCGACTTCGTCGACGAGCTTCCGGTCTCCAACGCGGGCAAGATTCTCAAACACCAGCTACGCGACCGATACCGCGGCCAGGAGGCCGGCGATGTGGGCGGCCAGCAGCCGCAGGGTCGGGAATCGGAACAGGTCGGTCGGGCGTAGCGCGATACCGAGCTCGGCATTGATCCGGGTTGCGATCTGCATGGCACGTACCGAGTCGACCCCGTGATCCTTGTGCGAGGTGTCCGGTTCGAGTGTGCGTGACTGTCCGCCTGTCACCTCCGTGATGGCGTCGACCGCCGTCGTCATGGCGATGCGGTAGACCTCCGACTCGTCGGCATGCTGTCCATTGTCGCGAAACGGGTTGTGTACCTCGGGAATCGATGGGGGTGTCGTCGCCGGTGTCACGGCACCGAATACTTGGTCGTCGGCGGTGAACCAGTGCGGTTGCGGCTCGAACGGGTAACCGGGCAGCGTCAGCGGCGGGCCCGACCGGCCGTGCCAGTTGCTCGCCCATTTCACCTCTGCGCCCGACAGGTAGGCCGCGGCCGTCTCGTCCCGGACAGCAGCATCGGCGGAGGCTGTATCGGGATGTTCGAGTGCCGCGCGTAGGGCCGTGCGATCGGCGACCACGAACACGGCCCGATGGGCGAAATGGTCTTGGCGCGTTTGCAAGTGGTAGGCGAGATCGGCCAGCGGAGTCTGCGTACCGGGGCCATCCAGCCACCGTGCCAGTTGTGCGCATCGAGCCCGCAGTGCGCCGGGTGTGTGCGCGGAGATCGGCACCACCACGGGTCCGGCCATGGGCTCGAATGCGGACAGGCTCGGTCGCGGCGGTTCTTCCAGCAGCACATGGGCATTGGTGCCACTGAACCCGAAACTGCTCACGGCCGCGCGGCGCGGTGAGCCGGGCTGCGGCGTCCACTCTCGCAGCCGGGTGTTCACCACGAACGGTGACGACTCGAAATCGATCATCGGATTGGGGTTGTCGAAATTCAGCGAGGGCGGAATCTGCCGGTGCCGCATGGCCAGCAGCACCTTGATCAGGCCGACAATTCCCGACGCCGCGGCCGTGTGACCGACATTGGTTTTCGCCGTGCCGATGGCGCAGAACCCGACGCGGTCGGTCCGGGTCCGGAAGGCCGTGGTCAGTGCCTCGACCTCGATGGCGTCGCCGAGCCCGGTCCCGGTCCCGTGCGCTTCGACGTATCCGATTGTCGCGGGGTCGATATCGGCCGCGGCGTAGGCCGCCAGTGCCACCTCGGTTTGCGCCGTGCCGCTGGGCGCGGTGAGCCCGTTGGTGCGGCCGTCCTGATTGACGGCGCTGCCCTTGACAACGCCGTGGATACGGTCGCCGTCGCGCAGGGCGGCGGCCAGCGGTTTGAGCACGAGGGCGGCTACCGCCTCGCCGGGGACGAAACCGTCTGCCGCCGCGTCGAACGTCTTGCATCGGCCGTCGGCGGCGAGCATGCCACCATTACCGGCCACCACGTAGTAGTCGGGGTCGAGGGTGATGAAAACACCACCGGCGATTGCCGTCTCGCATTCGCCGCGAATCAGGCTCTGCACCGCCAGATGCAAGGCGACCAGCGACGACGAGCACGCGGTATTGACCGCCATGGTCGGGCCCTTCAGATCGAGCAGGTAGGCGATGCGGCCTGCCAGGACCGAGGATTCGTTGCCCCAGAACACCTGTGCCGGTTTGGGCGCCCCGGCCGCGGTCATCCGGGACAGGTACTGGCTCGGGCCGACACCGACGAACACACCGCACCGGCTGCCGCGCACGGCCGCGGTCGGATAGCCGGTGTCCTCCACCGCGCGCCAAGCTTCTTCCAGGAACAGCCGCTGCTGGGGATCGGTGTAGGCGGCCTCCTCCGCCGAGATGCCGAAGAATGTCGCATCGAATCGCGAGACGTCGTCGAGGAATCCGCCCCACTTGCAGTTCGACGTGTCCAACCGCCGCGGGTCGGGGTCGTAGTAGGTCTCCGACCTCCAGCGCTCGCCGGGAACCTCCCGGATCGAGCTCGTGCCGGAGGCCAGGTTGTCCCAGAATGCGTCGACATCCGGTGCGCCGGGGAAGCGTCCGGACATGCCGATCACCGCGATATCGGTGTCGCGCACCGGGATCTCGTCGGGTGTGGGTGGTTCTTCGGCGGCGAGCGAGGCCGAGACCGTGTGCGGGTCGGGCATCGTGACCACCACCCGCCCGATCAGCGCCCGATCCTCTTTCAGCGCATAGGCTTCGGCGATCCGATCGAAGGGAACCACGTGCGCCACGGCCGGAACGACCTTGCCCGAGGCGAGATATTCGGCGGCCGTGTGCAAATAGCGCGCCCGCAGCTCCGGATGTCTGCGGAAGAACTTCTTGGTGTTGAAGCTGTGGAAGCTCTGATTGTCCACAAGCCGGGACAGATCGAGGCCGCCGGAGGACTGCAAGCCGAACACCGCGATCTCCACATAGCGCCCCTCCGGCGCCAGCACGCGCAGACCCTCCTGTGTGGCGCTCCCGCCCCGGGTGTTGATCACCACGTCCACGCCGACGCCATCGGTCCGGCGGAGTACCTCGCTCGCGACATCGGCGCGCGAGTGGTCGATGGCGTCCGGTACACCCATCCGGGTCAGGTAGTCGACCTTGTGTTGCCCGCCCGCGGTCGCCATGACCCGGGCCCCCGCGAGCCGGGCGAGCTGCACGGCGACCAGACCGTTGGTGCCGGTGGCCGCCGGGATCAGCACCCTGTCGCCGGGGCGGACCCCGGCCCGTTCGAACGCCAGGTACATGGCGAGGAATGCGACCGGGAACCCGCATGCCTGCTCATGACTGACGTTGTCGGGCTTGGCGACAACGAAGTCCTCGTCGGTGACCACCACCGACGCCTGCCCACCGAACTCCGGCCCGGTCAACGCAATGACCTCGTCACCCACCGAGAACCGCTGCACCCCCGGCCCCACCCGGCGCACGACTCCCGACACCTCCACCCCCGGGGTGCAGGGGAAGTCGGGCATTGTCGGGTAAAGGCCCTGGGCGAACAGGAAATCCGAGAAGTTGATCGGAAACGCCCTGACCTGAACCTCCACCTGCCCCGGCCCCGGCGCGACCGGATCGAACGACACGACCCGCAAGTCCCTCGGATGCCCCGGCCGGTCGAACCGCACGGCCCGGAAAGGGGTTGGCGGCAAGGGAATTTCGTCCACCGCGGTCTCGCCCGGTTCGTCGTCTATCAGCGCCCCGAGCCGATCCCCATACCGCGCCACGATATAAGCCGACAAATCCGCGACCGTCGGATGATCGAAGACGACAATCGTCTTCAGCCCAACCCCCAACGCCTCACTCAACCGATTCGTCAACTCCACCGCCACGATCGAATCAACCCCCAACTCCGCCAACGGCGTCCCCTGCCCGACCTCCGCTACCCGCACCCCCGAACACGCAGCCACAAGCTCGGTAACGACCGCCCGAACCCGCGCCCCGACCCGCTCACCATCAACAGCCACTCCACCCCCGACCACACCGCCCCCTTCCCGCAATCCCCCCACTTCTCCTGCCCCACCCACACTCCCACCTCTCCGCCCCGAAGCAGCACCACTTCCAGCCCTCGGTGTGCTCCCACTCCCGAACTCCAGTGCGCTCCCGATTCCGAACCCCAGTGCGCTCTTACCTCCAAACCCTGCTGTGCTCTCACTATCGGATTCCGGTGTGCTCCCGCTTCGGGACTCTGGTGTGCTCCCGCTTCGGGACTCTGGTGTGCTCCCGCTTCGGGACTCTGGTGTGCTCCCGCTTCGGGACTCTGGTGTGCTCCCGCTTCGGGACTCTGGTGTGCTCCCGCTTCGGGACTCTGGTGTGCTCCCGCTTCGGGACTCTGGTGTGCTCCCGCTTCCGGACTCTGGTGTGCTCCCGCTTCCGGACCCCGGTGTGCTCCCGCTTCCGGACCCCGGTGTGCTCCCGCTTCCGGACCCCGGTGTGCTCCCGCTTCCGGACCCCGGTGTGCTCCCACCTCTGGACCCCGGTGCGCTTCCACCTCTGGACCGTGGTGTGCTTCCACCCCCGGATCCTGATGTGCTTCCACCTCTTGGGGCCGGTGCGTTCCCACCTCTTGGCCCGGGTGTGGTCTCCCCTCTCGTTCCCGGTGTGCTTGTCCACTTTGTTCCCG
This sequence comes from Nocardia terpenica, assembly GCF_013186535.1. Lineage (NCBI taxonomy): Bacteria > Bacillati > Actinomycetota > Actinomycetes > Mycobacteriales > Nocardiaceae > Nocardia > Nocardia terpenica. Next base: position 1,613,624 of record NZ_JABMCZ010000001.1, read on the forward strand.
GCGTGCTTTTGGCCGGGACCTCGTGCGCGCCGAGCTCAACCCCATCCGCCTGCACTCTCGCGCTTTCGACAGTCGCCACCAGAACGTGCTGCCGTAGCACCCCCGGCGTCGCACCACTACCGAGCACCCGGACATCGGTGAACCCCGCGTCCTCCAGCCGACTACGCCACATATGGGTGTCGAGCAGTGGGGAGCCTGGCAGCCTGCGGTCGGTATCGCTGTGGCGCCACCAGCCGTCCAGCAGGCCGAAGGTGATGGTGTGGAACGGCTGTACGGCGGTGACCTCGGTGAGGACCACTCGGCCGCCCGGGGCCAGCAGCCGCCGGATCTCGCCGAGCGCGGTATCGAGGTCGGCGGTCGCGTGCAGGACGTTCGCCGCGACGACGATGTCGTAATGCGCTGGGGCGAAGCCTTGTTCGAGTGTGGGGCGCTCGATGTCCAGCGTGCGGAATCGGGCGGTGTCGCCCGCCGCGGCGAGCGTGGCGGCGGCCTGGCGGACCAGGGCCGCGGAGACGTCGGTGACGTCGTACTCGGCCTCGACGTGCCCGGCCGCCAGCGCATCGAGGATCCGCTCGGTGGTGGCACCGGTCCCGGCCCCGACCTCGAGCACCCGCAGCGGGCCTGCGGCCGCGGTGCCCGCGATCAGTCCCGCCACGATCGCATTGCAGTAGTCCGCTTGCGGCTCACCGCGATACAGCGCGGCCACCTGCGCCATCGAACCGTTCGGGAAGAGCACCTCGGTGGCCGATCGGGCGCCGGTGAGGACATCGGGCAGCGCGGCCAGGCAGACCGACACGAGGTCGAGCCGGTCGCCGAGACGGGGGAACCGGGCCCGCAGCGCCTCCGGCTCCGGCGATGGGCGGTGCGCGGCAGCATCGGTGGTGACCAGCAGATCGGCCTGCTCGACCAGGACACCGTGCCGCACGAGAATGCCGATCACCGCATCGATGAGTCCGCGGTACCTCGGGAGGGCACCGAGCCGCCGCGACAGCGAGGTGCGCGTGTAATGCTCCTCCGGGCGGGTGAATATGCCCAGCCCCGCGAAGGTTCGGCGCAGCTCCGCCACGACGAACTCGTCGAGGGCGGCCTGTTCGGCCGGGTCACCGTCGAAGGTCGCGTCGGTGCGCGCCATCGTCACGGCCCCGGATCTCACGACGCCGATCGAGTCGAGCACCTCCCGTTCGGCGCGGAGCACGACCAGTTGTCGTTCCGCGCCGCCGAGAATCCTTTCCAGCGCGGCGATCGCCTCGGTCGGCCGCAGCGGCCGGTAGCCGCGGGCGATCAGGTCGTTCTGATAATCGGATGCGGCGACCCGGCCGACCTCCGCCCAGGGACCCCAGTTGACGATGTGTACCGGGAACCCGCATCGGGTCGCGAGCCGGTGGGCGACGGCGTCCTGGGCCGCCGACGCGGCCGCGTAGTTGGCCTGACCCGCTGCGCCGGTGAAGGTTTGCAGCGAGGACATGACCAGCAGAAAGTCCAGCGGTTCGGTGGCCAGGAGATCGGCCAGGACCGCGGTGCCGCGCGCCTTGGGGTCGAGTACTGCGTCGAAGGCGTTGTTGGACAGCCGTTCCACGATGCCGTCGTGCAGCACCATTGCCGCGTGCACGACCCCGTGCAGCGGGCCGAAGGTCTTGGCCTTGGCGATGGCCGCGGCCATGTCGTCCCGGTTGGTCACGTCCGCCTGCCGGTAAGCGGCCTGCCCGCCCAGCTGGTCGATCCGCTCGAGGGCGGCCTCGATGCGGCGATCGCGTGGGCTGCGGCCGATCAGGATCAGCCGCGCGGAGCGGGTGGCCGCCAGGTGTTCGGCGAGCGCGAGGCCGATGCCTCCGGCGCCGCCGATAATCATGTAGTTGCCGCCGTGCCGGAACGCGGATCGCGGTGCGGGCCCGAGGGCGACGGGTCGTAGTACGCGCACCATCCGTCGGCCCCCGACCAGCGCGACCTCCCGGCCGTCCTGTCGCACGGGCTCATCGAGCAGCGCATCGACCACCCGCTCCAGTTCCGCGCCGGTGGGCCGATACCCGACCGGGACGCCGATGTCGACGCAGTTCACCCCGATCCGCGGATACTCGTGCGTCACCGACTTGGTCAGCCCCGCGAGTGCCGCGGCCATCGGATTCCCGACCCGCCGCCCGGCCACGTCGTGCGCGTCGTTCACCACCGACCGAATCGACTCGACGTGCTGGATCAGATCGGTCTCGGTCAGGGCACGCACGAGCCGGAACAGCAGGGCGGCACCTGCGCCCAAGACCGCGGGATCGTCGGGCGCGGTCTCGTCGACCAGCAGCCCGCCGAGGAACCAGATATGCCGGACGGTGCCGATCTCGCGCAGGCAATCGCGCAGACCCTCGGCGGGGTCGGTGGGATCGATCTCCCAAACCCGTTCGGCTGTCCGGCGATTCGCTCGACCCGTGAGCACCCGCCAGACCGGTCCGGTATGCCGAGCGGTGAGCGCGGCGTCCAGGCCCAACCCGTCCGGCGGACCCACCACCAGCCAACCACCGCCGGGCGACGTCGCGGTCGTCGGCGGACTCGCGGCGGTCCAATACGGCCGGAAGAACACACCGTCGAGCACATCCCGCTCGGGCCGGACCACGACCTGTCGCAGCACGACACACGGCCGACCCGCATCGTCGAGGATGAGAATGTCGTGACCATCCGGCCCGCGCAGCACATGCACATACCCGGTGGCAGGCGGATCGGCGATCAGCTCGACCGATTCCACGGAGAACGGCAGCCGAGTCGTGGTGATCGCCTCGCCCGCGGCCTCCAGCACGGTGATCGCCTGCAGCGCCGCATCCAGGACCGTCGGCGGGAATACGTACGAGCGATCGTCCGAGCCGCTGTCGGCCGTGTATCGGGCCAGCAGTTCGCCCTTGCCGATCCACGCGGTCCGCAGCCCCCGGTACAGCCGCCCGTACTCGATCTCGATGGCATCGAAGATTCGGTAGATCTGCGACCGATCGATCTGCTCGACGCACCTGCGCCGGACCGTATCGATATCCGGTTGCGCCACATCCGCCGCACCATGGCCGGTGGTCCAGCGTCCGGTGGAATGAAGGATCGACTCTCCGCGTCGCTCGGTCCGAATCTCGTGCACGATGTCGCCGCCGTCCTGCGTCAGGCGGATGATCACCTCACGCCCCGACTCCGGCACCTCGAGCGGGCGCAGCCAGCGCAGCTCGGTCACCCGTCGCGGCCGGGGCAGAGCCAGTGCGGCAGCGGCCAATTCCAGCTGAACCACCCCCGCGACCACGGCCGCCCCGTGCACGCGATGCTCATCGACCAGCCGATCGGAGGTCGCGAGCCGCACCCGGAACACCACGCCCTCGTCGTCATCGGTGAAGCCCGTGCCATCGACCAATCGCCGGGCCGCGACCGGTTGCGCGGGAGCGGTCGGCTCGGTCTCCGGTTGCGGGATCCAATGCCGTTCCCGCGCAAACGGATACGTGGGCAGGCTCACGCGCCGCGGGCGAGAGCCGGTGTGCAGGGCGGGCCAATCCACCGCCGCGCCGCCGACCCAGTGCCGCGCCAGTTCGCGGAGGTCGCCGCCCTCGACGGTGTCCGGTCGGTCGTCGGCCACGGCATACCAGGCGTCGGCGCCCGGGGCGCCCGTCGCCGCGAAACGCCGTAGCTCCGCGGCGAGTTCGGTTGTCGAGGCGGTGACCAGGGCCAGCCGATGCGGCAGCGGCTCGCGGCCGAGCTGGAGGGTATAGGCGATATCGGCTGGGGCACCGGCGGATTCGCAGTGGTCTGCCACCACCCGGGCGTGCTCGCGGAGCTGCTCGGGGGATCGGGCCGACAGCACGAATATCTGCTCGGTCGGCATCGTCCGGGGCTGAGGCTCGGGGATGTACTCCTCGAGCAGCACATGGGCATTGACCCCGCCGAATCCGAAGGAGCTGATCCCCGCCCGGCGGGGCAGTTCGGCGCCGTCGGCGTCGCGCATTCGCGGCCATGCGGTGGTGCGGCGCACGATGGCGAAGGGGCTGTCGTTCAGCTCGATGTGCGGGTTGATCTCGGAGATGTGCAGGTTGCCCGGGATTCGGCCGTGCTTCATGGCGAGAACGACCTTGAAGATTCCGGCCATACCCGCGGCGGCCTCGGCGTGTCCCATATTGGATTTGACCGAGCCGATCAATGTGGTCGGCTCGGTGAGCCGCGGCAGTCCCGCCCGATCCCGCAGCTGCCGGAAGGCGCGCTTGACGCCGTTGATTTCGATCGGATCGCCGAGAGCCGTTCCGGTGCCGTGTAATTCGAGATAACCGACCGTGGCCGGGTCCACCTCGCCCTCGGTGAGCGCGCGCGTGATCAGATCGGCCTGCGCGACCGGATTCGGGGTGGTCAGGGTGCTCACCTTGCCGCCGTGATTGACCGCGCTGCCGCGAACGATCGCGTGGATGTGGTCGCCGTCGCGTTCGGCGGCCGACAGCGGCTTGAGCAGCAGCGCCCCGACGCCCTCGGCCCGCACATATCCGTCCGCAGCGGCATCAAAGGTGCGGCAGCGTCCGGTGGGACTGAGCATGCCCGCCCGCGCGAACGACAGGTAGACCATCGGCGACAGCAGCAGGTTGACGCCGCCGACGAGCGCGGTGTCGCAACTGCCCGCGCGCAGCGATTCGATCGCGGTGCGCAGCGCCACCAGCGAACTCGAGCATGCGGTATCGATCGGGAAGCTGGGTCCGGTCAGATCGAGCAGATACGACACCCGGTTGGCGAGAATGGCGTGGAACAGGCCGGTCGTGGTGTGCGCCTCGATCGGGACCCCGGCGTCGCGCAGCAGGTCGTAGTAGTCGTGCGAGGCCACGCCGACGAACAGCCCGGTCCGGCCGCCGGACAGATCGGACGGCCGGTATCCGGCCTCCTCGATCGCCCGATAGGCGGTCTGCAGGAACAGCCGCTGCTGCGGATCCATGAGCCGGGCCTCGCGCGGGGAGATCCCGAAGAACGCGGCGTCGAACCGGTCCACCTCGGGCAGGAAGCCGCCCCATTTACTGTTGGTCCGCCCCGGGCCGGGAATCGTGTGATAGTTCGTGCGCCAGTCCCACCGGTCGGGCGGAATCTCGGTGACCAGGTCGCGGCCGTCGTCGAGATTGCGCCAGAAGGCATCCAGATCGGGGCTGCCCGGGAGAATGCCATGCATGCCGATGATGGCGATCGGCTCCGGGCCGTCGGGCACCCGGCGCTGCGAGACGACCGGCGCGCCCGGTTCGGTCCGCGGTGTCGAGACGGCCTGTGCCGGTGTGGCCGACAGCGTCTCGGCCAGTTCCGCCGGGAACGTGTCCACCAGATGCGCGGCGATCTCGTCGACCGTCGTGTACTCGAAGAACAGCGCGGCGGTGATGTCCACCGCCAGCCGTTTCACGAGCCGGTTGGCCAGGGTCCCCAGCGACAGCGAGTCGAAACCGTAGTCGCCGATCGGCCGATCGGCGCGGATCCGGTCCGCCGCCAGCTTGCCGATGTCGGCGATCTCCGTGATCAACAGGTCGCGGACGGCGCCCGTGCTGTCCGAGGCGTTGGCCGACATGGAAACCTCCTGTCCTGCTTGCGGAGTCGGCCCGGGTTCGGGCGGTTCGGCAATGCCCAGGTGACGGCCGACCGCGTCGCCGTCGCCGGGGACGAACATCACCTGCGTCCACGAACTGTCGAGAGCCGTACCGAGAGCGGATAATCCGAGCGCCGTCGGGAGCGGGTGCAGCCCCAGCCCGGCACGCAGCCATTCGGCCACCGCGCCATCGACACCCATGCCGCCCTCGGCCCAGAGCGGCCAGTCGATCGAGATGGTGCGCTGCCCACGGGCTTCCCGCCAGGCGGCGTAGGCGTCGAGGAAACCGTTGGCGTAGGAATACGGTGCCTGGCCCGCGCTGCCCAGCGCGGCGGCGGTCGAGGAGAACAGACAGAGGAAGTCCAGCCGCCGGTCGACGGTGGCGGCATCGAGATGAACCGCACCCAGCACCTTGCCCGCCACCACGGCCCGCAGTCGCGCCGCGCTCTGCCGGACCAGGTAGTCGTCACCGAGCACACCCGCGCAATGGAATACACCGTGCAGGCCGCCGTATTCGGCCACCGCGGCCTCGACGGCCGTCCGGGTGCCGACGGCTGTCGACAGATCGGCCTGGACGTAGGTGACCGCCCCGCCCGCCGATCGGACGGTGGCCGCGACGGCGTCGAATCGCTCGCCCGGTGCCGAGCGGCCCGCCAGAACGACGCGCGCGCCGCACTTTTCGGCCAGCCACCGGGCCACCAGCACGCCCAGCCCACCCGCGCCGCCGGAAATCAGATAGACACCGTGGTGTCGTAGTCTCGAGGCCGACTCGGCCGGGTGCGGGGTGCGCCGCCAGCGCAGGACCGTGCGGATTCCGTCGCGGTATCGCACCTCCGATTCGGTGGTGACCGAAAGAGCCTCCCGCACCATATGGTTCGTTTCACCGGAGCCTTCGCGGGGGAGTGCCACGAGCACGGTCGACAGCCGGGCGCTCTCCCGACCGGCCGTGCGCAGCAAGCCGCCCAGGGCGGCGTGGGCGGGGGAGTCGCCGGAATACCCGCACACCACCCGGATTCGGCGCTTGCTGGTGGCGCGTACCAGCGCGCGCAGCAACAGCAGTACCGGCAGGACGTCCGTGTCGATCTGTTCGGTCACCCGCTCCGCCGTCGGCGGGGTGCCGCCGCCGGAACACTCGACGATCACGGTGTCGAAGGGCCCGGCGGCGCACAGTGTTTCGAGATCGACGTCGCTGTCCGGCCGTACTCGGTACCGGTCCGTGCCGGTCGCCTCGAACGAGGTTCCCACGGTTGCCAGCACGGTGTGCACCGGCCCGCCCGCCTGCCGGTTCAACTCGTCGGCAATCCGTTCGGCCGCCGTGCTCGTGGGGGCGAGCACCAGGACGTCGCCCGGCTCCCGTCGATCCGCCGCCGCGCTCGGCACCCAATCGGGACGAAAGTACGTGCCGGTGTCGTCGCTGCCGCCCCGTGGCCACGGACGCAGCCACATGTCCGCGACACGCAGCACGACGCGCCCCGATTCGTCGGCGACCCGGACATCGATCTTGGTTCCGGTCACGGTGGATTTCCGCACGACGACATGGGATACGGCCCGAGCCGGCAGCGGACCGAAGATATCGACGGATCCGATGCTGAACGGTAGGTGCAGATCCCGCGACCGTTGCGCGACCAGCCAGAGCGAGGATTGCAGTGCGGCGTCGAACATGCCCGGATGCAGGACGTAGGCGGCGTGGTCGCCCGCCTCGGGCCGGTGGATCTCGGCGATCGCCTCGTCGCCGTTCCACCGCACCCGGGTGATGCCCTGGTATGTCGGCCCCAAATGCAGGCCGCGGCGGTGGATCTCGCCGTAGAACTCGGCGGCGTCGATCTCGCCCAGGCAGCGCGCCCGGATGGCCGCGAGGTCCAACGGGTCGGGACGATCCCCGTCCGGCAGGTCCGCGATGCGCCCGGTCGCATGCGTCGTCGGCGTGCCGTCGGGCGCGGTGCCGACCACCGTGTACTCGGTGTGGCCCGCGACCTCGGCCAGCGCGACCCGGACCGTCCGCGCGTCGGGGACGGCGATCGGGGCGGCCCAGACATTGTTGCGCAGCCGAACGGGGACACCGCCGCTCGATGTCGCTGCGGCACGCACCATTTCGATATATCCGGCCGCGGGGAAGATCGGCACGCCGTCGACCCGATGGTGATCGAGGAACGGTTCGTGGCCGGTGAACTCCACGGAGGTTCCGTCGTCGTGGCGGGTGGTGGCGAACGGGTGCTCGGCCGAGGAAATGATCGGCACCCAATACCGTTCCACGGCGAAGGGATACCCGGGAAGGTCGACATGCGGCAGCGGCGCCGGATACAGCGACTCCCACGGCACCTCCGCGCCCGTCACCCACGCGGCCGCCAGGGCGGGCAGATCGCGGCGGGCGAGGGCATCGGGCAGATCTCGCACCGCACGCTCGCGGGCGGCGAGATCCCGTACCGTGGTCCAGTTCCGGCCGGTCGAGGGTCGATCCTCGGCGAACTCGGTCAGGCGGTCGGCGAGTTCGATCGGATCGTCGGCGATCAGGGCGAGCCGTTCCGCCAGCGGTTCCCGACGTACCTGCAACTGGTGGGCGATCTCCGAGACGCGGAGATCGCGTGCGTGCCCGCGGATCTCGCGGGCCAGGTTCGCGCAGTGCGCGCGCAGCCGATCCGCATCGGATGCCGACACCACCACCAGGTGCGAACCGTCGGCCGGGCCGCGGGCCACGGTCGACGCCGGAGCCTCCTCGACGACGACGTGCGCATTCGAGCCACCGGCACCGAAGGAGCTGATGCCCGCGCGGCGCGGGAGCTCCACCCCGCCGTCGTGCCGACGAGGCCATGGCCGCAGGTCGTGCGCGACGGTGAACGGTGTGGCGGCGAAGTCGATGCGCGGATTCGGTTCGGCGCTGTGCAGTGACGGGACGATCCGGCCGTGCTTCATCTGGAGCAGCACCTTGGTCAAACCGGCCAGGCCGGAAGCCGACTCCAGGTGACCGATAGCGGATTTCACCGAGCCGATCGCGCAGCTGCCGGACGGCACATCGCCGAATGCCTCGGTGAGACCGGCGATTTCGATCGGATCCCCCAGCGCGGTCCCGGTGCCGTGGGCCTCGATATAGCCGATCGCCGCCGGAGCCAGGCCCGCATCGGCCAGCGCGTCGGTGATCAGCCGGGCCTGCGCCCGCGGGTTGGGCACGGTGAATCCACTGGTCCGCCCGCCGTGGTTGACCGCCGTCCCCTTGATCACCCCGAGGATGCGATCGCCGTCGGCCACGGCCGCGCGCAGCGGTTTGAGCACGGCCGCCCCGACACCCTCGCCGGGCACGAACCCGTCGGCGTCCGCGCCGAACGCATGACAGCGGCCGGTGGGGGACAACATGTTCAGCTGCGCCAGCCACTCGTACTTGGTGGGGTGCAGATAGAGATTGACCGCCCCCACCAGCGCCATGGCGCACTCCCCGCGCAGCAGGCTGTGCGCGGCCAGGTGCACGGCGGTCAGCGCCGCCGCGCACGCCGTATCCACCGGCATGCTCGGACCGTTCAGATTCAGCCGATACGACAGGCGATTCGCGATCGACCACTGCGTGGACAGCGGAATCACGCCGGTCCCGGCGCGCCGCTGCTCTGGCCCCCACAGGTTGTAGGTCTGCGTCGTCACCCCGACGAACACCCCGACCGCGCGACCGCCCGGCAGATCCGGATCCCCGAGCCGCCGCGGCGGATACCCCGCGTCCTCGAGCGCATGCCAAGCGGTCTGCAGCAGCAACCGCTCCTGCGGGTCCATCGTCTCGGCCTCGCGCGGCGAGATATTGAAGAACAGTGGATCGAAAGCATCGACACCGTCGAGAAATCCACCCCACCGGTAATCTCCCGCCGCCGGGCCATCCCCACCGTGCGGCCGATCCTGCGGAACCTCCCGGATGCAGTCCCGCCCGGCGCTGAGGTTCTCCCAGAACGCGCCCAGATCGTCGGCCATCGGATACCGTCCCGCCAGCCCGACGATCGCGATGTCCCGGTTCTCCGGCTCGATGCTGCGGGGCGCCATCGAAGGCGTTGCGTCGATTCGTCTTTCCTCGACAGCGGTGGGCGGGTTGCTCGTCTGCCCGTAGTGGGTGGCGAGTTCGGCGGGGCGGGTGGCGGCTATGCGGGCGGCGGCGGCGTTGAGGGTGCGGGATTCGAACAGGAGGGTTTCGCTCACGGGGCCCAGGTCGGCTTCGATGCGGGCATTGAATTCGCTGACGACGATGGAGTCCAGCCCGAGACGGTCCAGGCCGAGGTCGAGATCGATGGATTCGGGTGGGACGCCGCGCAGGCGGGCGATGAGGGTTGCCACGTAGTCGCGGGCCAGCGCTGCCGCGGATTCGGTCGACGGACCGGATTCGGGTGTCGGGTCGAGCGTTTCGGCCTGGCGGACAGCGGTGCGGTCGATGCTCGGTAGTAGACGGGCGGCCGTGGCAGGGTCGCCGTAAAGGAAGGAGCAGGAGCCGGTGCGGGTGGCGCGGATTCGGTCCCACAGCGCCAGGCCGGTGTCCGCGGACATGGGGCGCAGGCCCGATGCCGTGCCGAGGATGCCGTGTTCGGTCACCGTCATCCCGCCGTCGCGCCAGATGGGCCAGCCGATGGATATGCTGCGGCCGTTCCGAATCCCTTTTTCCCGCAATGCTTCCCGCTGTATCGCGAACTCGTCCAGATAGGCATTGGCGGTCGCGTAGTCGCCCTGGCCCGGGTTGCCGATCACCGCGACGACCGACGAGAACAGTGCGAACAGGTCCAGGGGATCGTCGCGGGTGGCCAGATCGAGATTGTGCGCGCCCCGCACCTTGGGCGCCAGCACGGCGGCCAGGTCATCGGTCGACTTGTGCGCCAGATACCCGTCCCGGAGCGTGCCCGCGCAGTGGAGGACCCCGCGCAGCGGGCCGAACCGGTCCCGGATGCGGGCGGCCACGGTCACGGTTGCCTCGAGGTCGGCGATATCGGCCTGGAAGTAGGCGATGCGGTCGGTCGCGGCGGGCCCGAAGCCGGACAGATCCGGTCGCTGCGGACCGGTCTGCGGGGCGCGCCCCACCAGCGCGACCCGAACTCCGGGCCGGGTGAGCAGGTGGGCCGCCAGCAGCCGTCCGATGCGACCGAGTCCGCCGGTGACCACATAGGTTCCCGCGCCCGGTGATTCGGCGGCCGCCGGTGGCAGGTCCGTGATCGACGGGACGACCATCCGGGTCTCGCGGCGCCCGTGGTAATGCCGGATCAGGTCGCCACCGTCGGCACGACCCAGCTCTGCGGCAACGATCTCCCAGGTGGAGCGATCCGCCGGACCCTCGGGCACCGCGAGCACCCGCAGCGTCACCGAATCGGTTTCCCGATGCAGGCAGCGACCCATGCCCGCCAGCGCCGCCAACTCCGGCGCGATCGCGCCGCCGACATGTCTGCCCAGTGCGAGGATCGAAATCCCGCGTCCGTAGGCCGCTTTGATCAGTTGCAGCGCGGTGGTCGCGGCATCGATCCCCGCGACGGTGAGCACTACCGTCCGCACCGGGGCGTCGCGTTCGGCCACGGCGTCGAAGACCCGATGCCACGCATCGATGTCGGTCGGCGGAACCGTCCACCCACGATCGCCGACTCGGCCGAAGCGATCCCCGGATTCGACTGTGGCATAGGCGTCGTCGCAGGCGGTCCGAATCGCCTCCGCGCGGTCGCCCGAGGTCACCACCAGCACGGAACCGCTGCCCGTGCTCGGAATACGGTCGGTGACCCGCCATTCGGGACGTAGCTCGATCAACCGCGCCTCGTCGGGGACCGTGGGGGTCGCCTCGACGGCCGCACCGGTGCGGCGATGCTCGACCCCGTCGAACTCCGTGGTGGGCAACGGCACTCGCTTTCCCGCGGTCGCCACCGGGTGCCTGTCCCATCGCACATCGACGCCGCGCCGCCACAGCTCGACCGACGGTGTCGTGAGCGGATCGTCGGCCGAAACGGCGTCGACGAGAACGGTCGCGGGGCCGTCCGCGACGGAGACGACGGACAATTCCGGCGCGATGGCGGCGGACTGCCCGGTGCCTGACAGCGATACCCAGGTGTCGACATCCCGCAGCTCGACCGGCAACGCCGACGCGCGCCACAGCATCGGATAGCGATCCCGGTCGGCCGGGGTGATCCGGTGCCTGTTGCGGTGTGCGACAGCGGCTGCCGCCTCCAGGCCGGAATCACCGTCGAGCACGAGGCCGAGCAGATCGTCGGCCTCCAACACCCCGTCCAGGAGCAGGTTCAGCATTTCGGTGATCGGCTCCCCGTCGAGGAACCGGTGTAGCGGCAGATCCCACTTCCGATCGAGCCGGTCCAGCGCGTACTGCACGGCGATGCCCGTCACCAGGGCGCGGCGCGGCTCGCCGAGAGCGTCCGTCGGGGTGACCTCGTCCACCCGCCAGTGCCCCAGGCCCCGGGCCGCCAGCCTGCCCTGCCAGTCGCGCAGGGTGTGCCCTATGGAGCGCTGTCCGCCGAGCCGTTCGGCGAAGGCGAGCAGTTCGGTGAACCGTTGCGGATCAGGGGCTCCGGCGGCACGCAGCCGATCGAGATAGTGCCGGTCGACCGACAGCGGCTGGATGATCCGTCCGGACCCCGGCATCGCGACAGCCAGTTCCGGCGGGCGCAATTCCGCTTGCGGCCGTTGCCCGGCGGCCAACTCCGCCGCCACGGCGATATCGAGGCAGCCCGCGGCGGCCAGGGTCGGCCAGATACCCGGCCCGCTGCCCGCGATCAGCTCGGCTCGCAGGCCGAGCCGTCGAAGCGCCGAGACGACAATGGTGGTGAACACGGACCGTGCCACCCGACCGTCCGGGTGGTCGAGCAGTGCGCGGACCCGAGAACCGTACTCGTCCACCACCTCCCGGAACGGAGATAGCGTCAGCAGCAGCTCTACCTCCCCCGGGGAAGGCATCGGAAGCGTACCGACGCGCAATGCCCACCGCCGGGCCTCCGGAGCATGCTCGGGCACCTGGGCCGTGGCCAGCAACTCGGCGATGTCGGCCCGATCGGCGGCGAAACCGGCGATCCGGAACGGCAAGGGGGAGCGTCCGGTGGCCAGCGTGGCGCAGATATCGCCGACCGAGGCATCCAGCCAGCCCGCCGGACTCAGCGCCGCTTGCCAGCTCGTGACCAACCGCCGCAGCGATGTGGCCGACGCGGCCGACAACAGATACGGCAGTCGCGGAGCGCCCTGCGGCGACGAAAGGGTAAGCGCCGTAGCCGATTCCGCATCATCCCCGGGTGCCTTCGGCGACGGGTCCGGCAGGTATTCCTCCACGATCACGTGCGAATTCACCCCGCCGAAACCGAACGAACTCACCCCCGCACGCAGGGGCTCCCCGGGTGCCGTCGGTCGCCATTCGGCCTCGTCGAGGGCCAGCCGGAACGGCCCGTTCTCCACATCGATGAGCGGATTCACCGTGCGCACGTGCAGCGTCGGCACGATCCGCCGGGCCCGCATCATCATCAGCACCTTGATCAGCCCCGCGATCCCGGCGGCCCCCTCGAGGTGACCGATGTTCGACTTGACCGAGCCCAGCGCACACCAGCGGGTGTCCGCCGAGGCGGGCGCGAACACCTGACGCAGCGCCTCGACCTCGATCGGATCGCCCAGCGCCGTTCCGGTGCCGTGCGCCTCCACATAGGTGATGTCGCGCGGGGAGATCCCGGCCCGCTCGATCGCCGTCGCGATCACGGCGCGCTCGGAGGCGACCGTGGGGGCGGTCATCGTCGCCCGTCGGCCGCCGTGATTGACGGCGGTGCCGGTCACCAATCCGTAGATGTGGTCCCCGTCGCGGATCGCGTCCTCGTACCGCCGCAACAGCACCACGCCGACACCGTCACCGGGCACGAACCCGTTGGCATCCCGATCGAAGGTCTTGCACCGACCGTCCGGACTCAGCATGCGTGCCTTGGAGAAACCGACGTACTTCCACGGCCGGGTGGACAGATTGACCCCACCGGCGAGGACGTAGTCGGCCTCACCGCCGGTCAGGGCCTGCACCCCGAGATGCACCGCGACCAGCGACGACGCGCACGCCGCATCCACCGACACGCTCGCCCCCGACAGATCGAACGTCTGCGACAGCCGATTGGCGAGCAGGCAGTCGTAAACACCGAGCACCGAATGGGTTTCGACGTCCCGATCCGGGTGGGTCATATGAATCAGATGGTCGCGTTCGAAGTTTCCGATATAGACCGCCGACCGGGCGGACGCCAGCATCGCCGCCGTGACCCCCGCATCGTCGAGGCAGTGCTGGGTCTCCTCCATCAGCAGTCGCTGCAGCGGATCGAACAGCGCGGCCTCGCGCGGGGAGACCCCGAAGTACTCGTGGTCGAAGGACCACGGATCATCCAGTGCCGCAAGCCATTTGCTGACCGAGCGGTTCGGGGCGGTGATGTCCCGGTCGTAGAACAGGTCCGCCTGCCAGCGATCCGCCGGTATCTCGCGCACCGAGTCCACGCGATCGCGCAGGTTGGCGAGGAATTCGCGGTGGTCGCGCGCGCCGGGCATGCGGCACCCGATACCCACGATCGCGACGGCGGTGGCCGCCGACCGCGGGGAACACGACCGCCGCGGCGGCACTGGGCCCGCCGCCGTATCGGCCGCGGGTTCGGTCGCGCGAATCGCGGTGACCAGTTTGGTCAAAACGTTTCCGGGACCGACTTCGCGGATGGTCGTCACGCCCTGAGCCAACAGGTGACGCACGGTCTCGTCCCACCGCACCGGACCGGTGAGCTGTTCGGCCAGCAGCGCCCGGATATCGCCGTCCGGGTACGGGCGCGCGGTCGCATTGGCGACGACGGGCACCCGGGGCGACCGCAGCTCGACACCGTTCAGGAAGCGCTCGAATTCGACGCGGGCCGGTCGCATGTAGCGGGAATGAAATGCGCCACCGACTCGCAGCGGGACGTAGCGCGCGCCCGTTTCGAGGAATGTTTCGCGGGCCCGCGCGAGGCTCGTGGACGGCCCGGATATGACCAACTGGTCGGCACTATTGATATTGGCGATGTCGAGATCGTCGAACCCGTTCGCCGACAACGCCGCGCACACCCGAGACTCGTTCAGTCCGACCACGGCGGCCATACCACCATCCGCTATAGCGGACATCAGTGCACCGCGTTCGCGAACCAACCGAACCCCGGTGCCGAAATCGAAGGCGCCCGCCGCCCACAGCGCGTTGTATTCGCCGAGACTGTGCCCGGCGAAAACGTGTGCCGGGCCGTGTTCGCGTTCCCATGCGCGGTAGTACAGCGCGTTGGCGACGAACAGTGCGGGCTGGGTGAATTCGGTTCGTCCCAGCACGCCGTCCGGGTCCTCGACGCACAGTTTCCGCACCGAATAGCCCAGCACGTCGTCGGCCTGCGCCACCAGGTCGGGGAATTCGCCGAACAGGTCCTCGGCCATTCCGAGCATGTGCGAGCCCTGGCCGGGAAACACGACGGCGGTGCGCGGCGAATCCGGCTGCGGCGCAGGGCCCGGCCGTGTTCGGGCGGTCGCGCGCAGCGCGCGGGCCTGCGCGAGCCCCTGCCCGGCGGGCGCGAACCGGTCCAGCAGCGGAATCGCTTGTGCGCCGGAGCCGGAGCGGACGTTCTCGGTCGCGAACCGGGCCAGGGTGCCCGACGGGGTGAGATCGATGTAGCGCAGGTCATCGTGCTGCGCCTCGAGCAGACGGACCGTGTCGCGAAACTCGATCCGGCCGCGGAACATTCGCCACAGCGTCTCCGGCGCCGGATCGGTCACCTCGGCGACCAGCGCGCTGGAGAGCAGCCGGATGCGCGGCTGGCGCAACGGTATTCCCGACAGCAGCCGCAGATACGGTTCGGCGACGGCATCGACGGCCGGGGAATGGAAGGCATACCGGACCGGAAGCCGCACGCAGGTGATGCCGCGGGCGCGCAATCGCTCCTCGATGCGCCCGATCGTCTCCGAGGCTCCGGAGACGACGAAATGCCGGTCGTGGTTGACCGCGGCCAAATCCACGCCCTCCCATTGTCGTTCGGCGGGATCGTACAATTCGCCGACCGCGCCGAGTATCGCCGACATGGCGCCGGGGGAGCAATTCTTTTCGACCAGGCGCACCTGTTCGACGACGGCGGCGACCAACCGTTCCCGATCGAGTACTCCGGCGACCGTCGCCGCGACCGATTCGCCGAGACTGTAACCGATCAGACAATCGGGCTCCACACCGTCGGCGGCGAGTGCGTCGAACAATGCCAGCTGAATCATCGCAATGGCGGGATGCGTATGCCGGAGAGTGTCGAACGACATTCTCTCGCTGCCGTCCGGGGGATATACCTCGTGCAGTAGTCCCGGAATTCCGAAATCGCCGAACATGGTGTCGAGTGCCCGCATCGATCGCTCGAAGACCGGATGCGCCGAAAACAGCTCGCGGCCCATTCCGTAGTACTGCGAACCCTGTCCGCCGAACATGAATACGTTACGGATCGACACGTTCGTCTTTCCTCCTGTGCCGGACTTACCGGTGGGTGGATCGTTGGCGCCGAGGTCACAGTGGGCCTCGAATCGTATTCACCATGACGTGTCCGCCGGGCGATCGACGGTCGCCGACCTGACACGTCGGAAGCCGCGTCAACGCTGGTGGGACAAGTTCTTCGGCGAGGAGGAGCATTCGGTACGGTCTTGAGTTCGGCTCTGGGCGCCAGCATCTCGCCGGGGGCGTGCGCCCGGATCCCGGGCCGGGCCCGCGCGGCGGTGGCCGGGACGGGCGGCCCGGGCTCCGTAGCGCCACCGTACTCACTCCGTAGCCGGTGCCGCACTTCCATCTGAAACGTGATTCGTTTCTTCTATCAATTGCCGGAGGATGGCGTTTCTCGACATCCGGGCGGCGGTCCGGTATTGGTGACGGAAACACGAACCGCTCACATCTGTTCACTCCAATTCAGGTACAAATCGGACATTTCTCTCGCGGCCGGAAGCGGCTCTTGCCCGCACCCTGTATCGCTGCTAGCCTCCACGAGGAAGGGGTTTAGGCGCCGACGGCGGAATTCTGCCGCATCGCTGTGAGAAACCGATCTGCTCTGGGAGGGGGGATCTCGATGGAACCCGCATTCGTTTCGTTGTCGAATGCGGTGGATATTTCGGTAATCTTCGATCGAGTTTTGCACGGTGCAGGTGAAGGTGTATGGACAATCGGGCACAACACGAGCTGGGTGCATTGATCCGCCGGGGTCGAAACCGCATCGGGCTGACCCAGCACGAAGTCGCAACCAGAGCACGGATCAGTGTCGGTGGTTTGCGCGATATCGAACAGAATCGGGTCACCCGGCCGCGGAGCAACACCCTGCGGCGGATCGCGGCGGCACTGGAGCTGTCGCCGGTCGAAACAGAGGAACTCATGCAGCGCGGGCAGCAGGGCTCGGTGCTGGCCAACGATCTGCGCATGCTCGTGCTCGGCCCGCTCGAGGTGCAGGTCGATGGCGCCCGTGTCGAACTGAACTCGGTGCGCCAGCGCCTGCTGCTGGGCATGCTGGCGCTGTCGCCCAATGCCACCGTCAGCGTCGACGTCCTCGCCGACGGGATGTGCGACGGGCAGGCGCCGCCCTCTGCGGTCGACGTGGTGCGGACGCAGGTGTCGCGGCTGCGCCGACGGTTGCAGTCCAAGGGGTACGGGCCGAGCCTGCTCGTGGCCAATGCGGGCGGCTACATGCTGCAGGTGGAGAGCAACCAGCTCGATGTGCTGGCGTTCCGGAAGCTGGCCGACAGCGCCCGCCGCGACTGCACCGCGGGGCGCCTGGAACTCGCTGCGCGCCAATATCATACGGCCGTCGAGCTGTGGCGCGGGGCGCCGCTGGCGGACCTGCCCGGCCTGCACACCCAGGCCGCGGTGGCCGAGCTGAACCGGGAGCTGGAGAAGGTCCTGCTCGAATACGCCGACGTCGCATTGCAGGTCGGCCAGCATTCCCAGGTGCTGGAACCGCTGCGGCGATTCATCGCCGCCAACCCGCTGCACGAGCTGGCGCACGCCTCCCTGATGACAGCCCTGGCACGCAGCGGTCAGCGGGCCGCGGCCCTGGAGCTGTTCGAAACCCTGCGCAAGGCACTGGCCTACGAGCTCGGTGTCGATCCCGGTCGCGAGATCTCCGAGGCGTATCTGGCGGTGCTGAGCGAATCGGACTACACCGGACCGGAACCGGGCCAGGCGAATGTGCGCGCCCTGCCCACACCGGCGCAGTTGCCCGCCGACATTCCCGGCTTCATCGGCCGCGAACATCAACTGACACACCTGGATTCGGTGCTGGCGCAGCAGCACACGCCGATCTTCGCGATTCACGGGCTGGGCGGAGTGGGCAAGAGCGCCTTGGCCATCCACTGGGCCCACCGGGTGGCCGACCGTTTCCCCGACGGTCATCTCTACGCCGATCTCGGCACCTCCGAACCGCCGGATGTGTTGCGCGGCTTCCTGATCGCGCTCGGAATGTCGCCGCTGATGGTCCCGACGGAGTCGGCCGAACGCGCCGGGCTTTACCGCAGCATGCTCAGCGACAAGCGGCTGCTGATCCTGCTGGACAATGCCGCGCACGCACATCAGGTGCGGATGCTGCTGCCCGGGTCCCCCGGATGCGTGGTGGTGGTGACCAGCCGTCATCAGATGCGCGGTCTGATCGCCGCCGAGGGCGCCACCCCGCTGCCGCTGGATGTCATGTCCAACGACGAGGCCCGCGCGCTGCTGCATCGCCGGATCGGCTCCGCGCGCGTGATCGGCGAGCCCGAGATCGCCGACGAGATCATCGCCCGCTGCGACCGGCTGCCGCTCGCGCTGGCCCTCGTCGCCGCGCGCGCCGTCACCAACCCGCAGCTGCCGCTCGCCGACATCGCATCCCGATTACGAACCGCCGCAACGGTTCTCGATGTCTTCGCCACCGGTGAAGAGGCCACCGACCTGCGCATGATCCTGTCGTCGACCTACCGCACCCTCGGCAACGAGGCCGCGACCCTGTTCTGTGCGCTGGGCGCGTTCCCCGAGCGGCACTTCCGGGCGGAGACCCTCCGCGACCGTCTCCGGATCCCGGCCGACCGAGTCGCCCGGCTGCTCGACGAACTGGCCCGGGTCCACTTCGTGATCGAGGTCCAGACGGGGGAGTACGTGATCCCCCTGGTCGTCTACGCCTATGCGACGGAGTCGGCGCCGTCCGAGCTGTGCGGGACATTCGGCGGCCGACGCGACCACGACGAGCCGGTGGTGGAGGAAGCCGGATAGCGTCGGCGGCGTACCGTGCGGGGCCCGCACGGTACGCCGGTCCTCAGTCTGTGTCGCCGCGCCGATCGGTCCGCGGCACCGCGAACGAGTGGCGGCTGCCGGACCAGGACGACCGCGCCAGGGTCGTCTCGATCTCGGCGAGATCCTCGGCGGACAGGTCGATGTCGGTCGCGGCGGCGTTCTCCGCCAGCCGATCCCGGCTGCGCGTTCCCGGAATGGGCACCACGTCCTCGCCCTGATGCAGCAGCCAGGCCAGGGCCAGCTGGCCCGGGGTGATGCCGCGGTCCGCGGCCAGGCCGGACAGCTGCCGGAGCCGGTCGGTGTTGCGAGCGAGGTGCTCGCCGTGGAAACGCTGATCCGGAAGCCGGTCGTCGTCGGGCCCGAGCGAGTCGAGATCGAGTGCGCCGGTGAGGAATCCGCGCCCGAGCGGGCTGAACGCCACCACGCCGATGCCGAGCTTGCGGGCCAGCGGGACGATGTCGTCCTCGAGCTCGCGCCACGACAGTGACCACTCGTACTGCACCGCGCTGATCGGATGCACCGCCGCCGCCCGCTCCAACTCGGCCGGATCGGTCTCCGAAATGCCCAGGTAGCGAACCTTTCCCGCGGCCACCAACTCGGCCATGGTGCCGACGCTGTCCTCGATGGGGACCTGCGGATCCACCCGATGCAGGTAGTACAGGTCGATCCGGTCGGTGCCCAGCCGGGCGAGCGAGGCGTCGCAGTAGCGGCGGATGTCGTCGGGCCGCGCGCACAGCCGTGCCGGGTCGCCCGGCCGGTCACGGACGATGCCGAACTTGGTGGCGAGCACGACCTCGTCACGCCGCCCGGCGAGGGCCCGCCCGACGAGGCGTTCGTTCTCGCCCGCCCCGTAGCTCATGGACGTATCGATCAGGGTGATGCCCAGATCGAGTGCGTGCCGGATGGTCCGGATCGAGTCGGCCTCGTCGGCCGGACCGTAATCCTGTGACATCCCCATGCACCCGAGCCCGAGCGCCGAGACGGCCAAACCCTGACCGCCGAGCAATCGTGTCTTCATTCGCCGTCCCCTCAGGACAATCGGCCGGGCAGCGCGGAGTAGTTCAGGACGAGCACGTC
Source organism: Nocardia terpenica (assembly GCF_013186535.1). Classification (NCBI taxonomy): domain Bacteria; kingdom Bacillati; phylum Actinomycetota; class Actinomycetes; order Mycobacteriales; family Nocardiaceae; genus Nocardia; species Nocardia terpenica. Next base: position 1,633,480 of record NZ_JABMCZ010000001.1, read on the forward strand.
GCGGTGTGCGGGCTTGCCCTTGTCGATCGCCTCGATCGGAGTCACCGCGTGATAGGTGCGCTGATCGTCGTTGAGCAGCAGCTCACCGGGATTCGACAGCGTCACCGTGCGGAGCCGCCGGGCGTCCTCGTCGTAGGTCGAGCTCTCCCCGCCGGTGATGTTGAGCCGATCGACGAGCAGCGAGCCGACGAAGGTGACGCCGTCGCGGTGCCGCCCCTCCGGCGCGGGCTTGCCGATCTGCTCACCCGCCACGATCCGGACCGGATGCAATTTGATCAGCCACCGCCGGGTCTCGTCGACGGCGGTGAAGACCTGGCCGAGCCGGATGAGCAGGGCACGCAGCAGGGGATCGGTGGCGAACGTGTCGGTGAGCGGTTCGTAGACCCGGTCGACGCCGCCGTTGAGCCGGTTGAAATAGCGCTCCTGCCGGTAGGGTTCGTGCGGCAGCGCCGTCAGCTCACCGGTGTCCGGGTCGAGTTCGAACTGACCGTAGCGACGGTAGCGGTAGGTGCCGCCGTCGGCCATGAAGGTGTCGAGCCGCAGGTCTTCCCAGTTCTTCGCGAACCGTGCCCAGTCGCCGGCGTCGGCGTCGAGCAGCGCGGACAGCTCCTCGGCCTGCACCAGGCTCTCGCCGACCTCGGTCAACTGCTCGACAACCTCGCGCTCTTTGTCCTGGAGGGCGATGCTGCTAGGGGACATAGCAGTCCTTTCCGTATGTGACCAGGTCTCGATGGTGGCCGGTGCCACCGGCGCTACGTGGGCAGCCTGATTACAGCCGCACCCGTTCCATCCCCTGATCACGACGGTTCCCCTCGGCGACGCGTGGTTCCGCTACGGGGCGTGCCCGTATCGGGTGACGCGGTGGTCGGACACACGACCGAACTTGCGGCAGATCCTTACTCGGATCGATGCGACCCGGCTGAGCTGGGGGCCGCGCCGGGGATCGTGCCGTCCCGGGTGCCAGGCCGTTGATCCCCCGGCCCCACAGAATCGGCAGCGACTTCGCCATTGTGAGGACGGGAAACGAATATGACGAGTGCAACCCAGGCGACGCACGACGGTAGCGAGGATCGGGAAGTGCCCGCGAGCCCGGTCTGTTCCTACAACGAATGGGATCCGCTGGAGGAAGTGATCGTCGGCATCGTCGACGACGCCAGCTTCCCGACCTGGCACGAGTGCCTGCCGCCGGTGCTGCCCGCCGATCAGGTGGAGACCTTCCGCTGCAACGCCGGTCGCTCCTTCCCGGCCGAGCGGATCGACGCCGCCCGCCGGGATCTCGAGGAATTCGCGCACATCCTGGAGGCCGAGGGCGTCACCGTGCGCCGCCCCGAACCCATCCCGCAGCGCACCACCTACAGCACCCTGGACTGGTCGAGCACCGGCATGTACGCCGCGATGCCGCGCGACGCCCTGCTGGTGGTCGGCACCGAGATCATCGAATGCCCGATGGCCTGGCGGTCCCGGTACTACGAGTCGCTGGCCTACCGGCCGCTGCTGAAGGAGTACTTCCACGGCGGCGCGAAGTGGACCGCGGGCCCGAAACCGGAGCTCACCGACGCCCAGTTCGACCAGGACTGGACCGACGATCACCCCGACCAGGGCGTCCGGCTGGTCGTCACGGAATTCGAGCCGACGTTCGACGCCGCCGATTTCACCCGGTGCGGCCGCGACATCATCGCGCAGATGAGCAATGTCACCAACGCCTTCGGCATCGAGTGGCTGCAGCGCCAGCTCGGCGACGAATACCGCATTCACGTCTTCGAATTCGCCGACACCCACCCCATGCACATCGACGCCACCCTGGTCCCGCTGGCACCGGGCAAACTGCTCGTCAACCCCGAACGCGTCCCGAAGGTTCCGGCGCTGTTCAAGAATTGGGATGTGCTCGAGGCCCCGCGGCCGATCATTCCGGACACGCATCCGCTGTATATGACCAGCAAGTGGATCAACATGAACGTGCTCAGCCTGGACGAGGACCGGGTCATGGTCGAGCGTGAGGACGAGCCGATGATCCAGGCGCTGAAGGACTTCGGATTCACGCCCATTCCGTGCAGTTTCCGGAACTTCAACAGTTTCGGCGGCTCGTTCCACTGCGCCACGCTGGACGTCCGCCGCCGCGGCACCCTGCAGTCGTATTTCTGATCCGACGCATTTGTCCGTTTTTCGGCTGGGCGGGTAAAACGCAGCGGCGGGTCGGGTGCCGGTGTTGATACGCTCGACGGGCGCGTTCCCGGGGGTTACCCCGGGCGCGCGGCTGCCCAAATGCGCCCTACCGCATGGTTGTTCCGTATGATCGACAGGCTGTCCGACCCGAACCCCGAACAGAGCGAGCGAACCTGAGCTATGACCTCCTTCGACCCTGTGACCAGCGATGAGACCTTTGATTCGCGTGCCGTGATCGACAAGTGGATCGGGGTGTGGGACAGGCTCGGCACGTTCGCGGTCGATCGGCTCACCGGTGACGGGGATCAGGGAGAGCGGCGTTATGTGGTGAGCATGTTCTCCTATCCGTCGGGTGATCTGCACATGGGTCATGCCGAGGTGTATTCGATCAGCGACGCGATGGCCCGTTATGCCCGGATGCGCGGGTTCGACACGCTGTTCCCGGTCGGCTGGGACTCCTTCGGCCTGCCCGCGGAGAACGCGGCGTTCAAACGCGGGATGGATCCGCGCGACTGGACCTACGCCAATATCGAGACGCAGGCGGATTCGTTTCGGCGGCTGGGAGTTTCGTTCGATTGGCGGACCCGGCTGCACACCAGCGATCCGGAGTACTACCGCTGGAACCAGTGGCTGTTCCTGCGGCTGTTCGAGCGCGGGCTGGCCTACCGCGCCGACGCCACCGTGAACTGGTGCCCCAACGATCAGACCGTGCTGGCCAACGAGCAGGTCATCGCGGGCCGGTGTGAACGCTGCGGCGCGCATGTGGTCAAGCGGGCGCTCACCCAGTGGTTCTTCAAGATCACCGATTACGCGCAGCGGCTGCTCGACGACATGGCCCAGCTCGAGGACGGGTGGCCGTCGGAAATCCTGACCATGCAGCGCAATTGGATCGGGCGGTCCGAGGGCGCGTACATCGACTTCGCCATCTCAGAGCGCGACGAGCCGGTGCGGGTGTTCACCACTCGTCCCGACACCCTGTTCGGCGCAACGTTTTTCGTGGTCGCCTTCGACGCGCCGCTGGCGGCGGAGCTGTGCGCGCCGGACCGCAAGGAGGAGTTCGACGCCTATGTCCGGCAGGCGTCGGCGGCCACCGACATCGAGCGGCTGGCCACCGACCGGACCAAGACGGGCGTGTTCCTGGGCCGGTACGCGATCAATCCGGCCAGCGGCGAACGGATTCCGGTGTACGCGTCGGATTACGTGCTGGCCACCTACGGCACCGGCGCGGTCATGGCCGTGCCCGCGCACGATCAGCGCGACCTGGATTTCGCTCGGGCCCTGGGCATTCCGGTGCGCACCGTGGTCGACACCGGCGGCGAGGACCCGGAGCGGACGGGGATCGCCACCGACGGCGCGGGTGTGCTGGTCGCCTCCGGCCGCTTCACCGGGCAGCCCAATACCGAGGCCGGGGCGGCGATCGTCGCCGACCTCGCCGAGCGGGGCATCGGCGAGCACGCGGTCACCTACCGGCTGCGGGACTGGCTGCTGTCGCGCCAACGCTATTGGGGCACACCGATTCCCATCATCCACTGCGGTGACTGCGGTCAGGTGCCGGTGCCCGACGACCAGCTGCCGGTGCGGCTGCCCGACAGCGGCTACGAGCTGCGCCCCAGCTCCGGGCGCTCGCCCCTGGCCAGCGCCGAGGAGTGGGTGGCGGTGCCGTGCCCGCGCTGCGGCGGCCCGGCCCGGCGCGACACCGACACCATGGACACCTTCGTCGACTCGTCGTGGTACTTCCTGCGCTACCCGAACCCGAATTTCACCGGGGGCCCGTTCGACCCGGCCGGTATCGCCCGCTGGCTGCCGATCGACGAGTACATCGGCGGCAAGGAGCACGCCACCGGGCATCTGCTCTACGCGCGGTTCCTCACCAAGGCGCTGCACGACATGGGCCTGCTGCCGTTCACCGAGCCGATGACCCGCCTGACCAACCAGGGCCAGGTGCTGATGGACGGCAAGGCCATGAGCAAGAGCCTCGGCAACCTGGTCGACCTGCAGGATCAGATCAGGCAGTTCGGGCCGGACGCGGTCCGGGTCACCATGATCTTCGCCGGGCCGCCGGAGGACGACGTCGACTGGGCCGATGTGTCCCCGCAGGGCGCGGTCAAGTGGCTCGCCCGGGTCTGGCGGCTGGCCTGCGACATCGGTTCGGCCGCAGGCGCATCCGCGCCCGCGCAGGCGTCCGCCGCGGTGCGCCGGGGCGTGCACGAGGTGATCGCCAAGACCACCGAGCTGATGGAGGGCAAGCGCCTCAACGTGGCCATCGCCCAGCTCATGCAGCTGACGAACCTGCTGCGCAAGGCCGTCGACACCGGCCCGGGCCCGGCCGATCCCGTCGTCCGCGAGGGCGTGGAGGCGCTGGTCCGGATGATGTCGTGCTTCGCGCCCTTCACCGCCGAGGAGGCGTGGGAGCGCCTGGGCCACGCGCCGTCGGTCTCCGACGCGGACTGGCCGACGGCCGATCCGGCGCTGCTCGAACGCGACACCACCACCTGCATCGTCCAGCTCGACGGCAAGCTGCGCGACCGCCTGCAGGTCCCCACCGACATCGGCGAAACCGCCCTGCAGGAGCTGGCGCTGGCCTCCGAGCCCCTGGTCAACGCCCTGGCCGGGCGCGCGGTGGCGAAGGTGATCGTGCGCGCCCCGAAGCTGGTCAATATCGTGACGAAACGGTAAGCCGGGCAAGAACTCCGGGTCGTCCGGCTACCCGGCGATTCGCGGAAGTGATCCGGCGCCGACCGGGGCGACTGCGGATCGGGTACGGGAACGGCTGTCGCGGCGGTCGAGATACTGCCGAACGGAAATCGAATCGGTTGTTTGCGTGGTAGCCGCGTCTCCACCAGCGGTGTCGTCGCCGTGTCCCGGTCGGGGGATGGGCACGCGCTGCCACGGTCGCCGGTCACCATGGGCTCACCATCCGATCGGCGAAAGGTTGTCCCTCGATGACCGAGGTCGTAGCACTGGACACCGCATTCCTCGGTGACCCCCACCGGCTGTTCACGCGGCTGCGCGAGCGGGAACCGGTGTGCGTGGCGGAACTTCCCGGCGGCGAACGATTCTGGCTCGTCACCCGATACGAGGACGTGCGCGCCGTGCTCACCGACCCGGCGATCGGCAAGGACGCCGCCGGGCTGCTGCGCGCCCAGGGACTGCCCGGCCCGACCGCGGACAGCATGCAAACCCACATGCTCAATTCGGATCCGCCCGATCACACCCGGCTGCGCAGGCTGATCTCCAAGGTGTTCACCGGCCGCGCGGTGGAGCGGCTGCGCCCGCGGATCACCGAACTCGCCGACGACCTCATCGCGGCCGTCGCGGCGCACGACGAGGTCGACCTGCTCGCCGAATTCGCCTATCCCCTTCCGCTGACGGTGATCTGCGAACTGCTCGGCGTGGACACCGACGATCGCGACGACTTCCGGCGGTGGAGCACCACCATCGCGGGCACCGGCACCCTGCGAGAGATGCGTGACGCCTCGGCCCGGATGCGGGCTTACCTGGTGTCGTCGATCGCGCGGAAGCGGGCCCGGCCGCGCTCGGATCTGCTCAGCGAACTCGTGCACGCGCGCGACGGCTCGGACGCACTCAGCGAACGGGAGCTGGTATCGACGAGTTTCCTGCTGCTGTTCGCCGGGCACGAGACCACCGTCAATCTGATCGCCAGCGGCACCCTGGCCCTGCTGCGCAATCCCGACCAGTGGGCCGCGTTGCGCGCCGATCGATCCCTGATACCGGGCGCTATCGAGGAGTTCCTGCGCTACGAGAGCCCGGTGAACCTCACCTCGTCCCGATACACCAAGCGCGCCACGCGAATCGGCGGCGTCGACATTCCCGCGGGCGAATTCGTCGTCGTCGCACTGGGGTCGGCCAATCGCGACGCCGCCCGCTTCGCCGACCCCGACGGCGTGCGGATCTCCCGGCCGGCCGGTGGCCACCTGGCCTTCGGCCACGGCATCCACTACTGCCTCGGCGCACCCCTGGCCCGGTTGGAAGGGGAGATCGCGTTCGACCGGTTGCTCACCGCCTTCCCCGACCTGTCCCTCGCCGTCGATCCCGATCGGCTGACCTGGCGCGAAAGCGCGCACATTCGGGGGCTGACCACGCTCCCGGTCCGGCTGCGGCCGACCCGGGGATGAGGGCGGCTCACCGCGGGACCGGCCGCCGCATACGATCGTAAGCCGTGACCCAGCTGACCGACGTGCGACCGCCGATCGGCGCGGGCCCGGCCTCTTCCAGTCCGGCGCCGCTGCGCCCCTCACCCGACTTCGGCCCCACCGACCGGGCGCGAGGGTGGGTGGTCACGTTGTTCCTCACGGCCATTGCGGCGGTCACCCGGTTCACGATGGTGAACTACCCGACCGATGCGGGGACGCCGACGTTCGACGAGAAGTACTACGCGCATCAGGGGTGGGAGATGCTCACCGGGGGCGGGGTGGAGGACAACCCCGCCTACGGGGTGATCGTGCACCCGCCGGTCGGCAAGCAGATGATCGCGCTGGGGGAGGCGGTTTTCGGCTATACCCCCCTGGGCTGGCGGTTTGCCGCGGCGACCTTCGGAACCCTGCTGGTGCTGCTGGTGATTCGGATTACCCGCCGGATGACCCGCTCCACCATGATCGGCGCCATCGCGGGCCTGCTGTTGATCTGCGACGGCACCACCTTCGTGTCCTCGCGCATCGGCATGCTCGACATCTTCCAGGCGCTGTTCGTCGTCGCCGCGTTCGGCTGCCTGATCGTCGACCGCGATGTGGTGCGCGCCCGCATGGCGCGGGCCGCCGCCGAGGGCCGGATCGCGTTCAGCCCGTACGGTCCGCGGCTGGGGGTGCGCTGGTGGCGGTTCGGCGCGGGCATCCTGCTCGGATTGTCCTGTGGCACCAAATGGTCCGGGCTGTACTTCATCGCCGCCTTCGGTCTGCTATCGGTGTGTTTCGATCTGGCCGCGCGCCGCGCGTACGGGGTGTCGAGGCCGTGGGTGGGGACGGCCGTGCGCGATATCGGCCCCGCGGTGGCTTCCCTCGTCGCCGTTCCGCTGCTGGTGTATCTGGCCAGTTACGGGATGTGGTTCGCCAGCGAGGACGGATACGACCGCTATTCGGTCGGCAATCCCTATGCGGGCAAGAACCCGATCGGGTTCGGCGGCTTCTGGTCCTGGGTGCCCGATATTCTGCGTTCGCTCTGGCACAACCAGGGTGAGTCGCTGGCTTTCCATACGGGCCTGACCAATTCGGCGGGCAACCATCACCCCTGGGAATCCAAGCCGTGGTCGTGGCCGATGAGCCTGCGGCCCATGCTGTACCACTACGCCGACACCGGCTCCACCGGCTGCGGCCAGTCGATGTGTGTGAAGGCGGTCATGCTGGTCGGCACGCCCGCGCTGTGGTGGCTGTCGCTACCCATGCTGGCCTGGGCGATCTGGCGCACCGCGACCCGCCGCGATTGGCGCTACGCCGCGGTGCTCGTCGGCTACTGCGCCGGTTTCCTGCCCTGGTTCGCGGACCTGGACCGCCAGATGTACTACTTCTACGCGGTCCCGATGGCCCCGTTCCTGGTCATGGGCATCGCCCTGGTGCTCGCCGAAATCCTCGGCCCCGCCCCCTACGCCCGCGCCGCGAACGGCTACCGCTTCCTGATCCCCACCGAGCGCCACCGCCTCAACCTCCTGCTGGTGTGCCTCTACCTGGGCCTGGTGGTAGCCAACTTCATCTGGCTCTGGCCCATCCTCACTGGCCTCCCCATCACCGTAGGCAACTGGCACGCCCACCTCTGGCTCCCCAGCTGGCGCTGACCTTTTCACGGTTCCCGCTCCTCGGCCTCGATGCGCCGCCGAATCCCGCCCACGGACCGCTCCCGCGGAATCCGCTGCGGCCACAGGGTGATTCCCGCGTACACCAGGCCCGAGACGGCCAGGCAAACCAGCACCAGCCCAATGAATTGCATCCTGCGCCCACCTCTTTCCGAGCTTGAATGGGGAGTGGCCCAGGCGGTTCCGGGCGGGTAACGCCGGGCCGACATGAACTGTGGCCCGTGCCCGCGCCGCGAATGGGCGCAGAGTGCGACCCCTGTCGAAAAGGTCGCGAAGTGCCTCTCGGCGGTTCGCTCAGAAACCGAGGCCGATGCTGCCCGCCAGTGAGCGGGCGCGGTGGCTGATCAACGCGCCGCCGTGGGTGAGGGCGTCGGCCGCCATTTGCCTTGCCGTGGGCGAGTATCGGACCGAGTCGTTGGCTGTCCGGTACGCATATTCCAGCCAGTGCAGCATGGCCGGATAGTCGCGGCGCTGATGGTAGGAGCGGGCGATTTCGACACCGAGCCGTCCTCGCCGCTCCCGGCTCGGGATGGACTCGGGATCGATGCCCTCGGCCCGGCTTCGGGCGTCGGCGGACTTGGACAGGTCGATGGAGATCGAGACCGCGTGCAATTCGACATTCGAGGCACCGAACATCGTCCACGGGTGGTGATATCGAGCATCGAGACGGGCGGCGATCCCGTCGGCGGCGTCCCAGTACCGCCAGGCATCGCCCTCGCGGCCCGCCCGCGCGGCGGTGGTCGCGGCGTGCAATCGGAGCGCACCGTACATGGCACGCACTTCGTCGCCGCCCTCGGGCAGAGCGGGGGCGAGCAGGTCCGCGGCGTCGTTCACCAGGCCGATGGCGGCGTCGGTGTCGCCGGTCGTGCGCTGCACCATGCCCAATGTCCATGCCGCACTTGCCAAGGCCATCGGGGTGTCGGCGTCCTGGGCCGCGGCCATCGCACGATCGGCCACGATCCACACCAGCTCGGCCTCGCTGGCCCAGACCACCTCGTGCTGCGCCAGGGCATAGATGTCGGTGAGGACGGCATTGGCCCGGCGCCGATCACCACCTTCGGTGGTGCGCACGGCAATCCGGGCATCGGTGATCAGCCGGGGCAGTATCCGGCCCACGTCGGTGCGATGCTGCGAGGAGTGGTGCCACACGCGCCACGCCTGCGCCGTTCTCGACGCCAGCGCGGCAATGTCGACAGTCCCGGTCGGCGTCCGGAGCAGTGGGGCGCGGACGGCCTCGCGAATAGCGGGCAACGCATCATGCGGAATGCGTCCGAACGAATCGACCGGGATCGATGTCGAACCCCCGAGGTCCAGATCGGTCCCGGCCAGCACCGCCACATCGCTGGTACCCAACGCCTCGGCCAGCTTCACCAACATCGGCAGTCGCGGCGGCAGGCGGGAACCCCGTTCGATCCCCTTGAGCCAGGACGGTGACATACCGACCAGTCCGGCCAGCACGGGCCGACTCAGACCCTTGCGTTCCCGAAAAGCTTGTATGCGTTCACCGGTACGCATTCCGGCCATGTCATCGAGCATGTCCCAACCCCAGGTGTTCGGCGCCCGCTGGATCTCCTGCGCATCGTATCCGCTTCCCGGGCGCTCACTGCGCGTCAAGGCAACTTTCCTGCGCTTCTCGACAACCGGCGGTGGTCTCGCACTTCTACCGTGAGCTACTGATTTCCGCAGGAATAGTGTTGTGCGGGAACGGGATTCGAACCCATTGGAAGAGGTAATTACCCATGCGTAGCACCATTGTCACCATAGCCGTGATCGCGGGAATGGTCGGTGGTGGTTTGGTGGTGGCCGGAACGGCGGGGGCGGTGAGTGATGATGCCACCTGTTCGGTGGTGAAGCAGGCGGTGGAGGATTACAGCGCCGGTAGTGATGCCATCGATGGGGCCGGGGCCGATGCGGCGGCGCGGTCGGGGGAGTTGTGGCGGGGGCTTATCGCGAAGTTCTCCGATGCGGCCGCCGATGCCGATGACGGGCAGGTCAAGTCCGCGCTCAATGTCGCGGTGGCGCAGATGAATCGGGTGGTCACCCCGGCGGAGACGGATCTGAAGACCATGATGTCGGATCCGGCGTTCCGTGACGCGATGACCGGGCTCGATTCCGCCTGCGGGTTCTAGCGGGTCAGCGTTTGCGCCCGACGCCGCCGACGATGCACTGCCGGACCGGGGACAGCGGGGCCAGGCGGGGGCCGTCGGGCCACCAGTCGTCGCACAGGACGAGGCCGGGGTCGACCATGTCGAGATCGCCGAACATGGCCTGGATTTCGGAGCGGGTGCGGAAGCGGCCGCTGCGCATGGGGCTGTGCACGAACTTGTCTTCCATTTTCACGGCGAGGTCGCTGAGGCCGGGGACCTCGGGGTCGTAGAAGTGGGCGATGGCGACGAACGAGCCCGAGGGGAGGGCGTCGATGTAGGTCTGCATCACGGCGGCCACGTCCTCGCCGAGATAGTGGTGCAGGGTGCCGATGTGGAACAGCGCTATCGGACGGCTGAAGTCGAGTTCCTCGCGGACCACCTGGTTGGACAGCACCTCGAGCGGGCGGAAGATATCGGCGGTGACAATGCTGGTCTGCGGATTCTCCTCCAGCAGGGCCCGGGCGTGGGTGAGCACCATGGGGTCGTTGTCGACGTAGACGACGCGGGCGTTCGGGCGGATCCGCTGCACCACCTGGTGGGTGTTCTCCGCGGTGGGCAGGCCCGAGCCCAGGTCGAGATACTGCTCGATGCCCGCCTGCGAGGCCAGGAAGCGGCACGACCGGATCAGGAAATCCCGGTTGGCCCAAGCCAGTTCGGCCACCCCCGGCGCGACGGTGCGGACCTGCGCCAGCACCTCGCGGTCGATCTCGAAATTGTCCTTCCCGTTCAGCGCGGCGTCGTAGACACGGGCGATACTCGCGCGCGTAGTGTCCACCCCGACCGGTACTTCGCTCGGGTAGGCCGACGGTTTGGACATCACCACTCCTGACATGGTTGGACGGGATCGGATCGGGATATCTCGAGTCTGCCGCAACCGGCGACGGGGCGGGGCGATACCGGCAAGTTTCCGGCGTGTTCGGACCTATCGGGCCGAACCGGTCGTCGCGGCCGACACCGCCATCGCGAGGAGCCAGGCGAGGGCCTGGCCGGTCGTGGTCATCCAGTCGTTCGCATTGAACGAACCCATATCGCCCTCCGATCAGGGATGGATCTCGTCGCCGGTGGCGGTCAGGTCGCACGAGGCGTCGTCGGCGCGGTTGCCGCCGGTGGAGACGATGTGCGCGAAAGCCTTGGCGCAGTTGCGTTCTCCGCAGTCGGAGGCGTTGGCGGCGATGGTCGAACCGCGCACGATCAGTTCGCCCGCGCCGGGGGCGAGGGCGTCGGTGACCGGCCGGGGCAGGGTGTCCAGGTAGGCGGGGGCGATATTGATTCCGCCGCCGCCGTCGGTGGCGGAATTGCCGGTGACCGTCGAGTCGATCAGCACCACCGCCCCGACGCCGCGGATGTCGAGTCCGCCGCCGCGCCCGGCGAATCCGCCGAACCGATACCAGCGCCGCGGATTGATGACGTGGTTGCCGGTGATCGCGGTGCGGGTGAAGGTGCAGGTGTTGTCGCAGCGCACCCCGCCCGCCTCGCCGGAGGCATTGCCGGTGACGACGCCGTCGGTCATGGTGAGATCCGCGATCGGAATATTGAAGATCCCGCCCCCGTAGTCCGCCGCGTTCCCGGTCACGGTGACGTGATCGAGCCGCAGCCTGCCGGAGTTGGCGATGCCGCCTCCGCCGGTGTCGTAGAGGGGGATCTCGTGCTCGGCGGCATTCCCGCCGGTGACCGTCAGGCCCGAGATCGAGACGTGCGCGGTGGTGACCAGCGCCCGATCCAGATGATTCGCGTCGATGATCGTCCGATCCTGCCCCGCGCCGATGACGCTGGTATCGGCGGTGATGTCGAGATCACCGGTGGTCGGATCGACGAGCGGGCCGTTGATGTTCCACGGATTCGGCGGAATGCTCAGCACGAACCGCCCGGCGGGCACCACGATGGTGCTCCCCGGCCGCACATCCGCCGCCTGAACCGCCGCCCGCAGCGTGCACCGTCCGGCCCGGTCGCGGCACTGCCCATCGAACGGATTCGCCGCCGCCCCGTCGTCCGTCGTCGTCACCCTGAATATCCCCGGACCCGAATCCGCCTGCGCAACACCGGCATTCACGGCGAGAACTGCCATCGCCGAACCGATCAGGCACAGCAGTGATCTCCTCATCGGCGTGCTCCCTACGAAGGCCGGACCGAGGATGCGGTATCCCGATCGTTCTACCACCCGCACCGCCACCGCCGCAGCGGAATCGGAGTTCGATCGAGAACCTCGGCACGCCGATTATGCAAGGGGCACAAAGAATTTGGTGATATCGCAGCAGTCGACCAAGGCGGCGCTCGGCTCGGAAGGTGACGCCCGGCTGGGTAGAACCGGTTATAATTCGGTATGTCTGCCGAGTTGCTGGCCGTTGTCGAGGGGTCGCCGCGTGCGGTTGCCGCGCACGATCGGGCGGCGTGGGTCGGGTTGTTCGCGGTCGATGCTCGGGTGGAGGATCCGGTGGGGGCGCGGGTGCATGTCGGGGCGGCGGCTATCGGGCGTTTTTATGACACGTTCATCGGGCCCAACGGCATTGCCTTTCGGGTCGAGCACGACGTGGTGTGCGGGACGACCGTGTATCGCGATCTGGATGTCGAGATCACCATGTCGACCGGGGTGCGGCTGCGGGTGCCCATGCATTTGCGGTACGATCTTGAGCAGGTCGGTGGCTCGTGGAAAATCCGTGCGCTGCACGCTCATTGGGAGTTGCCGGTGATGGTCGGGCAGCTGCTGGCCGCCGGAGGCCGGGGGCTGGCCGCGGCGGCGCGGCTCGGGCCGCAGCTGCTCGGGAATCAGGGGATCGGGGGCGCGCTGGGGTTCTGCCGGGGATTCGTCCGGGTCGGTGCGGGCGGGAAGCGGCTCGCGACGGGGATGATGGAGGCGGCCGGGCGGGGCGATGCCGCGGTCGTGCGACCGGTGCTGGCGTCCAGCGCGGTGGTGGAGTGGCCCGCGGGGACGCCGCTGGGGGTCGCGGAATTCGTGGCGCGGGCGCGCGGGCTGACGGTGGGCAAGACCATTGCCGCCGGTCGTTTCGTGACGCTGAGCGTGCAGACCCCGGGCGGGCGCGGAATCGCGGAGGTCCAGGTGGCTCCCGGCGGGCGGCGAATATCCGCGGTGCGGGTTTTCCTCGCCTGACTCACCGCCTTCGACTCGCCGTGATCGTTTGACAGGCATCGAGCGGGGTGGGCGGGCAGAATGCCGGGCATGGATGGCTGGGGCGGGCAGGCATCGGATGTCCGTGGCGCGGGTTCGGGGCGCGACGGCGATGGGGTGCGCAAGCGGCACGGCCGACATTACACGCCGCCCCGGCTGGCCGAATTCCTCGCCGACCGGCTGCTGGAACACCTTGTGCCGCAGCGGGAACTGCGGGTGCTGGACCCGGCCTGCGGGGACGGGGAATTATTGCGCGCGCTGGCCGAGCGTGTGGCGCAACGCCTTCCGGGAGTGCGGCTGCGCCTGGTCGGTTACGACCTGGACGAGCAGGCCGTCCGGATGGCGCGCGAGCGGATCGAGCCGGGCATCGTCGACTGGCATGTCGGCGACTTTCTCGGCGCGGCAGTGGAATTGGGGGAGGACGGCTTCGACGCCGTCATCACCAACCCGCCCTACGTGCGCACCCAGCAGCTCGGCGCGGCGACCGCGCAGCTGCTCAGCCAGCGCTTCGGCCTCCGCGGCCGCATCGACCTGACCCATCCGTTCGTGGCGAGCATGCCCCGGCTGCTGCGCCCGGGCGGGGCGCTGGGCCTGCTGTGCGCGAACCGGTTTCTCACCACCAAGGCCGGTGCGAACCTGCGCGCGCTGCTCCGCGCGGAACTGGCTCCGGTGGAACTGTACGACCTCGGCGACACCCGCCTGTTCGAGGCCGCGGTGCTGCCCGCCGTCACCATCGCCGTGCGCGGCGGGCCGGTGTCGTCGTGCCGATACGTCTCGGCCTACGAGGTGGACGGCGAGGAAACCGCCTCCGGCACCGACCTTTTCACCGCCCTGGCCGCGGACGGCGACTCGCTGGTCCGGCACGAGAAGCGCCTCATCGCGGTCGAGGTGGGCCGCCTGGATGCCGGTCGTGGCGACGCGAATGCGGTTGCGCAGCAGCCAGATACGGATGATGCGGCACGGCTCGCACCCATGCCGGAGCGTGGCGGAAACGCCGATGTCACCGTCCCCTGGCGCATGTCGCGACCCGGTGTCGACGCCTGGCTGAGCCGGGTCGGCGCGGGCACCTGGCGCACATTCGGACAGGTGGCGCGAATCAGGGTGGGAATCAAGACGACCGCGGACCGGGTGTTCATCTCCGACCGCTGGCACGAACGGGAGCCGTGCCCGGAACCGGAACTGCTGTTCGATCTGATCACCCACCACGATCTGCTGCCGTGGCGGGTGGCGCGCACCCGGCCGACCCGGGTGCTGTATCCCTACGACATCACCCGGCCCCGCCGCACGCCGGTGGACCTCGCCGAATTCCCCGGGGCCGCGGCATATCTCGCCGAGCACAAGGACACCCTGGCCGCGCGCGGATATCTCGCGGCGGGCGGGCGGGAATGGTTCGAGATCTGGGTGCCGCAGCGGCCGCACCTGTGGCGACCGCCGAAACTGGTGTTCCCGGACATCAGCGTGCGGCCGCGATTCGCGCTCGACCGCAGCGGCGCGATCGTCAACGGCGACTGCTACTGGATCTCGCTGCCCGACATCGGCGACGACGCGCTCGCGTATCTGCTGATGGGCGTGGCGAATTCGACCATGGGGCTGCGCTTCTACGACGCGGTCTGCGGCAACCGGCTCTACGCGGGCCGCCGCCGCTGGATCACCCAGTACGTGGCGCGGCTGCCCGTGCCGGACCCGGCCACCCCCGCGGCCGCCGCGCTCGCGGCACTGGTCCGCGATGTGGTCGACGGGGCGGACCCCGACCTCGCCGCCCTCGACGAGCGGGTGGCCGCCGCCTTCGCGCTCGGCTCGACCGCCGAAATCGCCTAGGGCGCAGGGGTTTCAGCCGCGGCGGCCGCCCACCATCGGCATCAGGGTGCGGCGGGCGAACTCCCGCGCGGCCTGGGCGTCGCCGAGCGGGATGAGCCCGTCCGGGGTGAGGGCGAGGGAGTGCGCGAGCCGGGCCATGATCTCGGCGACCAGGTCGGCGTCGAATTCCAGCTCGGGGTTGGTCTTCTGGAGCCCGCGCAGCTTGTCGGCCAGATAGGCGCGGCCGACGGCGAGGATGGGGCCCGCCTCGGTGGTCAGGCGCGGCAGGATCATGTCGGGCTCGGTGCGCAGCAGGCGTTGCAGCAGCTCGTTGCGCGCCAGCAGCGTGATGAAGGCGACGAAGATCTCCGCCAGCTGGTCCTCGTCGTCGGCGATGCCCGCGACCCGTTCCTCGATCTCGGCGACGAACAGCTGCGCCTCCCGGACCCCGACCGCCTCGACCAGGTCGTTCTTGGATTCGAACCGCCGATACAGGGTGGCCGGGCTGATACCGGCCCGCCGCGCGATCTCACCCATGCTGGTGCGCTTGATCCCGAAGTCGAGGAACGCGGACAGGGCGCTCTCGAGCAATTGCTCGCCATCGGCCCGCGGCTTCTCCAGGATGCGAGCCAGGATGGAGGGAACGGAGGGCATCGAGTCTCCAGTCGAATCGGTGGTCACCGCGTCGATGCGGAAGGGTGACCATCATTATCTCATCGAACTGCGCAGCCTTCCGCCGCCAGCGGCGTGTCGCACCGGCAAGCCGGGATCCCGGTCAGCGTAAATTCAGTGCGGCCATTTCTCTTTCGATCGCGTTCGCGGCGAAATCTATTCCGCTGGAACGTAATTCGTGTACCCGGCGACGCAGTGCCTCGATACCGCCGGGCTGGGCCGCGATATCGGCCACGCTGAGTCGCCGCTGGGGTCGGCGCATACCGGACTTCTCGTACGCCACCGTCGAACCTCCTGCTCACCCACACCGCGGCCCTGCCGGAAATACGAGTGTCGAATATCGGCACAGTGGTCCGGACCCCGAGCACGCTGGGACGATGCTAGCAAGCGCCGGACGGCCGCATCGGCGAATTGTGGTCTGAGTCACACCTCGATGCCGTCGCGGTGGACGGTCGTATTGTGCCGGTACACCGCGGCATTGAGCCGGATCCGGTCCCTCTCCGCCTCGCCGAGCTCGCGCCGCACCTTGCCGGGCACGCCCGCCACCAGGGAGCCCGGCGGGATCTGGGCGTTCTCCGGGATCAGCGCGTTGGCCGCGATCAGGCTGCCCGCGCCGATCATCGCGCCGTTGAGCACGGTCGCGCCCATACCGACCAGCACGTCGTCACCGATCGTGCATCCGTGCAGAATCGCGTTGTGCCCCACCGAGACTCCGCTACCCACCGTCAGCGGGAAGCCCGGGTCCGCGTGCAGCGCGCACCCGTCCTGGATATTGCTGCCCGCGCCGATCGCGATGTCCTCGACATCGCCGCGCAGCACCGCGTTGTACCAGATGCTCACCTCGGCGGCCAGCCGCACCCGCCCGATCACCGTCGCCGTCGGTGCGAGCCACGCGCTCTCATCGATCCGCGGCTCGTGCTCACCCAATCGAATCCTCATGATCGTGAACTTAGTGGTCCGTCGCGACCGGGTCGACGGGCGGTTACTCGTAGTGGAAGCGACACGAGATGATCACCACGGCGTCGTCGTCGAGTGCGTAGACCAGGCGATGCTCGCTCGTGATCCGCCGCGACCAATACCCGGAGAGATTGTGCTGCAACGGCTCCGGCTTTCCGATCCCTTCGTGTCCATTGCGGCAGATGTCGTCGATCAGGCGGTTGATCCGCCTCACGACCCGTCTGTCGTTGGATACGAACCACTGGTAGTCGTTCCAGGACTCGTCGGTGAACGTCCTCTTCACTCGGCCGCCGCTTTTTTGGTGGTCGTCTTCGTCCTGCGAGGTGTCTTGGTCGGCGCGGCGGCGGGTTCATCGTCGGTGATCTCGACAAGGTCACGCGGGGTGGCCTGTCCCTCGCGGTGCTGCGCGATGGACCGTTCGAGGTGGCGCGCGTTGGCCGGGTTGCCCAGTAGATACGCGGTCTCTTTCAGCGCCTCGTATTCACGCAGGGATACAACCACGGCGGGTTCGTGGCCCGCGCGGGTGATCACGACCTCTTCGAGGTCGTCGGTTGCACTCTCGAGTACCGAGGCGAGGTTGGCCCGCGCGTCGGTATAGGTCATCGGTTTCATATCCTCTAATGTACAGGATTCTGTACATGTCGCCGTGAGCCTTACAGATACCACTCCGGTTCCACGTCGGCGGGTAGGTCGCGCAGCTTGTCCGGGTTGCGGACCACGGTGATCGCGGTGATGCGGCCGTCGTCGACGGTGAAGGAGAAGACCCCGGTGTGCGTGCCGTCGAATACCACCAGGCCCGGGCGGCCGTTGACCAGGACCGAGCGGCCCCACGCCCCGTTGGTGGAGCGGTACCAGCCGAAGAACAGCTTGGCCACCAGTTCCGCGCCGTGCACCGGCTGCCGGATGGCGGGCACCTTGCCGCCGCCGTCGGCGGTCAGGCTGACATTCGCGTCCAGCACGCCGAGCAGTGCGCCGAGGTCGCCGGAGCGCCAGGCCAGGGCGAAGGCCGAGACCACCTTCTCCTGTTCGTCGCGGCTGGCGGGGAAGCGCGGGGTGCCCTCCTCGACGTGCTTGCGGGCGCGAGAGGCCAACTGCCGCACCGCGGCCGGGGTCCGGCCGACCACCTCGGCCACCTCCGGGCCGCTCATGCCGAACACGTCCTGCAGCACGAAGGCGGTGCGCTCGGCCGGGGACAGCGACTCCAGCACCACCAGCAGGGCGGTGGTGACCCGCTCGTCCTGGGTGATCCGATCGGCGGGATCCTCCCACGAGGTGACCTCCGGTTCGGGCAGCCACTCGCCGACGTATTGTTCGCGCCGGGCCCGAGCCGACCCGAGCTGATCGAGCGCCAGCCGCCCGGTGACCGTGGTGAGCCAGGCCCGCAGATTGTCGATCCGCTCATCCCCGGAACGATTCTCGTGCCACCGTTGCAGCCGCAGCCACGCCTCCTGCACCACATCGTCGGCATCGCTGAGGCTCCCGAGCGTGCTGTACGCCAGCCGCCGCAGATACGCCCGATGCTCCTCGAACTCCCGCGCCAACTCCACCCGATCCAGCCCGTCCACCACCGTCTTCCTTCCACCCCGCCCCATCGAGCAACCCTATCGACGCCTTCTCTAGGATGACGCCGCCAGGTGTGACATCGCAGGATGAACCTCGGCCACCTGCCGGTGTATTCCGCCCACCCTTGCTCCTGGCGTGCTTCCGCCCTGTGCTCTCGACGCGCTCCCGTCCTGTGCTCTTGGCGTGGTCTCGTCCTGTGCTCTTGGCGTGCTTCCGTCCTGTGCTCTCGATGTGCTCCCGTCCTATGCTTCCCGGCGTGCTTCGATCCTGGCGTGCTCTCGCCTTCTGCTCTCGGCGTGCTTCCGCCCTTTGATCCCAACGTGCTCGCCCTCTATTCCCGACGTGCTCCTGCCCACTGATCCTGGTGTGCTCTCACCTTTGCTCCCGATGTGCTCTCGTCCTCTGGTCCCGGCGTGCTCTCGCCCTTTGCTCTCGGCGTGCTCCTGCCTTCTGCTCTCGGCGTGCTCCTACCTTCTGATCCCGGCGTGCTTTTGGCCGGGATCTCCCGACCGGCCGGGTGCCGGTTAGTCTCACTCGATGCGTAAGGGGACTGCGGCCGCCGTTGGGATGTTGGTGGGGTTCGGGTTGGATCGGGTGCTGGGGGATCCGCGGCGGGGGCATCCGGTGGCGGGGTTCGGGGCGGTGGCGGGGCGGGTGGAGGCGGTGACCTATCGCGATGGTCGGGGGGCGGGGGTTGGGCACGAGATGTTGCTCGTCGGTGGGGTTGTCGGGCTGGGGGTGGTGCTGGATCGGCTGGTCGAATCCGAAGGGGCGGTGGTGCTGACGGCGCTGGCCACGTGGACCGTGCTCGGAGGGCGCACGTTGGCGCGGACGGGGCGGGAGATGGCGGATCGGCTCGAGGGTGGGGATCTGGCGGGGGCGCGGGCGTTGCTGCCGTCGCTGTGCGGGCGCGATCCCGAGGTGCTGGATGCGGACGGATTGGCCCGGGCCGCACTGGAATCCATTGCCGAGAACACCTCCGATGCGACGGTGGCGCCGCTGTTCTGGGGGGCGGTCGCGGGGGTGCCGGGGCTGCTCGGGTATCGCGCGGTGAACACCCTCGACGCGATGGTCGGCTACCGCAACGAGCGGTACGGGCGCTTCGGCTGGGCCGCCGCGCGCACCGACGATATCGCGAATCTGATTCCGGCGCGGCTGGGCGGCCTGCTCACCGCCGCGCTCGCCCCGGTCGTCGGCGGGCGGCCCGCGGCGGCGCTGCGGGCGTGGCGGCGCGACGCCGCCCGGCATCCGAGCCCCAATGCCGGGGTGGCCGAGGCAACCGTGGCGGGGGCGCTCGGTGTCCGCCTGGGCGGGCGCACCCAGTACCGGCACGGCGTCGAACAGCGGCCGACGCTCGGCGACGGTCCCGCGCCCCGCGTGCCCGATCTTCTTCGGGCCGTGCGTCTTTCGGAGGCGGTGCAGCTGGCCGCCGCCTGCGCCATGGCGGCGCTCGCGCTCACCCGCCATCGGTCTGCCAAGGTTTCGTCAATATTCCGTTCGGAATCGAAAGGCGTTGTGTTGCATCGACGTAAGGTCGGGCGGTCGGCGGTGTCGACCGCCGGGAAAGGTGGGACGGAGTGAGAGGGAAGGTTCTCGATATCGTTCTGCTCGTCGCGTGGGCGATCCTGTTCGTCGCCGTGGCGAACTTCGCACCGGGCGTGGGCGTGGCCCTGATCGCGTGGGGCGGCATCGCGGTGCTGGGGTACTACAACTCGTTCGTGCGCCACGATCGGGCGCTCGATCTGGGCCACCCCGCCCTCGGCCGACGCGTGAACCACGACGAGACGCTGCGCCCCGCGTGGCGCTGACCATCGTTACGAAACCGGTTGCGGCCCCGTCGATTCGGAGCTGAACAGGGCGGCGACCTGGGGGAGCGCGGCGCGCTCGGCGAGCACGACGACCTCGTCGCCGCTGTGCAGCAGGGTATCGGCGCTGACGGTCACCAACCGCCCGCGGCGAATGATCACGCTCACCCACAGATCGTCGGACGGCAGCTCGGCGACGCTGCTGCCGTCCGCGGCCGACCCGGCGGCCACGGTGAACCGGTGCAGGCTGTCCGGCTCCTCCTCGAACCGCGTATTCATCGTCCACGGCCGGAGATTCACCGTTTCCAGCGGCACACCCAGCCGCCGTGCCAGCGCCGGTACCGCACTGCCCTGCACGATGACCGAGAACGCCACCACCACGAAAATAATCTCGTAGGCGCGCCGGGCGTCCGGGACCTCGGCACGAAGAATGAAGGTGCCCAACAGAATCGGTACCGCGCCCTTCAATCCGGTCCACAGCACGAAAAGCCGTTCCCCGCGCGACAATCGGATCCGCCAGGTCAGCGCGCCGACCAGCAGCGGCCGGATCACCAGCGCCAGCAGCACCGCCAGCCCGAGTCCGATGAACCACGCGCCGCCCACGGCCACCCCGTGCGACCCGGTCACCTGGATGGTCAGCCCGAGCAGCACGAAGGCGACGATCTCGCCGAGATTGGCCAGCGCGGAATGGAATCGGGCGATCTCCGCGCGATACGGCGCGCGCTGGCCGCCGATCACGATCCCCGCCACCAGCACCGCGAGGAATCCGGAGCCGTGCGCGAGGGTCGTCGCCGCGTAGATTGCCAGCACGCTCATCAGCACCCGCAGCGAGTACAGCCCGGACGTCGGCAGCGGCACCCGCCGCATGAACCACAGCAGCCCGAGGCCGCCCGCGAGACCCAGCACCGCGCCGACGACGATCTGCACCGCGAATTCGCCCAGGACCGAGCCGATCGCGTCGCCGCCGAGGCTCGTGGTGCCCAGCAGCACCACCAGCAGCGCGATGCCGACCGGATCGTTGGCCCCGGATTCGCCCTGCAGCAGCACGCCGCTGCGGCCGCCGATCTGGCGGCGGCCCAGCACCGAGAACACCACCGCCGGATCGGTCGGCGACAGGGCGGTGCCGAGCAGCAGCGCGATCCGCCAGTCCAGGCCGAACAGCGCGTGCGCGGCCAGCGCCAACGCGGCCGCGGTAACCAGGGTGCCCGCCACCCCGATCCAGGCGATGGCCCTGGCATTCTCCCGAAACCGCCGCCAGCCGATCTGCATCCCACCGTCGAACAGGATCACCACCAGCGCGACCGTGACCACCCGCTCCACCAGGGTGACCGGCACACCGCCGAGGGCGGGCCAGACATCGGAGGCCGCGGCGGCGCAGACCAGAAACAGCGCCGGAGCAGGCACCGGAAACCAGTCACCGAGTCGATTGGACAGCACGGCCGCGAGCCCGACCAGCGAGACCACCAGCAGGGCACCGGAAAAGACCGTCACGTCGGTCATCGCGCCCAAACCCGGATCGCCCAGCACGACGAAATGTCCCTACAGGGGCATCGCGAGACCGACACGTGATGTCCTTCCGCCGATCGAACCACCACCACTTCGTCGACCAGACTTCCCGACACTCCGCTTCCACCTTAACGGTTTATTGACGCGCTGAACGAAGATGGTCCCGTGGCGGCGTCGGGGGTCATGGGCGAGTCCGACCCTGCTTCGGTCTCGAGACCGCGCTGGCAGTCTCTACCGAACCTGGCCATCACCGCTGCGGTTCCGTTGCCGCCGGAGTCTCTGCTGAGCCCGGCCGTTGCCGTTTCGATCTCGAGACCGTGCTGGCAGTGTCTGCTGGACATGGCCGTCGCCGCTGCGGTTCCCGTGGCCGCGCCGAAGAGTCTTTGCTGAATGCGGCCGTTGCCGTTTCGGTTCCGTCGCCGCGTCGGGCAGTCTCGGCGGAACCTGCTCGTTGCCGCTGCGGTTCCGTGGCCGCGTCGGAGAGTCTCCGCTGAATCCGGCCGCCGCCGTTTCGGTCCGTGGCCGCGCCCGGCAGTGTCCGCCGAACCTGGCCGTTGCCGCTGCGGTTCCGGGGCCGTGCCGGGGGGTGTTGGTCGAGCCTGGCCGTCGCCGCTTCGGTCCTGTGGTCGCGCTGGGCGGTTTCGGTCGAATCCGGCTGTTGCCGCTTGGGTCGCGGGGCCGCGTCGGGCGGGCTTGGCCGAACCCGGTTGTTGTCGCCTGGGTTGCGGGGCCGCGTCGGGTGGTCTTGGTCGAATCCGATTGTTGCTGCTTCGGTTCCGTGGTTGCGATGGGGAGTCTTTGCTGAATTCGGCCGCGTCGCTGCGGTTCCGGGGCCGTGCTGGGCGGTTCTGCCGAAGTCGCCGGTCGCCGCGCCGGGGCCGGGATCGGCTGCGCGGTGGGCGTTCCGTGTATCGCTGGCATTGGCTGTGTACGCGGGTGGGGGTGGTTTCAGCGGCGGGCGTTGCCGTAGCGGTCTGCCAGGCGTTCGGCGGTGGTTTGCTGGTGGGGGGTTGGTGGGGTTGTGGAAATCGGTGTGGGGGAGGGGGGTTCGGTGGGGGCGTGTGAATCTTTCACCGGCTCGGGGGGTTCGGTGGGGGCCGGGGCGGGAGGGGGTGTGGCCGTGGCGCGTTCCTTGCGGCGTTCGCGGAGTTCGGCGTAGACGAAGTAGCCCAGGCCCAGGGGGGCCATGACGCCGAAGGCTATCCATTGCAGGCCGTAGGACAGGTATGGGCCCGCGTCCAGCTGGGGTAGCGGCTGGGAGGTGAACGCGCCCGGCTGCTTGTCGGTGAGTTGCAGGTAGCCGGGGTGGCCGCCGGTCGGGACGGTGGTCAGCGGGGTGCCGAGTACGGTCGAAACCTGGCCGGTGTCAATGGAATACACCTGGCGGTAGCCGTCGCGGGTCATCGGGTCCTTGCCGGGGATGATGCCCTCGGACTTGCGCAGCCGGGCCTCGATGCGTTGCGGGCCGCTCGGCGGCTCGGCGATCGGCGGCAGTTGCACGCCGTCGGCGGCCGCGACCAGGCCGCGATCCACCAGCAGGGTGCGGCCGTCGTCGAGACGGAACGCGGCCAGCACCCCGTAGGCGGGCTTGTCCTCGAGCCGCTGCAGCCGCTCCAGGACCGTCGAGCCGGGTACGTAGTTGCCGGTGGCGCTGACACGCCGCCATTCGGTGTCCTCGGTGGCGGGCTTGTCGAGCAGCGTGGTGACGTCCACCGGGGCGGCGCTCACCGAGTCGGCGATGAGCTGGTTGCGGTGCGAGGTCCTGCCGTTCTTGCCCAGCTGCCAGGGCGCGAGGATGGTGAAGCACAGGTAGGCGAACGCCACGACCACGGCGGCCAGGATCACCCAGCTGGGTCGCAGCAGGAAGGTGAGTCGGCGCAGCATGGTCATCGAGCCCGCCCCGATGTCTCCCCGGTGCCCGCGGGTTGCGCACCGTCGAGCCGTTCGCGCACCCAGTCGAGCAGGCCCGGGACCGCGGCCTCGATCTGTTCGCGAACCTCCTCGAAATCGGCGTCGTCGCCGTAGTAGGGATCGGCGACATCGGCGCCGCGGGCATCCGGATCGAAGCTGCGCAGCAGCCGACGGCGATCGGCCGGAACGCCCAGCGCCGCCAGATCCCGGTCGTGCGAGGTATCCAGCGCCACCACCAGATCCGCACTCTTGTGCTCGGCCCCCACCACCGCCGCCCGATGCCCGACCGGATACCCGTACCGCCGCAGCACCGCCGTCGTCCGCGGATCGGCCTCGGCCCCGACATGCCACGCCGTGGTCCCGGCACTGCTCACCCGGACCCGACCACCCAGCCCGGCCCGCTCCAGATGCGCAACGAAGATCTTCTCGGCCATCGGCGACCGACAGATATTGCCGGTGCAGACGAAGGTCACGTGCAGCTCACCCACGACAGCCATTGTGTCGGGTCGGCGCGCGGTCCGCTACGGAGGGTAGTAGATGGGCATGAGGGCGGGAGCGCTGGCGGCGGGGTTGACTCGCGCTCTCGGGGTGCCGCGAGCCCTCGAGCTGCAGCGACGGCGTACGGCTATGCGGTCCGCGTGTCCATCGCCTTGCGAAGCAGTCGCCGAGCCTGCTCGCCGATGACGGATCGGCTCGCGAGGATATCGAACGCTCTCCCGTACAGCGCGATCTCTCGTGGCTGCGTGACCGCTATCCCGGCCGTATGACCCTCCACTTTCACCATACGATTGTCGAACATCACGAAGTTTTCCACCACTACCACTCCCTCGGTCTCCCTGGGCACAATCCCCAGGGTGACGCGAGGCATCCCGATTATCGAGTAAAGCCTGTCCAGCTGCCCTGCCATTACTTCGTCGTCGCCGATTGTCGTGTACAGAGATTGCTCTCCGATCAGGAAATGGAACCTGTGGTTGCGTTTGTAGAGGACCTGTTGCCGTTCCATCCGCTTGGATACGGCTCCATCCAGGTCGTCGGGTATGCCGTAGAAGTCTATCGCGTATTTCAGGATCGCCTCGGCGTAGTCGGCCGTCTGCAACAGCCCGGTTATGACCTGAGGTTGCCAATTGCGAATAAAGGTCGCTTCGGCTTCCAGCTTCAGAGTTTGTTGTTGTATGCGTTTTATGCCTGTGCCGAGTGCCTGCCGCCATTCGATGTATGCGGAGTCGATATTGTGCAGAGTGGCCAGTAGGTCGGCTAGTTGATCCTCGGTGCCGGTGTGAACGCAGTATGCGCGTATGTCGGCGTCGGAAGGTTTGATCTTCCCGTATTCGATCTTCGAGACCTTGGACTCGTGCCATCCGGCGCGTGCGGCAAGCTCCCGGCCCGTGACTCCTGCCCTCCGACGAATTTCCCGGAGTCGTTTGCCGAGAGCTTCCCGCGCTTCCTGTACCGCGTTCGTCACAGTCCGGCGGCCGCCGCATACTCGACGTAAGGTGTTGCCAGCTCCCAGAGTCGTTCTTTCGCCCTCACGCAGTAGGCGGCGATATCGGGGTCGGTGGTTACGGCTGCACCCGCCGGTCCGCCCTCTCGATCGACAAGGTTGAAGGCGACTGTCCGGTCATCGAACAACCAGAAGTCGTCTGTGGGCACTTCCCCGGCGAGATGACGAGGCAGGTACCGGATATCTTCACCGGCCTCGATATTGTCGCCCGTCTCGCTGAGCAGCCATCGCTGATAATCGCTGTGGGGAACCGTAACCACCCGTACACGGCTCACTGTTACTCCGGACCGCGTCAGCCTCCGCATCAGATCTTTCCATTCCCGCCATTTCGGATCGGGCTCGGCGATCCTGGGTTCCCCATGCAGGAATCGACGAAACGGCTCGAACTCATCGGGCACTGCGTAACTGTCTCGGACCTCTAAATGGAAGGCCGACCGTCGGCAGGCTTCGAAGAGCTCCGGCCACGGGTTATGCTGCCTCAATTCCACCGTAGTATTCCCTTCGAATTTTCGATACCTCGACAGCTGCCTCGTAGGCTTCAATTTTAAGCTGCGCGAGGAGGCGTGACTCGGTCACCGGGTTCCCGGTGAGTGTGAATGTTCCCCGGCCGGTATCGGTCATAGTCGCACCGATGAATGTTTCCTTCTCCGTGAAGCCGAGTAGTAGATGTGGTATCTCGATCGTATCCGGCGCATCGGTCTTCCAGCCGATGATTACATAGGTTCCGTAATCGGTGGTGTACAGGGTCGGGCAGTCGTTGACTTTCGATCCGCCTTTGCCGAGAAACGTCAACTCCGTATCCATGATCTTGTCTCCTGTCGGGCGGTGTGCTCATGCTTGCACTGCCGGTTCTGATGTTCCCTCAGCGCGGTCGGTTTCGCGTAGCAACGGCCGATTTTGGGCAAATTTGTGCAAGTTCGTAGACGCCGAGAGCTGCCGGTTTCTAGCGTCGGGTCTGGTTCTCGGGAGGCAAAGGAGGAAAGGATTGCCATGACCGCACGTTCGAGGACGTTCGTCTTTCCCGGTGGAATGCTGCAAGTCGCTGCCTATGACGATGACAGTGATGACGATCCGGGTGTTTACCTCCAGCTGCATGATTACCGCGAGGCTGGGGCGGCGGAGAACCGGGACGCCGCCGATACCAGGGTCGGGTGATGTGTCGATGGGCCCACGTAGGGTGGAGGGCTGTGTCTGAGGAGATCCCGACGCCCCACATTGCCCGGCCCGCCGTGTGCGGCCCGGGGGCCGATGTGGAGGACGTCGATCGGGTGGCGCTGCGGCATCACGGGGATGTGGAGGTGCGGGCGGGGATGGTGGATTTTGCGGTGAATGTGCAGGGGAGTGGGCCGCCGGAGTGGTTGCGGGAACGGTTGGTGGGGCGGCTGTTCGATGTGGGGCGGTATCCGAGTGCGGGGGATGTGCGGGGCGCGCGGGAGGCGGTGGCGGGTCGGCATGGGCGGGGGGTGGAGGAAGTGCTGTTGCTTGCTGGGGCGGCGGAGGGGTTTGCCATGGTGCCGCGGCTTGGGGCGCGGTTGGCGGCGGTGGTTCATCCGTCTTTTACCGAGCCGGAATTGGCGTTGCGGGACGCGGGGGTGGCGGTGACTCGGGTGGTGTTGCCGCCGCCGTATGAGCTCGAGCCGGGGCTGGTGCCGGAGGATGCCGATTTGGTGGTGGTCGGTAATCCGACCAATCCGACCTCGGTGCTGCATCCGGCGGCGACGATTCGGGCATTGCGGCGGCCGGGGCGGTTGCTGGTGGTTGATGAGGCGTTTGCCGATGCCGTGCCGGGGGAGGTGGAATCGCTTGCCGGGGAATCGCTTCCGGATGTTCTGGTGCTGCGCAGCCTGACCAAGACCTGGGCGCTGGCGGGGCTGCGGTGCGGCTATTTCCTCGGTGCCCCTGATGTTTTGGCTCGTCTCGATCATGGTCGCGCGCACTGGCCGCTGGGCACGCTACAACTGGAGGCCATTGCCGCCACCGCGGAACCGGCCGCCGTCGCCGAATCCCGTTCCCGCGCCGAACGAATCGCCGCCGACCGCGCCGCCATGATCCCCCGCCTGCGCGAGCTCGGCCTCGATATCCACGAACCCGCTCACGCCCCCTTCCTCCTCGTCCGCACCTCCGACGCCGACCTACTCCGAAAACAACTCTCCGAAAAGGGAATAGCCGTCCGCCGCGGTGACACCTTTCCCGGCCTCGACTCCACCCACCTCCGCCTGGCCGTCCGCCCGGCCCCCGTCGTGGACCACCTCGTCACCGCCCTGCGGGAGATCCTGCTCCCACCGAGGCACCGCCCTGCCCGGTAGTTGTAGTGCCCGTCCTGCGTGGTAGTTCTATTGCCTGTCTTGCTCGGTAGTTCTAGTGCCTGTCCTGCTCGATAGTTCCAGTTCCCGGCATGCTTCATAGTTCTAGTCCTGGCACGTCATAGTTCTAGTTCCCGGCGCGCTTTTGGCCGGGATCCAAGGCCAGAAAACGAATCGGCATGAAAAATACTGGTGTGAAGGAGGTTTCAGCGTGACGCAGGCGGAAGTGAGCCTAGCGGAACTCATTGCGGTACTCGAAGCGGCCTACCCCCCGCGGTTGGCCGAGTCGTGGGATTCGGTAGGGCTCGTGTGCGGGGATCCCAAGGACGGGGTGAGCCGGGTGCTGTTCGCGGTGGACGCGACCGCCGCGGTGGTGGACGAGGCGATCGAGTGGGGTGCGCAAGCGCTGGTGGTGCATCATCCGCTGCTGCTGCGCGGTGTCGACACCGTGGCCGCGAGCACGCCCAAGGGGGCGCTGGTGCACCGGCTGATCCGGAGCGGCTGTGCGCTGTTCACCGCGCACACCAATGCCGACTCCGCCGATCCCGGGGTGTCCGATGCGCTCGCGCAGGCGCTGGGGCTGACCGTCACCGGTCCACTGGAACCGAAACCGACTGCGCCGGTGGATGAATGGTCGGTATGGGTGCCGGTCGCCCACGCCGACCCGATGCGCGCCGCGCTGATCGCGGCCGGGGCGAGCGCCCGCTCGTGTGCGTGCGGTGGCTGGCGGGAGGCCCCGACCGCCGAACCCGCACGCGAGCAACAGGAACGCCTGGAACTCACGGCCCCGCCCGCGGCCCGCACGGCGGTGCTCACCGCCCTGCGCACCGCGCACCCGGACCCTGACCCGGCATTCCACGTGACCGAGCGCGCGGCACTCCCGTCCGGTCTGGGCCTGGGCCGCATCGGCGAACTCCCCGAACCGGAATCGTTGCGCGCCTTCACCACTCGCGTCCAGGCCGCGCTACCCGCCACCGCCTGGGGCGTGCGGGCCGCGGGCGATCCGGACCGGGTCATCCGCCGGGTCGCGGTGTGCGGCGGCGCGGGCGATTCCTTCCTCGCCACCGTGTCGAGGCTCGGCGTGGACGCCTATGTGACCGCCGACCTGCGCCACCACCCCGCCGACGAGCACCTGCGCGCCGGTGGTCCCGCCCTGATCGATGCCGCGCACTGGGCCACCGAATTCCCGTGGTGCGACCAGGCTCGCGACCTCGTCCGGGCGGCGCTGCCCGGCCTGCAGACCCGCGTTTCCGCGATCCGCACCGATCCCTGGACGCTCGGCGCGGCGGACCGGTCGATTCCTATGGCGTGACGATCACCGGTTCGTGCTCGACCGGGAAGTTCATCGAATTGGCGAGGAAGCAGCGCTTGTGCGCCTCCTCGTGCAGTTCGCGGGCGTGGTCGGCGTGCTCGGGATCGGTGACGGTGACCCGGGGACGCAGCACCACCCGCTGGAAGCGAACGTTGTCCATGGTGCCCGCTGCGGAATCGCGATAGTCCACGACGACGATGCCCGCCTCGGCACACAGGTGCAGGTACCACAGCATGTGGCATTCGGAGAGCGCGGCGACTAGCAGCTGTTCCGGGTTCCAGCGGTCGGGGTCGCCGCGGAAGGTGGGATCGGCCGTGGCGAGGATCGGCGGGCGGCCGGGCGCGTGCGCCTCGTGATTGCGGGTGTAGGACCGGTAGTCGGTCGTAGCCCCGCTCCAGACCACCTCGACCTCGTAGTGATGTTCGCTCATGGTTTCGAGAGTGCCACGGCACATTCGCACCCGGTCCGACCTGAGCATTCGGGTGGGGTTGGGACGCGGTGGGGCGGGAAGAGAGTACGGTTGGACTTTCGGCATCGCCGCGATCGGGCGTCGATGCCGCCGAACCGTCCATAGTGTAGGAGTAAGTTCCGCGTTGAATGTCGAACCACCGATCCAGGCCAAGTTGCTCGATCTTGCCGCCGTCGACGCCGAACTGACGCGGATCGCGCATCGCCGCAAGGTGCTGCCCGAGCAGCAGGAGGTGCAGCGCCTGGAAGAGGAGCGCACCGTCCGCAAGGACGCGGCCGTCAAGGTCGAGATCCTGATCGACGACCTCGACCGCGATATTCGCAAGCTGGAGAACGAGATCGACGGCGTCCGCAAGCGCGAACAGCGCGACCGGGGCATGCTCGACAACGGCAGCGTCGGCGCCAAGCAGCTCTCCGAGTTGCAGCACGAGCTGGGCAGCCTGGAGCGCCGCCGGTCGGTGCTCGAGGACGATCTGCTCGAGGTGATGGAGCGCCGCGAGGCCGCCGTCGCCGACCACCAGCACGCGGGCGCCAACCTCAGCAAGGCCGACGACGACCTCGCCGACGCGCAGCGCCGCCGCGACGAGGCGGTGGCCGATCTCGACACCGCCGCGCAGCGCTGCACCACCGACCGCGAGCGGTTGACCGCGGGCTTCCCGGCCGAACTGCTCGCCATCTACGACAAGCAGCGCGGCCTGCACGGCGTGGGCGCGGCACTGCTGCAGGCCCGCCGCTGCGGCGCCTGCCGCATCGAACTGGACCGCGGCGAGATCGCCCGGATCGCCAAGACCGCCCCCGACGTGGTGGTCCGCTGCCCGGAGTGCGGCGCGATCATGGTGCGCACCAAGCAGTCCGGATTGTGAGTGCCGTGCCGACGAGGGTGATCGTCGAGGCCGACGGCGGTTCGCGCGGCAATCCGGGTCCCGCGGGCTACGGCGCGGTGGTGTGGGACGCGGACCGCGAGCGGGTGCTGGCCGAGCGCAAGGAGGCGCTCGGCGTCGCCACCAACAATGTCGCCGAATATCGCGGCCTGATCGCGGGCCTGTCGGCCGCCGCCGAACTCGGCGCCCGCGAGGTCGACGTGCGCATGGACTCCAAACTGGTCGTCGAGCAGATGACCGGCCGCTGGAAGGTCAAGCACGCGGCCATGATTCCGCTCGCCGACCAGGCCCGCCGCCTGGCCGCAGGCTTCGACCGCGTCGACTTCGAATGGATCCCGCGCGCGCAGAACTCGCACGCCGACCGCCTCGCCAACGAAGCCATGGACGATGCCCCGCTGGTCGGCGAGGTGCGCGCCTCCGACGCGAATGCGGCTGCCTCGCACAGAGATTCGCCTGGCACCCGAACCCATCGGTCGAGTCGGGCCGGGTTCGCCGACGAAGGCCGGGACCGGACGCCCGGCCCCGTCGCCGAGACTCGGGGCGAGGCGACCGGTCTCGCTGCCGAGAAGCGCGGCGACGCGACCGGTCTTGTCGCCTGGGAGCGGGGCGGGTCGTTCACCGAGAATCGGGGCGACGCAATCGAACCCGCTGCCGAGCGGCGCTCCGAGGCGGTCGGCCCCGGATGGACCGGTGCCACCGGTCGCCCGACTCGTCTGCTGCTGCTTCGGCACGGGCAGACGGAACTGTCTGTGCAGCGGCGGTATTCGGGGCGAGGGAATCCGCCGCTGACCGCGCTGGGGCGGGAGCAGGCGGCGCGAGCCGCCAAATATCTTGCGACCAGGGGTGATATCGCTGCGGTGGTGACCTCACCGCTGGACCGGGCTCGTGAGACCGCCGACGCCGCGGCGCAGGCGCTGGGGGCGCCGGTGCGGGTGCTGGACGGGCTCATCGAGACCGACTTCGGCGCCTGGGAGGGGCTCACGTTCGCCGAAGCGGCGCAACGGGATCCGGAGCTGCACGCGCGCTGGCTGAGCGACCCGTCGGTGCCCGCGCCGGGCGGGGAGAGCTTCGATCAGGTGCGCGAGCGGGTCGAGGGCGTGCGACGAGACATCGTGGCGCTGTATCCGGAACAGAACGTGGTGGTCGTCAGCCACGTGACGCCGATCAAGACGCTGCTGCAGCTGGCGCTGGCGGTCGGCCCCGAGCTGCTGTTCCGGCTGCATCTGGACCTGGCGTCGCTGTCGGTCGCGGAGTTCTATCCCGACGGCGGCACCTCGGTGCGTCTGGTCAACGACACCTCGTATCTGTAGGCGGCGCGGCGCGTTCCGGCCGCCGACCCTGCTACGGGCGCAGCACCGACACCAGGAATTCGGTCTGGTCGTAGACGGCCTTCTCGAACCAGTCGTCGAAGTAGATGTCGAAATGACCGATCGGATAGCGCTTCACGACAGCGTGTTTGGTGCGTTCGGCGGCCTTGAGCGTCGGGCCGACCGGCGCGACCGAATCGTTGTCGCAGACCGCGTAGAACACGGGCACCTTGATGGATTTCGTACGCCGCCACGGGGAGTCGAACAGCACCGACAGGCCGAACCGCGCCGCCACCTTCGGCTGATAGCGCTGGCTCTCCTCGGCCAGGCGGCCGAAGCCCTCCGGGACGTCGGCCGCGCTCATCAGCGCGGCCGAATGCTTGCGTCCGGCTAGTCGGACGCCGACGGGCTTGCGGCGGATCGGGCCGACGAGAATGTCGGTCATGGCCAGGGTTCCGGTCTTGGTCAGGCTGATCGGGCCCTTGGCGAACGCCGAGGCGCGGCCGCTGGTGAACGGGCACTGCGCGACCACGGCCGCGAGATAGTCGTCCTCGTGCGCGATCGACAGCACGTGCCCGCCGCCGAACGAACTGCCCCACAACGCGATCCGCGTCGCATCGAAACCCTTGATGGTGCGGCCGAAGGCGATGGCGGCCCGCCAGTCCTCCCGCTGCCGCGCGATGTGAATGAGCTGCCGCGGCGTGCCCCCGCTCGCGCCGAAATGGCGATAGTCGAAGGCCAGCACGCCCATTCCCGCCGCCGCGAACCGCCGGGCATACCGATCCAGCCCCATCTCCCGATCGGCCCCCAGCCCGTGTGCCATGATGACCAGCGGCCGCGGCTTCGGCGGCCCATCCGGGCGATAGAGCCACGCTGCACACTGTTCGCTTCCCGCCGGGAACCCCACCTCGACACGCTCCATGGCGAAATACCGTACTGTGTCCCGAAATCCTTCGCCGACCTGGCTACGGTCTACGCCCGCCCCCAGAACGCCGAATCCGGCATACCGGACGGCCTGCTGCGGGCAAGACCATGCCCACCTCTACGACACAGAACATGCCCCGGCGCATGAATGGGACCATGCCCCGGCGCTATGAAATGGGTGCGACTCCCACGCAACCACAACGGTTTGCGGCCCGGCTCGTCGTTCAGCGGCCGAAGCGCATGCGCGAAGCGCGAGTCTCGGCCGCTGAACGACGAGCCCCCCAGGGGCCGCAAACCCCGCGACGCCGGAGGCGGCGCCATAAACACAGTGCGGCATAATAGGCACAGACGAGTCGGTCAGGCGACCGCGGCGAGAGGAACGGGCACGTATGTGTCGCTGCCTGGCGCCGAGGAAAGTCCGGACTCCACAGAGCAGGGCGGTTGTTAACGGCAACCCGGGGTGACCCGCGGGACAGTGCCACAGAGAACAGACCGCCGGTGCCGGATTCGCGTCCGGTGCCGGTAAGGGTGAAACGGTGCGGTAAGAGCGCACCAGCGCCCCGGGTGACCGGGGCGGCTCGGTAAACCCCGCCCGGAGCAAGGTCGAAGGTCGCATTCCTCGCGAGTGCGGCTGCGCGGGTGTTCGAGGGCTGCTCGCCCGAGCCCGCGGGTGGACCGCTCGAGGTGCCCGGCAACGGTGCACCCAGATGGATGGTCGCCGCCCGGTATGCACCGGGTACAGGATCCGGCTTACAGACCGACTCGTCCTCCTCCGTCCCGCCCCCTGGGCGAGCAGAAATTCCGCTCGCCCGGGGGCGGATGGTGCCATGATCGATGGCAAGGGTTCGGTTGCGTTGGTGTGCCGGGCGATTCGCGGGGCGGTGCGAGATGGACTTGGTGGCGATTCTGGGGACGATCGTGGGGGCCGGGGCCGTGGTGAGCGCGGTGGCGGTCGGGACCGGGCTGCGGGTGGTCGAGCAGTTCGAGCGGGGGCTGGTGTTCCGGTTCGGCAGGGTGCGCGCGGTGCGCGAGCCGGGGTTGCGGGTGCTGATCCCGTTCGTGGACCGGATGCGCAAGGTGCCGATGCAGATCGTCACGATGCCGGTGCCCGCGCAGGAGGGCATCACGCGCGACAACGTCACCGTGCGGGTGGACGCCGTGGTGTATTTCCGGGTGATCGATCCGGTGCAGGCGGTGGTGGAGGTGCAGGATTATCTGTTCGCCGTCGGCCAGGTGGCGCAGACCTCGCTGCGCTCGATCATCGGCAAGAGCGAATTGGACGATCTGCTGTCCAATCGGGAACAGCTCAACAAGGGCCTGGAATTGATGATCGACAGCCCGGCGCTGGCGTGGGGTGTGCACATCGATCGGGTGGAGATCAAGGATGTGGCGCTGCCGGAATCGCTGAAGCGGTCGATGTCGCGGCAGGCCGAGGCCGAACGCGAGCGGCGCGCCCGGATCATCACGGCCGAGGGCGAATTGCAGGCGTCGCAGATGCTCGCCGACGCGGGCTCGACCATGGCCTCCGCCCCCGCGGCCTTGGAACTGCGGCTGTTGCAGACGGTCGTCGAGGTGGCGGCGGAGAAGAATTCGACGCTGGTGCTGCCGTTCCCGGTGGAGTTGCTGCGGTTTCTGGAGCGGTCTACTCCCA
Organism: Nocardia terpenica; assembly: GCF_013186535.1. Taxonomy (NCBI): domain Bacteria; kingdom Bacillati; phylum Actinomycetota; class Actinomycetes; order Mycobacteriales; family Nocardiaceae; genus Nocardia; species Nocardia terpenica. Next base: position 1,667,275 of record NZ_JABMCZ010000001.1, read on the forward strand.
AGGACGGAGAATCGGGCGGCTCCGCCGCCGAATCGAAAGCCGAAGTGACGGAGGAATCTGCGGCCGCCGAGCCGCTCGGGCTGGAGGCGGGGGCGTCGGAGATTCCGGCCAAAAGCACGCCGGAATCTGTGGTGAGTGCGCCGGAATCTGTGGCGGGCGTGCCGGAAAGGCGTGCGTAAACGGCAACGGCGGCACCCGGATTCGGGTGCCGCCGCGGGTGTCGGAACGCTCAACCGGCCGGATTGACGACCAGGATCTGCGCCCAGTAGGCGGCCTGTTCCGGACCGAGCAGCGGCAGCAGGTAGTCGTAGACGATGGACGACATGCGGTGCGGGACTCCCTTTGTTGTCGACGATTGCGGATGCTTGCGAGCGTGTGCCGGAACCGGCATCCACCCGGCACACGCCGCCACAGTAACAGCGCGCGCCGTCCCCGCCCACCGCCAGCGGAAATCGGTCGATCTGAAACATGGGTCCGACAGATAAGACCGGTCGGCGTGTCCGGCGCGGCATACCGCGTCTAACTGGCAGGAAGGGTGATCGGCGTCATAAGGTAGTGCGCGTTGGAAAGCTTCCGTTGCAGGGGGTGGCTGCGGGGGCTGTGGGTGTCAACGAACGTCGGAAAGCAGGTTCTGTCTTTATGCGAGTGGTTCGCAAACTGGTCGCCGGTGCCTTGATCGCCGGTGCTGCTTCTGTTTTGGCTGTGCTGGGGGCCGGCTCCGCGTCGGCGGTGACGGTTAGTCCGCTGCCGGGCGGGGTCCAGGTCGACCTCACCCCCGGGGACACCCAGTGGGTCCATCAAACCCACATCGGCCAGGCCATTTCCGGCCTGCCGCACCCGTCGGCGGCGTCGTTCGGGCAGGCGCTCGACGCGGCGGCCGATCTGTCGTCGCACTACCCGGACGGGCGGGTCGTGTTCACGGTGTACGGGCCGTTCGATCAATTGAACGGCACCATGCTGGCGCTGCAGTAGTTTCTCAGCGTATCCGCGTGGAGTTTCATCCCTGGATCGTGTCGGCGCCGGTCGATTTCGGTGCCGTCCGAACCGAATTCGGATTGGCCTCGGAGTATCCGTCCGAGGCCCTCTCGGAGGCCCGCGGCGCGGCCGATGCGTTCGCGGGCTCCCGGGCCGATCTCCGCGATATCCCCTTCGTCACGATCGACCCGCCCGGCGCGCTGGATCTGGACCAGGCGCTGTATCTGGAACGCACCCCCACCGGTTTCCGATTGCAGTACGCGATCGCCGATGTCGGGGCCGTCATCGCCCCGGCCGGGGCGCTCGCCAAGGAATCGCTGACCCGGGGCCAGACCTACTACCTGCCCGACGGCGCCGTCCCGCTGCACCCGACCGTGCTGTCCGAGGGATCGGCGAGCCTGCTGCCCGGCCAGGACCGCCCCGCCGCGCTGTGGACCATCGACTGCGACGACCGAGCCGAAATCCGGCACTGCTCGGTACAGCGCGCACTGGTCCGCTCCCACGCCCGCCTCGACTACGCCGGTGTCCAGGCCGATGCCGATGCCGGCCGCCTGCACCCCGCCATCGCCGCCCTGCCCGAATTCGGCCGGCTCCGCATCGAGTCCGGCCTATCCCGCGGCGCCATCGGTCTGCGCCTGCCCGCCCAGACCGTGGTCCGCGACGGCAAGGGACCGGCCCGCGACGGCGATTCCGGCGACGGCGAACAACGCTGGCAGCTGGTGGTGGAACCGCGCATGGCGGCCGAGGATTGGAACGAGCAGGTCTCGCTGCTCACCGGGATCTGTGCGGCGCGGATCATGCTCGACGGCGCCGGCGGTCGGCGGATCGGGCTGTTGCGCACCATGCCCGCACCGGCGAAATCGGCCCTGGACACCATGCGCCGCACCGCCGCCGCGCTCGGCGTGGAATGGCCCGAGGGCGAGTCCGCCGGGCGCATGCTCGCCGGGCTGGACACCGGCACCCCGGCCGCGCTGGCGCTGATGTCCGAGGCGACCGGCCTGTTACGCGGCGCGACCTACACCGTGCTCGACGGCGAGACGCCGGAAGTCTTGCGGCACAGCGGTATCGGCGCACCGTATGCGCACGTCACCGCCCCGCTGCGGCGACTGGCCGACCGCTACGCCACCGAGATCTGCCTGGCGCACTGCGCGGGCACACCGGTGCCCGACTGGGTGCGCGACGGTCTGGCCGCGGCCGCGGAATCCATGCGCCGCTGCGACGCCCTCGCGGGCAGGCTCGACCGCGCGTGCATCGATCTCACCGAGGCCACCGTGCTGGCCCAGCGTCTGGGCACCGCATTCGACGCCGTGGTGGTCCGCGAGGCCAACGGCAGCCGCCCCGCCGAGGTCTTCGTCACCACCCCACCCGTGGTCGCCAAGTGCGTCGGCGGCCCCCCGGAGGGCTGGCGCGTCCGCGTCCGCCTCATCGAGGCCGACCCCACCACCCGCACGGTCACCTTCGCCTTTCCGGCCGACTGATCCCGGCCAAAAGCGCGCCGGGATCAGTTGTTGGTGCGTGCCGGGATCAGTTGTTGGTGCGCAAGAGGAATTCTGCGGTGGCTGGGTAGTCGGAGAGGGCCTTGCGGGCGGCGTCGGATTCGGTGCGGTACATGCGGTCGTAGGCGGCTCGGCCGTGGGGGGAGCGGGCGCGGGTGGCGCGGTGGCGGATGGTGGTCATGGCTTCGATCGCGTCGCGGTGGTCGCCCAGGACGCTCTGGAGTTTCTTTGCGCGACCGGCCAATTCGACGGCGGGGCCGTTGAGCACATCGTCGGCGGCCTCGGCCGCGTAGCGCAATCGCTTGGCGGCCTTGCGGATATCGTGCAGGTGCTCGACGTGGGCGTCCTCGGCCACCTCCGGCTCGGCCTTGATCAGGCGGCGCAGGGCGCGGAATTCGGTGCGCAGCACGCTCGCGAACACCTTGGTGGCCTCGCGGCGGGAGCGCTTGCGGCGCAGCGGGGGATCGGTGCGCAGCTGCTCCAGCCGCCGCACCAGCCGGGTGTAGCGCTCGCTGTCGAGGGCCTCCAGCACCACGCGGTGGGCCGCGGCGTAGCGGGCCCGCTCGGCGGCGACCAGGCGGCGGCCGATGCGGCGCTCCTGCGCCGGCTGCTCCTCGAGGTGGGCAGCGAACCGCTCGGCCCGCACCTCGGCGTCTCGTGCGACGCCGAGAACTCCAGCGAGCCAGCGCAATTCGCTGCGCGTCTCGTCGATGGGCGTGCGGTGGAAGACCTTTCGGTACGAGCGCAGCACGCTGCGGAGCCGCCTGGTCGCCACCCGCATCTTGTGCACCGCGTCCGGAATGTCGTCACGCACGGCGGGTTCGGCCGCCAGCAGCCGGTCCACGTCGTCGCTCAGGGCGGTGACGAGGGCCGGACCGGCTGCGGCTGGCATCAGGACTCCCGGAACTTGTCGGTGGCTTCGAGCAGGTGGTGGGTGATCCCCGGCTCGGCGGCCGCGTGACCGGCGTCGGCAACCATGTGCAACTCCGAATTCGCCCACGCCTTGTGCAGATCCCACGCGCTGACCGGCGGGCACACGACGTCGTGGCGGCCCTGCACGATCACGCCGGGGATGTGCGCGATGCGGTCGATGTCGCGCAGCAGCTGCCCGTCGTCGAGGAAGCCGCCGTTGACGAAGTAGTGGTTCTCGATGCGCGCGAAGGCCAGTGCGAAGCGCGGCTCGGCGCTCTGCGCGACCCGATCGGGTTGCGGCAGTAGCGTACTCGTCGCGCCCTCCCACGTGGACCAGGCGACCGCCGCCGCGGTGGCGACCTGTGGGTCGGGGGAGTGCAGCAGCCGATGGTAGATGCTCACGAGGTCTCCTCGGCGCTCATTCTCCGGCACCGGCGCCAGGAACTGTTCCCACTGATCAGGATAGACGTATCCGGCCGCGCCGTTGTAGTACCAGTCGATTTCCTTGCGCCGCAACAGGAAGATCCCGCGCAGCACCAGTTCGGTGACGCGCTCGGGATGGGTCTGCGCGTACGTCAGCGCCAGCGTCGAACCCCACGATCCGCCGAACACCTGCCAGCGCTGCACGCCCAGATGCGTACGGAGCCTTTCGATATCGCCGACCAGATGCCAGGTGGTATTGGTCTCCAGGCTTGCGCCGTCGGCGATGTGCGGCGTGGATCGGCCGCAGCCGCGCTGATCGAACAGCACGATCCGGTACGCCTGCGGGTCGAAGTAGCGGCGATACGACGGCTCGGTGCCGCCGCCGGGGCCGCCGTGCAGGAAGACGACCGGTTTCCCGTCCGGGTTGCCGCTCTCCTCCCAGTAGAGGTGCTGGCCGTCGCCGACGTCCAGCATGCCGGTGCGGTTGGGTTCCAGGGGCGGGTACAGCGTGCGCATCAGAAGGCGATCCCCGAGGCCAGGTCCTGCAGCTCCAGCGCCTGCAGCGCCTGGGTGCGGACGTCCGGGCAGGACTTGACGGTGATCCGGTCGATCACCGCCTTGTCGCCGAGCACCTGCAGGTTGAAACCGCCGTTGCGCAGCGCCCATTCGTGCACGGTGATGTTGAGGGCCGTCCGGCCCAGCGTGGGGCCCTGCACCCGCCAGTCCGACAGCTGCGGCGCGATGGCGTCGCACAGCTGCTTGGAGACCTCGTCGGTGACCTGCACCGGGGTCTGCGGCGCGCCGCTGGACGGCGCCGCCGACCCGCTGTGGTGCGCCGCGCCGGACGAGGTGGGCCCGCTGGATCCGGCCGGTGTCGGCGCCCCTCCGGTGCCGCCCCCGCATCCGGCGATCAGCGCGACAGTCACCACCCCGGTGGCGCCCAGCGCCCCACGAGTCATCCAACGGCTCTGCGACATCAGTTCCCTTTGCTCGAGTAGTGCTCCGTCGACCCCGAGTCTGCCATCCCGGCCAAAAGCATGCCGGGATCGCGATGGGAACGTGGTGGGAACAAGACGGGCGGCCACCGGGTGGTGGCCGCCCGATCTTTCGGGCTCAGAAGCTGTGTTCCGGGCCCGGGTATGTGCCGGTGCGGACCTCGGTGGCGTAAGTGGCTGCGGCGGTGCGTAGTTCGTCGCCGAGGTGGGCGAAGTGTTTGACGAACTTCGCCGTTTTGCCGCTGGTGTAGGCGGCCATGTCCTGCCAGACCAGGACCTGGGCGTCGCAGTCGCGGCCGGCGCCGATGCCGACGGTGGGGATGGTCAGCTTGCGGCTGACCTGGCCCGCAAGTTCGGCGGGGACCATCTCCATGACCACCGAGAACGCCCCGGCCTCCTGGACCGCGAGGGCGTCGGCGACCAACTGCTCGGCGGCGTCGCCGCGGCCCTGCACCCGGAATCCGCCGAGGGTGTTGACGCTCTGCGGGGTGAACCCGATATGCGCCATCACCGGGATTCCGGCATCGGTCAGCGTCGCGATCTGGTCCGCGACCCGTTCGCCGCCTTCGAGTTTCACCGCCTGCGCGCCGCCCTCCTTCATGAAGCGGACGGCCGAGGCCAGCGCCTGGGCGGGGGAGCCCTCGTAGCTGCCGAACGGCAGATCGGCGACCACGAGCGCGTGCGGTGCGCCGCGCACCACGCCGCGCACCAGCGGGACCAGCTCGTCGATGGTGATCGGCACGGTGGTGTCGTAGCCGTACACCACGTTGGCCGCCGAATCGCCCACCAGGAGCACCGGAATTCCGGCCTCTTCGAACAATTTCGCGGTGGAGTAGTCGTAGGCGGTGAGCATCGCCCACTTCTCGCCCGCGGCCTTCATCTGCTGCAGGTGCTGTACTCGCGTCTTCCGCCGGGAAGTAGCCGGTGCAGCGCCGTAGGCAGGGGTTTCCTGATCGGTTGCGGACATCATCGTCCCTTTCGTCGTCCTCGAGGCCCGTTCGGGTCCCCGGGTTGATGTGACGGCTTCAGTGTGCCACCGGGCCGCGGGCGCGAATAGGGCGTCCGAGCCATGCGATTGCTCACACCGTCCGGGATGGGAGGATCGTGCGCATGTCGTTGTTGCGAACCGGTCGTGTGGCCGCCGCGGTGGCCCTGATGTGCGTGGCCGCCGCGTGCTCCACGTCGTCGAAGAATCCCGCACCCGGCCCTTCGGCGGCCGCGCCCATTCCGGCCGGGCTGGAGAAGTTCTACGAGCAGAAGCCGCAGTGGGGTCCCTGCGACGGCTATGTCGACTCCTCCACGCGATTCCCCGACGGCACCGAATGCACCCGCATCACGGTGCCGATCGACTACGCCAAGCCCGACGGCGGCACCGCGCAGATCGCGCTGTCGCGGGTCAAGGCCACCGGCCAGCGGATCGGTTCGCTGCTGTTCAACCCCGGCGGCCCCGGCCAGGCCGGGCTGTGGATGGCCGGGCAGGGCCAGGACACGCCGGTCGCGCAGCGCTTCGACCGGGTCGGGTTCGATCCCCGCGGCGTGGGCGCGTCCACCCCGCTCATCACCTGCCTGACCGCCAAGGAGTGGGACGACGAGCGGGCCGAGCCGCCGAAGGACAACTCCCCGGCGGGCATCGCGGCCGCCGAGGACGAGAACAAGAAGTTCGCGGCGCACTGCAGCGAGCGCACCGGCAACGAGTTCCTCGCCCACGTCGGCACCCGAGAGGTGGTGCAGGACATGGACGTAGTCCGCGCGGTGCTCGGCGATCCGAAGCTGACCTACGTCGGCTTCTCCTACGGCACCCGGCTCGGCTACTCCTATGCGGAGAAGTTCCCGGACAAGGTGCGCGCGCTGGTGCTCGACGGCGCGGTCGACCCGTCGCAGGATCCGGAGAAGGAATCGGTGCAGCAGGCCGCCGGATTCCAGAAGGCGTTCGACGCCTACGCCGCCGACTGCGCGACCAAACCGGAGTGCCCGCTCGGCACCGACACGACCCAGGCGGTGGCCAGGTTCCATCAGCTGGTCGCGCCGCTGTGGGAGCACCCCGCCACCACCAAGGACGGCCGCGGCCTCGCCTTCGGTGATGCCATCACCGGTGTGCAGAACACGCTCTACGCCGAGGACAGCTGGAATGTGTTGAGCGCCGGGCTCACCGAGCTGGCCAACGGGCAGGGCGACATCCTGCTGAAGCTGGCCGACCTCTACGACGGCCGCCGCCGCGACGGCAGCTACGACAACTCGCAGGACGCGTTCCTGGCCATCCACTGCGCGGACGATCCGGCCGTGAAGGACCGCGCCGAGGCCGACAAGCAGGACACCGAATACCGCAAGGCGGCGCCGTTCCTCGACGACGGCCACGGCAACGGCAACGCCCCGCTCGAGCTGTGCGCGTTCTGGCCGGTGCCCAATACCGCGAGCCCGCACAAGCTTTCGATCCCGGGCCTGCCGAAGACCGTCGTCGTGTCCACCACCCAGGACCCCGCCACGCCGTATCAGAATGGTGTCGACCTGGCCCAGCAGCTGGGCGCGTCGCTGATCACCAACCGCGGCACCCGGCATACCGCGTTCCTGTCGGGCGGCGTGTCGTGCGTGGACGACGCGGTATTCGCGTACCTGACCGACCTGAAAGAGCCGCAGCAGGGCCTCACTTGCGGATGACGCGCGAAGTTGGCTTCGGTGTCGCATTCACCATGTAACACGGATTTAACGCCGGATGCTTACAGTCGCGCGTATGGATCGCCAGAAAGAATTCGTGCTGCGGACGCTCGAGGAACGGGATATCCGCTTCGTGCGGCTGTGGTTCACGGATGTCCTGGGGTATCTGAAGTCGGTCGCGATCGCGCCCGCCGAACTGGAGGGCGCGTTCGAGGAGGGCATCGGGTTCGACGGCTCGGCCATCGAGGGCTTCGCCCGCGTGTCGGAGGCCGATATGGTCGCCAAGCCCGATCCCTCCACCTTCCAGGTGCTGCCGTGGTCGACCAGCAAGGGCCACCAGCACTCGGCGCGCATGTTCTGCGATATCGCGATGCCGGACGGCTCGCCGTCGTGGGCCGACCCGCGGCACGTGCTGCGCCGCCAGCTCAACAAGGCCGGTGATCTGGGCTTCAGCTGCTACGTGCATCCGGAGATCGAGTTCTTCCTGGTGAAATCGGGCCTGCAGGACGGGATGCCGATCCCGGTCGACAAGGGCGGCTTCTTCGATCAGGCCGTGCACGACGAGGCGCCGAACTTCCGCCGCCACGCCATCGACGCGCTGGAGTCGATGGGCATTTCGGTGGAGTTCAGCCACCACGAGGGCGCGCCCGGCCAGCAGGAGATCGACCTGCGCTACGCCGACGCGCTCTCGATGGCCGACAACGTGATGACCTTCCGCTATCTCATCAAGGAGGTGGCGATCGACGAGGGCGTGCGCGCCACGTTCATGCCGAAACCCTTTGCCACGCACCCGGGTTCGGCCATGCACACGCACATGAGCCTGTTCGAGGGCGAGCAGAACGCCTTCGCCGACCCCGACGATCCGCTCAACCTGTCGGAGACCGCGCGGGCGTTCATCGCGGGAATCCTGGAGCACGCCAACGAGATCAGCGCGGTCACCAACCAGTGGGTGAACTCTTACAAGCGGCTCGTGCACGGCGGCGAGGCGCCCACGGCGGCGTCCTGGGGTCGCTCGAATCGCTCTGCGCTGGTGCGGGTTCCGATGTACACGCCGAACAAGTCGTCCTCGCGCCGGGTCGAGATCCGCAGCCCCGATTCCGCGTGCAACCCGTACCTGACCTTCGCGGTGCTGCTGGCCGCCGGTCTGCGCGGCGTCGAGAAGGGCTACACGCTGCCGCCGGAGGCCGAGGACGACGTGTGGTCGCTGACCGTCGCCGAGCGCCGCGCCATGGGTTTCCGTGAGCTGCCCGCCAGCCTGGACGAGGCGCTGCAGGCGATGGAGCGGTCGGAGCTGGTCGCCGAGACGCTCGGCGAGCACGTGTTCGATTTCTTCCTGCGCAACAAGCGTCGCGAATGGGCGGGCTACCGCGCTCAGATCACGCCCTACGAACTCCAGGAGTATCTGGATCTGTGAGGGCGACCCTGTAGTTTTAAGGGCATGGTAAGGCCACCGACAGCCCGTCCCGCTGTCCCAGGCGCCGGACGGCTCGGCCTGCTCGAGCCCACGGCCGCGGCGTCGCTGCACGAACTGGGCTGGGACAACGTCGACAGTGTCGCACTGCTGTGGGCGCTGTCGCGCTCACCCGACGCCGATCTGGCGCTGGTGACGCTGATCCGGCTGCGCGAACGGCTCGGGTCGGATTGGGACGCACTGGATTCGGCGCTGCGCACCGAGATCCCGCTGCGCGGTCGGCTGTTCGCGCTGATCGGCTCGTCGACCGCGTTCGCCGATCACCTGGTGGCCGAGCCCGCGAGCTGGCAGCTGCTGCGCCGCGGCACGCTGCCCGAGCGCGCGGAGCTGATCGCCGATCTGCTGGCGGCGGTCTCGGCGGCGCCCGAGCCGGGCACCGCCGACACCGCGCCCATGCTGTATCGCGCCGGGGTGGCCGGTCCGGACGCTATCGCGTTGCTGCGCAAGCGGTATCGCGATCAGCTCATGCTGCTGGCGGCCCACGACCTGGCCGCGACGGTGGAGAACGAACCGGTGCTGCGCTACCAGCAGGTGGGCCGCCACCTCACCGACCTGGCCGACGCGGCGCTGACCGCCGCGCTGTCGGTGGCGGTGGCCAGGATCTGCCCGGACGAGCCGGTTCCGGTGCGGCTGGCGGTCGTCGCCATGGGCAAAAGCGGTGCGCGCGAACTGAATTACGTCTCCGACGTGGACGTGGTGTTCGTCGCCGAGCCCGCCGACACCACCGCGACCCGGCTGGCCGCGGAGATGATGGCGGTGGCGGGCAACGCCTTCTTCGAGGTGGACGCCGGGCTGCGCCCGGAGGGCAAGGCGGGCGCGCTGGTGCGCACGCTGGATTCGCATCTGGCGTACTACCGGCGATGGGCGCGCACCTGGGAGTTCCAGGCGCTGCTGAAGATGCGGCCCGCCACCGGCGATCTGGCGCTGGGCGAGCAGTACCGCGACGCGCTCATGCCGATGGTCTGGAGTGCCTCGGAGCGGCCGGATTTCGTGACCGACGTGCAGGACATGCGCCGCCGCGTCGAGGATCTGGTGCCCGCCGACCTGCGCGAGCGCGAGCTGAAGCTGGGCCACGGCAGCCTGCGCGACGTCGAATTCGCCGTGCAGCTGCTGCAATTGGTGCACGGCAAGGCCGACGAGTCGCTGCACGTGCAGGGCACCGTCGAGGCGCTGACGGCGCTGGCCGCCGGGGGGTACGTGGGCCGCGACGACGCCGCGAACCTCACCGCCTCCTACGAATTCCTGCGCCTGCTCGAACATCGCCTGCAGCTGCAGCGGCTCAAGCGCACCCACACCCTGCCCGCGCCCGAGGACGAGGAGGGCATGCGCTGGCTGGCCCGCGCCGCGCACATGCGCCCCGACGGCCGCCAGGACGCGGTCGGCGTGCTGCGCAGCGAGATCAAGCGCAATGCGGTGCGGGTGCGCCGCCTGCACGCCAAGCTGTTCTATCGGCCGCTGCTGGACTCGGTGGCGCGCCTGGACGCCGACGCGCAGCGGCTGAGCCCGGCGGCGGCGATCCGCCAGCTCGCCGCCCTCGGCTACGCCGCGCCGGAGAACGCGCTCGGCCACCTCAAGGCGCTCACCGGCGAGGTGGGCCGCAAGGGCCGCATCCAGGCGCTGCTGCTGCCGACGCTACTGGGATGGCTCGGCGACACACCGAATCCCGATGCCGGGCTGCTCGCCTACCGCCGGGTGTCGGAGGGCCTCAGCGAGCAGACCTGGTTCCTGCGCGAGCTGCGCGACGAGGGCGCGATCGCGCAGCGGCTGATGATCGTGCTCGGGTCCTCGGCCTACCTGCCGGACCTGCTGATCAACGCGCCCGAGACCATCCGGATGTTCGCCGACGGTCCCGACGGCCCGCTGCTGCTGGTGCCGCAGCCGCCGGCGGTGCGCGAGGGCATCCTCGCCGGGAGCGCCCGCTACGACGATCCGCGGCGCGCGATCGCCACGGCGCGTTCGCTGCGCCGCCACGAGCTGGCCCGCGTCGCCTCCGCCGATGTGCTCGGCATGCTCGAGGTGCCGCAGGTGTGCAAGGCGCTGTCGTCGGTGTGGGTCGCGGTGCTGGAGGCCGCGCTGCAGGCGGTGACCCGGGCGAGCGAGGCCGAACTGGGCAGGCCCGCGCCCGCGGACTTCGCGGTCATCGGCATGGGGCGGCTCGGCGGCTGGGAGCTGAGCTACGGCTCCGACGCCGACGTGCTGTTCGTCTGCGACCCGCGCCCGGGCGAGGACGAGACCGTCGCGGTCAAGTGGGCCAACGGGATTGCCGAGCAGGTGCAGCGGCTGCTGGGCGCGCCCAGCACCGACCCGCCGCTGCAGGTCGACGCCGGGCTGCGCCCCGAGGGCCGCAACGGCGCGCTGGTGCGCACGCTCGCCGCCTACGACGCCTACTACCAGCAGTGGGCGCAGCCCTGGGAGGTGCAGGCGCTGCTGCGCGCCCACCAGGTGGCCGGTGACCAGGAGCTGGGCGTGCGGTTCCTGCACATCATCGACAAGGTGCGCTACCCGGAGGGCGGGGTGTCCGAGGAGGCGGTGCGCGAGATCCGCCGCATCAAGGCCCGCGTCGACTCCGAGCGGCTGCCGCGCGGCGCCAATCCGGCGACCCACACCAAACTGGGCCGCGGCGGCCTCGCCGACATCGAGTGGACCGTGCAGCTGATGCAGCTGCGCCACGCCCACGACGTGCCGGAGCTGCACAACACCTCCACGCTGGAGTCCCTGGACGTCATCGAGCGGACCGCGCTGCTCGACGCGGCCGACGTCGCGCTGCTGCGCGACGCCTGGCTCACCGCCACCAAGGCCCGCAACGCCCTGGTCCTGGTCCGCGGCAAGCCGACCGACCAGCTGCCCGGTCCCGGTCGCCTGCTGTCCGCGGTCGCCCGCGTGGCGGGCTGGCCCACCGACGACGGCAGCGAATTCCTCGACCACTACATGCGCATCACCCGACGTGCGAAAACAGTGGTCGAGCGGGTATTCGGGGCCTGACCCCGGACCGGGCGTTCCCGGTGATCGGCACCCATGCATCGGTGGATTGTGCTGTGGGGCAAGACATAACCCGTTGCGGGAAGAGAAGCGGCGGAGTATCGGTTTACTCGGGCATAGTGCGCCGCCACGGTCTGTCTTTCCGGTCGGGCGGGTGGGTGCCGAGTCGAGGGGAGCCACCGATGCCGGTCGGATGCGGTATGCGCCGCACGCCACGCCGGGGGTCACCCGTAGCCGGAACCCACGTTCCGAATAGTGTGTCCGTGGGCACGCGACCATCGGGAGGATCACCATGGTGAAGAGGGAGGTTGTGACGTGGCGGAGCTGAATTCGGCCGTATCCGGTCACCGCACCTACCGCCAGGCCGCGCTGTCGCCCACCCGCGCGGTGCGGGTGCCGCTGATCGCGGTCCTGCTGCTGGTCGGTGTGGTGCTGGTGTACGCGGCCGATCGGGCCGCCCAGGAGGGGGTGAACCGCGGCTGGTTCGTGGCGGTCTCGCTGTCGGGGCTGTTCGTGGCGCGCGGGCTGCATCTGCGCCGGCCGATCACACTGCCGCATTTCACGATCGCCGTCATCGTGCTGGGTGTATCCAATGTCGCCTATCGCGGCGAGCATCCGGGGGTCGGCTTCGTCTGCCTGGCCTCGACCGGATTCATCCTGATGCTGCCGCAGTCCACGCGCGCGCAGCCCGAGCAGCGCTTCCGGGTGGCGGCGCTGGTCGACCAGACGGTGGGCGACCCGCTCGCGCCGTTCGCGCTGCACTCGTCGAAAACCTACTTCTTCAACGCGAATTCGAGCGCGGCCATCGGCTACCGGACCCGCTTCGGCATCGCGGTGGTGGCGGGCGACCCGATCGGCAACAGTACCGAGTTCCCGCTTTTGATCAGCGAGTTCTCCGAATTCGCCCGCAATCACGGCTGGCGGGTCGCGGTGCTGGGCGCCAGCCCGGAGGTCACCGAGCTGTGGCGCACCCGGGCCGCGGATCACCATGGGCTGCACGCGATTCCGATCGGGCGCGACGTGGTGGTCGACGTCGACACCTTCGACATGGTGGGCCGCAAGTTCCGCAACCTGCGCCAGGCGGTCAGCCGCACCCACAATTTCGGGGTGACCACCGAGATCCTGCCCGAGCGGGAGCTGACCCCGCAGCTGCGCGACACGCTGCTCGGCATCGTCGACGAATGGCACTCGGGCCGCCAGACCCGCGGCTTCTCGATGATCCTGGACCACCTGCTCGACGGCCGGAACCCCGGCATGATGGTCGTGCTGGCGCGCGACGCCGACGGCGGGGTCGTCGGCTTTCAGCGCTACGGCGCCGCCAATCACGGCGGCGAGCTGAGCCTGGACGTGCCGTGGCGGCGCAAGGACGCGCCAAACGGCCTGGACGAGCGCATGATCGTGGATCTGGTCGGCTACGGGCGCGAGCACGGCGTGCATCGCATCTCGCTGGCGTTCGCGGCGTTCCCGGAGTTGTTCGCGGAGAAGGACCGGTCGCGGTCGCGGCAGGCCATCTACATGGCCGCGCGCACCCTCGATCCGCTGATCCGGCTGGAGTCGCTGTACCGGTTCCTGCGCAAGTTCAATGCCTTCGGCGATCAGCGGTACGTGCTCATCCGCTGGCGGGAGATCGTCTTCACCGCCGCGGCCCTGCTCACGCTGGAGTTCGTGCCCCACCGCAAGCAGAGTTAGCAGTCAGGACTGGTCCCGGCCGGTGGCCTCGCCCCGGCCGGGATTTTTTCGCCTCAACTCTTTTGTTTCATCGAAGCAAGTAATACTATTGCTTCATGGAAGCAAATAAAGAGCAGATGCGGGCGCTGGCCCGGACCACGCAGCGCTTCGCGGAGGCCATGCGGCAGGGCATTGCGCGCACCTACGATCCGGTGCGGGTCGGGGTGCTGAACCTGGCCGCCGAGCACGGGCCGCTGCGGGCGGGGGAGATCGCGGTGCGGCTGGACGCGCTGCCGTCGTCGGTGACCCGGCACGTGCGGATCCTGGTCGACTCCGGATTGGTGACGGCCACACCGGATCCGGCCGATCGGCGGGCGGTGCTGGTGGAGGCGACCGCAGCCGGGCGCGCCGAGCTGGCCGATTTCCAGCGGGTGGGGGACGAGGTCTTCGGCGCGGTCATCGCCGACTGGTCCGCCGAGGACGTCGTCGCCCTCACCGGTCTGCTGGACCGGATGGTCGAGGCATGGCTGACACGCGGCGTCGACCAGCAGGAACGCGTCCATCACCCGGCCCGCTTCGTGTGGAGCCGGAGCTGACTCGGGGAGGACATTGTCATGGCTACCAACGAACCTCTGCACGTCCTGATCGCCGGTGGCGGCATCGGCGGGCTGGCGCTGGCCAACGGGCTGCGTCGGGCCGGGGTCCGCGTCACGGTCCTCGAGCGCGATCGGCATCGCATCGATCGGTTGCAGGGCTTTCGCATTCACATCGATCCGCGGGGCAGCGGGGCGCTGCGGGAACTGCTGGCGCCCGAACTGTTCTCGGCCTTCGTCGCCGCGGCGGGCAAGGGCGGCAACGGATTCGGATTCGTCACCGAGCAGATGCGCGAACTGACGCGGGTCCGGATGGCGGAGCAGGGCCACTACGGCGTCAGCAGGATCACGCTGCGACAGATTCTGCTGGCCGAGCTCGGCGATATCGTCCGGTTCGACAGCATGGTGGTGGGTTTCGAGCGGCGCGGCGACGGGACGGTGGCGGCGCACCTCGCCGACGGCGATGCGGTGGTGGGCGATGTGCTCGTCGGCGCGGACGGCGGCGGCTCCCGGGTGCGGGCGCAGTATCTGCCGCATGCGCGGCGGGTCGAGACCGGAATCGTCGCCGTCGCCGGGAAATACGCGCTGACCGACGAGGCGCGGGCTCGGCTCGATCCGCGGCTGGTGGCGTCGCCGCTGAGCGTGCTGCCGCCCAGCGGGTGTGGAATGTTCGTCGCCCCACACGAATTCGATCCACCCGAGCTTCCCGGTGGGGTGGGCGGCAATGACGGTGCGGCGCAACGGTATCCGGGGCTGCTGTTCGACAACACGCAGCCGTATGTGTTCTGGGCGTATGCGGCGCGGCGCGAGCGCTACGGCGTCGATCTCGAATCGTTCGATCCGGCCGGGCTGCACCGGCTGGTCGGTGAGCTGACCGCGGGCTGGGCGCCGGAGCTGCGGCGGCTGATCGGCGAGTCCGATCCGGAGACCACCACGCTGCTGCCGATCCGGACCTCGGTGCCGATCGAGCCGTGGTCGGCCACGACGGTGACGCTGCTCGGCGACGCGATCCACAGCATGACGCCGTTCCGGGGGATCGGCGCGAACGTGGCCCTGCGCGACGCACAATCGCTGTGCCGCAGGCTGATTGCCGCCGACCGGCGGGAGCAGGGGCTGGTGGCGGCGATCGGCGACTACGAGCGGGAGATGATCGACTACGGTTTCGCCGCCGTGCGGTCCTCGCTCGCCGCGGCCGAACAGGCGGTGTCGGACAGTCGATTCGGGCGCGAGGCCGGGAAGCTGTTCTTCCGCACGGTCAATGCGGTTCCGGCGGTCAAGCGGCGGGTGTTCGCGGAGTTCGGGACCTCCTGAGCTCAGGGGCGGGGCAGCGTGGCAAGGAAATCCCTGGTGGCGGTGAGTAATCCGGGACGATCGTCGTAGTGCACGAAGTGGCCGCAGGCGGGGAATTCGACCAGGGTGGTCGCGGGGCGACGGGCGGCCATGGCGCGGGCCAGCGCGGTGGGCAGCACGGTGCTGAGACCGCCGTGGATCAGCAGGGCCGGGCAGTCCGAGCCCAGCCAGTCCGGCCACCAGTCGCCGATCAGATCCCGCTGGGACGCCATCATATCGGCGGGGTCGAACGGGAAACGCCAACCGTTGCCGTCGAATTCGGTGTTGTCGAGGAAGTAGTCGGCGACCGGTGCGCCGAAGCCGGTGACGACCGCGGCCAGTTCCTCGCGCCTCGCCGCCCGGCGCGGCCAGCCGCTCACGTCCAGGACGGGCGGCCCGACCTCGGGACCGCCCACCACGGCGGCCGCGTCCTCCAACACCAGCGCGCGGACCAGCCCGGGATGCCGGGCGGCCAGCCGGTAGGCCACGATGCCGCCCATCGAATGCCCGTACACCACAACCGGCCCGAGCCCGAGATGACGCAGGAATGCGGCGGCATCGGCCACGTAGTCGTCCGGATCGAACGGCCCCCCGGCCGCGGTCCGGCCGTGCCCGCGCTGATCGAGCGCGATCACCCGATATTCCGGAGCCAGCGCCTCGCCCAGAAACCCGAACATCCGCCCCCGCCCGAAATGCCCGTGCAACGCGAGCACCGGAACCCCCGCCTGCGGCCCGAAGTCCACATACCCGAAGCGACGACCATCCAACAACACATCGAGTTCGGCAGGCATTCGGCCGAATGTAGTCCGGACCTCGGCCCCGCACAATGTATTTCCCGGCGCGCTCACTCTTTGTGGTCCCGGCGAGCTTGCCCTTTGTGGTCCCGGCGAGCTTGCCCTTTGTGGTCCCGGCGAGCTTGCCCTTTGTGGTCCCGGCGAGCTTGCCCTTTGTGGTCCCGGCGAGCTTACCCTTTGTGGTCCCGGCGTGCTTTTGGCCGGGACCTCCAGAGATTCCGGCCAAAAGCATGCCGGAATCAAGGCGCGCTTGCCGGAATGGCGTTTATCACCGCGAAAGCCCCTGGGCCGGTGGGGGATCGGTGCAGTAGCGTGCGGGTATGGGGTTTTCGGTGGAGCGGTTCGATCATATTGTGCTCAACTGTCGGGATGTGGCGGCTACCGCGGCGTGGTATGAGCGGGTGCTGGGGATGCGGGTGGAGACGTTCGGCCCGGCCGGGCGTACGGCGCTGGCCTTCGGGCAGCAGAAGATGAATCTGCGGCCGCTGGGCGCGCTGGATTCCGACCCGAACTGGGTGACCGGGGCGGTGGAGGCCGCCGGGTCCGAGGACCTGTGCTTCATCACGACCGCGACGCCCGAGCAGGTGCGCGACCATTTGACCGCGTGCGGGGTGGAGATCATCAACGGGCCGGTCACCAAGGTGGGCGCGCTCGGCGAGATGACCTCGCACTACTGCCGCGACCTGGACGGCAACCTGGTCGAGATCGCGGTGTATCCGAGCGAGTGATCCGATAATCGCCGTCGATGTCTCCCGGAGCACCCTGCGCAAGGTCGGCCTGCGCCTGGTGCCGTTTCTCGGGCTGCTCTATTTCGTGAACTATCTGGATCGGGTGAACATCGGGTTCGCCGGACCCAGCGGAATGAAGACCGACCTCGGCCTCAGCGAGACCGTCTTCGGATTCGCCTCGGGCATCTTCTTTCTCGGTTATCTGGTGCTGGAGGTGCCCAGCAATCTGGCGCTGCACCGGTTCGGGGCGCGGCGCTGGCTGGCGCGCATCATGCTCACCTGGGGCGTGCTCGCGACGGCCATGGCCTTCGTGCCCAACCCGACGATGCTGATCGTGCTGCGGTTCGCGCTCGGCGTGGCCGAGGCCGGATTCTTCCCCGGCATCCTGCTGTATCTGACGTACTGGTTCCCGCAGGCGCACCGGGCGCGGGTGGTGGCGCTGTTCATGACGGCGGTGCCGATCTCCACGGCGGTCGGATCGACGTTGTCCAGCTTGGTTATTCGCTACGGCGACGGCGTCTTCGGTTTGCGCGGTTGGCGTTTCATGTTCCTGGTCGAGGGCATTCCGGCGCTGCTGCTGGCCGCGCTCACCTGGTGGTATCTCACCGACCGGCCCGAGCGGGCGCGGTGGCTGGCACCGGCCGAACGGGCATGGCTGGCAGCCGAACTCGACCGCGAGCGGGCCGAGCGGGAGCGCGGCGAGCGCTGGACGGTGCGCAAGGCGCTGACCCATCCGCGCATACTCGGGCTGGCCCTGATCTACGGCGGCATCGCCTACGGGCTGTATGCGCTCGGCTTCTTCCTGCCGACCATCATCGCGGGATTCCAGCAGCAGTACGGGGTGAACTACTCGATCGTGCAGCGCGGAGCGATCACCGCGGTGCCGTATCTGATCGGCGCGGTCGCGATGGTGTGGTGGGGGCGGCACGGCGACCGCACGGGCGAGCGGCGCTGGCATGTCGCGCTGCCCTCGGTGCTGGGCGGGCTGGCCATTCCGATCGCGCTGTATCTGGGCGACCCGCTCGCGGCCATGATCGCGGTGACCGTGTGCGCGATCGGCGTGCTGGCCGCCCTGCCCACCTTCTGGGCGCTGCCGAGCACCTTCCTGTCCGGGGCCGCGGCGGCGGGCGGGATCGCGCTGATCAATTCCCTCGGCAATATCAGCGGATTCGCCGCACCCTACGTGACCGGCTGGCTGCGCGACCTGACCGGATCGCAGCGCGCGGGCCTGTGGGTGGTCGGCATCTACCTGGTGCTCGCGGGACTGGGGGCGCTCGCGCTGCGCCCGCCACGGCGGGATACCTTCTCCGGCAACGGAATCTGATCACCGAAGTCGAAGGGATCCCGATGGGTATTCGCTATCAGGTCGTCATCGATACGCCCGATCCGAACGAACTGGCGCGGTTCTGGGCGCAGGCGCTCGGATATGTGGTGGAGGACCACCGGCCACTGCTGGAACGAATGCTCGACGCGGGCGAGATCACGCCGGATCGTGTTGTGCGCGAGGACGATCGACTGTACTGGCTGGACTTCGCGGCCATCCGGGAACCGGCCGCTCCCGTGGACGAGACGACGGGGATCGCGCAGGGCGACCGAATCGTGTTCCAGCGCGTGCCCGAGCCGAAAACCGTCAAGAACCGCCTACACCTGGATGTCGAAGTGGGGCCGCAGCGACGGGAATCCGAGATCGCCCGCCTGGAAGCACTCGGGGCCCGGCGGCTCTACGACGGCGACCTGGGCGGTCCGTGGACCACGATGGCCGACCCGCACGGCAACGAATTCTGCGTCCAGTAGTCGCGCCGTTGCGGTCGTCGGTGCGGTGATCGGCGGGGAGCGGCCATCGGTTGGACAACCGGGGTTAACCCGGGGTGCCCAGGATAGGGCCTATGCCGGGTGTGCTGGATATGGCCGGGGTGGCGAGTGGTGGGCTGGCGCTGCTGTCCGCCCTGCTGTTCGCGCTGGCCGCGTCGTTGCAGCAGGGCAGTGCTCGGCGGGCCGCGCTCGAGGGGGCGGGTGGTGCGCGGTGGTTCGCCGTGGTGGGCATCGCGCGCACGCTGGTGACGAATCGGCGCTGGTTGCTCGGACAGGGCGCCAGCGCGACGGGGTTTCTGTGTCATGCGGCGGCGTTGCGGCTCGGGGCGCTGTCGATGGTGCAGGCGCTGCTGGTGGTGCAGTTGCTGTTCGCGCTGCCGTTCGCGGCCCGGCGGCGTCGGGAGCGGCTGCTGCGGCGGGACTGGATCGGCACGATCGCGGTGTGCGGCGGGCTGGTGCTGCTGGTCGCCCAGGGCGCGCCGCACGGCCCGGTGCGATCGGCGGCGCTGCCGTTCGCCGGTGGCGGGGTGGTCGTCGCGGTGATCGCGCTGGTGGTGGCGGCGCGGCTGACTCGCTCGCCGCAGCTGCGCGCCGCCCTGACCGCCCTGGCCTCCGGCTGCTGCGTCGCCACCACCGCCGTCCTGGTCGTCATCGCCACATCCGCCCTGCCGCACCCGAGTTGGGCCCTGCTCGGCATCCCCCTGTCCACCACCATCGGCGCGATCCTCACCCAGGAGGCCTTCGCCCGCGGCTCCCTCCCCACCGCCCTCACCACCATGACCATCACCGACCCGGTCCTCAGCTACACGGCCGGACTCACCCTCTTCGCCACCACGGTCCGCCCCGCTCTCCTCGCGCTCGCCCTCGCGGCCGCGCTGATCATCGGAGGTGTTGTCGTACTGGCGAATTCGCCCACCCTGCACGACGAAAGGCGATTGGCCTCGCCGGACGCCGCGGGCCATCGCCTCGAGGCCGATGCTTCTGCGTAATGACGGGGCTCTCCTGAGCGCGTCGGCAGAAGTACCGCTCGTCATTCCGATGGGCTTGAATTCGGTATCGGGCACCGGCTTTCAGGCGGAGCGGGTGATCGTGGTGTGCTCCGTATACAGGCTCAGTAACGCATCCACCGTGGTCGACCACGGAAAACGTTCTGCGGCGCGGCGGGCGGCGCGGCGGCGTTCGGGGGCGGGGATGGCCAGCAGGGCGCGGACGGCGGCGGCCAAGCCCTCGGGGGTGCCGTCGCAGTCGAGGCCCGAGCCGGGGCCGCCGAGTAGTTCGCGGGCGGCGCCGTCCTGCGGGACCACCACCGGTGTGCCGCAGGCCAGCGCCTCCAGCACCGCGAGGCCGAAAGTCTCGGCGGGGGAGGGACATACGGCGATATCGGCGGCGGCGATCGTGGTGGCCACGGTGTTCCGGTCCGCGAGGTGGCCGAGGAAGGTGACCGGTAGCCCGGCCGCGAACTGCCGCAGGCGTTCTCGCAGTGGTCCGTCGCCGACAATGGTCAGCTCGGCGGGGATTCCGTTGTCGCGCAACAGGCGCAGCGCCTCGATCGCGCGGCCCGGTCGCTTCTCCCGGGACAGGCGGCTCACCATGACCAGTCGCGCGGCGGCGGAATCGGCGGTGCCGCTGCCCGTTTCGGGGGCGGGTTCGTCGCGGCCGACCAGGCGCAGGGGAGCGGCCACGGTGTCGAGCGGGCGGAAGGTGTCCAGGTCGACGCCCAGGGGAATGCGGTGCACATTGCGCGCGCCGATGCGGGCGAATTCGTCGCGGGCGAATCCGGAGGTGACCACGATGCGGTGGGCGCGCGCGACCAGCCGTCGATTGGCCACGTCGGCGGCGGTATTGAGTGGGAAACCGGGCGGTACCCGCGAGCGGAGGATGGCGTCGATCCGCTCGTGCGAGAACAGCACCAGCGGCACCCCCGCCCGGCGCGCCCACGGCGCCAGCCACCGCACGCTCAGCTTGTCGCTGCATTCGATCACGTCCGGTCGCAGCCGTTCCAGCAGCGGGCGGGTGCGGCGGGCGGTCAGCACGTGATACCCGGCCGAGCCGAAGCGCGGGCCGCGCACCGTGATTCGGCGTCCGGCGGCGGTCGGCTCGTCGGCGTCGGTCAGCCCCGGCACCACCAGGACGCGGTCGTGCCCGGCCGCGAGGTAGCCGCGGCCGATCTCGTCGACACAGGTGCGCAGTCCGCCCGACGCCGGGGTGTAGAAGTTGGCGAGCTGCACGATCCGCATCAGCCGACCACCGCCCGGTCGGTCACGGCCTGCACACCCGCGCCGCCGATCACCTCCGCGTAGGTCATGGGGCGGGCGCCCGCGGTGAGGGCGGCGTCGATCGCGCGCAGCGCCGAGTCGCGCAGCCCCGGCCGGTGCAGATCGTCGGGATGCAGGGCGATGCGGACGAATCCGCCGCGCTCGGCGGTGCGGCGGGCCAGGGTGCGCATCAGCCACGCGGCCGCGCGCTCGCCCCGCCCGCCCGGCCGCTGCGACAGCGCGAACCCGGGCCAGCGGCGGCCGGTGCGCAGATCGCGCAGCCCGAAATGGTCTGTGGTGTGCGAGAATCCGGCCCGGCACAGCACCCGCTCGGCGGCCGGGGAGGCCAGCCAGCCCGGTGGGGTGAAGCCGCCGGTGGCCAGGCCCAGCTCGTCCATGATCGCGATCGCGCGGCGCAGCCGGGCCTCGGCGCCCGCGATATCGAGCGCCGCGAACTCCGCGGCCCCCCGGGCCACCAGCTGCGCCACCGCGCGCCGCCACAGCGCCCCTTCGCGGGGCGCGCGATGCTCCCAGCCGTGCAGGACGATCTCGTCGCCGTGCGCGCGTCGCTCGCGTAGGAACATCCCGTAATCGGGCATCTCCGCCAGACTCGCTCCCCGCCACGGGCCGGGAATCACCAACAGCGACACCGGGATACCGAATGCGTCGGCGTCACCACACCAGCGTGCGGTCTCGGCGTCGGTAGCCGGTGCAACATCATGAACACTCACCACCAGGCGTGCGGGCACGCGCGCAGGCTAGCAGCGTCCGGTTGCCGCAAGCTGAACATTTGGGGGTGTTGCCGGGCGGACGACTTACCGATGGGCGTCGAGCCAGCCGACCAGGTCGGTGAGGACGTCGTCCTGTTCCGGCTCGTTGAAGACCTCGTGATAGAGGCCGGGGTAGCGGTTGATGGTCAGGTCCTTGGTCGCGGCGTGGCGTGCTATGAGGTCGGTGCCGGTGGGGGAGGCGAGGGCGTCGGCGGTGCCGTGCAGGACCAGGGTGGGGACCGTGAGGTGGTCGAGTCGGTGGCGGACGGTGTCGGCGGTGTGCAGGATTTCGGTGGCGGTGCGGGCCGGGAGTTTGCCGCAGAAGACGAGGGGGTCGGTGTCGTAGGCGCGGACCACCTCCGGGTCTCGGCTGATCGCGGAGGAATCCAGTTGCAGCACACCGAGGTTCGGGGTCCATCGGCTCAGTGCGGGGGCCAGGAGGCGCTGGACGGGGTTGCCCGCCTCGATCACCAGCGGCGGGGCCGACACCGCGATCCCCGCGACGTCCAGCGGTCCGCGAGTGGCCAGGTGGAGGGTGATCAGGCTGCCCATGCTGTGCCCGACGACGAATCGCGGCACGCCCGGATGCCCGCCGGACGCCAGGTCGAGCACGGTCGCCACATTATCCGCCGCCCCGTCGATCGAGTCGATATTCCCCCGCACCCCACCCGACCGCCCGTGCCCGATGTGATCGAGCGCATAGGTGGCAAACCCATTGTCCGCCAGCCGCTTCCCCACATGCTCATACCGCCCCGAATGCTCCGCCACCCCGTGCACGAGCGCCACCACTCCCCGCACCTCCCCCTCCGGCACCCAAGCCCGCCAGAACACCCTCCCACCCCGCCCTCGAACCCACCGCTCGCACTCCGAGCCATAACGCCTCCGTTCCGGCCAGCCCCACCCGCGCCATTCTCCCGCGCCCATCCTCGCCGCCGCCGCATTGACGAGGGTCGGTGTGACGGTTCCGTCGTTCCGGCGCGCTCTTGGCCGGAATCGACTACGTCGTGAGGTGGTCCAGCAGGTGGGTGTTGAAGGCTATGAGGCGGGCGTAGTTGGTGCGGGAGAGGCGTTCGTCGGTGCCGTGGATTCGGGACAGGTCGGATTCGGTGAGGAGGATGGGGGCGAAGTTGCAGCGGGTGGTGGCCAGGTCGGTGTAGTGGCGGGAGTCGGTGGCGCCGGGGACTATGCCGGTGGTGATGAGGGTGTCGGGGAGCAGGGTGTGGGTGATGTCGGCGATCAGGTCGAAGGCGGGGCCGGGGGTGGTGATCTGGGAGGGCTCCGAGGACAGGCCGACCAGGTCGATGGTGACGGCCGGGTCGCGGACCACGCGGCGGCAGTGGGCGAGGACGTCGTGGACCGAATCGCCGGGCAGGATGCGGAAATTCACCATGGCCTCGGCCTGCTGGGGCAGGACATTGGCCTTCACTCCGCCGTGGATGATGGTGGGGGCGGTGGTGGTGCGCACCATGGCCTCGGTCTGCGGCTGGGAGGCCATGATGCGGGCGACCGCGGGCCCCGCCAGCGGCAGCAGGCCCAGCGCGGTGCGGCGCGGTTCGGGCATGGCGGGGCGCAGCCGGGTGAGCATGTCCGCGATCAGCGGCGTCATGCGCAGCGGCATCGGATGGTCCTGCAGGCGCGCCACCGCCCGCGCGATGCGCCCGACCGCGGTCTGGCGGCCGGGCATGGAGGAGTGTCCGCCGGGATCGGTGACCGCCAATCGCACGGTGGCCCAGCCCTTCTCGCCGAGCGCGATGGTCGCGATCGGTTGGCGCATGCCGTGCGCGAGCCCGGTGGTCACCACCCCGCCCTCGTCGAGCAGCAGATCCGCGCGCACCCCGAGTTCCCGCAGCCGCGCGGCCATCCGGGTGGCGCCCTCGGTGCCGAAGACCTCCTCGTCGTGTCCGAAGGCCAGGAAGATGGTGCGGCGCGGGCGTTTTCCCGCCGCCAGCGTCGCCTCGACCGCCTCCAGGATCGCCAGCACCCGGCTCTTGTCGTCGATCGCGCCGCGGCCCCAGACGAATTCGTCGTCGACCACGCCCGCGAAGGGCGGATGCGTCCAGCGGCGCTCGTCGTCGACGGGCACGACGTCCAGGTGCGCCAGCAGGATCGCCGCCGGGCCCGGTTCGGCGCCCTCCCAGCGATACAGGCGGCTGTGCCCGAAGCGCTCCAGCGCCAGCCGCGCGTGCACCAGCGGGAAGGACCGCTCCAGATGCTCGGCGAGCCGGTCGAATTCGCGCTCGTCGTCGGCGGCCTCGTCGGTCGAGACGGTGACGCAGCGCAGCGCGGCGGCCAGCCGCTCGGCGGTGGGGTCGTCGACGCCGGTCGCGGCGTGGGTGGCGGTCATCGGCTGTCGCGCCGGTCGGGGAACGGAACTGTCACGCTGGCATTGTTCAGCACATCCGCGCCGAGGGCGACGGTCTTCTCGGCGCGCCACTTGGTAATGCTGTCGGTGACCGCCCCCGGCCGGTCCGGATGCCGCACCTCGGTCAGCAGCGGCAGCCGCACCGACCCGTCGGTCACCCGCACCCGCGCCGCGGCCGGGGCGTGCGACCAGACATCGTCGACGACGTCGGTGACCCGCGCCCCGATCCGATGCCCGGCCGGGATCGGCCAGTCCTGCGCCAGCAGGCGCACCTGCGCGGTGGCGGCGACGGGGGCGATGCCCCGGGTGATGACGGTGGCCCGCCCGTCCGGCGCGATATCGTACAGCTCGACGGCCACCGTCGCCGCGGCGGGCCCGTCCAGATGCAGTGTCGCGGTGGGGATTCCGGCCAGATGCTGATCGCGCGGCAGCGGTTGCGAGACGGACCAGAACTCACGATCCGGTCCCGGCAGCAGGCCGCGATCGGTGTAGGCGCCGGGTCGCAGCGGCATGGTGATCCGCACGGAATCGGCGGGCGGCCAGGCGTTCTCGCCCCGCCACTGCCCGTCGAACTGCCCCACCGTGATCCGCGGCCCCGGCACCTGTACATCGCGCCCCGCCACGTGCCGGTCGAAGAACGCCAGCAGTTCGGTATCGAATTGCGGTGTGCCGCAGGCGTCATGGCAGGTGCGGTGCCCCCACTGCCCGAACCACGCCCGATGCTCCCCGGGCCCGAGCGAATTCCACAGGTCGAACACCCGATAGGGGCGGGTGTTGTAGTCCACGAAGCCCTGGCCCAGGAACAGCGGAATGGTGTTGCCGCGCACCCGATCCACCAGATCGCGATCGCGCCAGAACGGCGTGGACCCGTCGTGATTCATGATCCCGGACAGATACGGCGGCGCGCACTCGGCCGGATTACGCGCCGCGTCGGCCTGATACTCCGGCGGATCGGCCGGATGCGCGGGCGTCGCCGAGATCAGCAGATGCTCGAACCCGGCCAGATCCGAGGGCCGAATGCCGTTCTCGGTCACCGGCTTTCCGGAGAATTTCCACGAGATGCCCTGCATGTACAGATAGGAGTAGGGATCGATGACCGGTTCGAACGCCGCCACCGCCGCCAGGCCCTGCGGCCTGTCGGCCAGGCCCATGATCCCGGTCCACGCCTCGTAGGAGGTGCCGAACAACCCCACCCGCCCGGTCGACCACGGTTGCCGGGCCGCCCATTCCACCGCGGTGCGCACATCCGAGCGCTCGCCCGGCCCGCCGAAGTCCGGGCAGCCGCTGGAGCCGCCGAACCCGCGCAGATCGACGATCACATAGGTGTACCCGGCCCGCAGGAACATGTCGACCTGGAGGTTCTCCGTGGACGGCCCGCCCAGCGGCCGCGGATTGCTCAGATACGCCAGATGCGCGCGGTACGGGCTGACGGTCATCACCACCGGCGTGCGCACATCGTCGGAAAGCCCTGCGGGGCGCAGGATGTCGGCGTGCAGCCGGGTGCCGTCCGGCGCGGTGAGAAATTCTTGCCGATACTGATACGGCACGCTGGGCGCGGCCACGGCGGCGGCCGGGGTCAGCAGCCCGAGCACCAGCAGCAGCCCGCCGAGGGCACGCGTGATCATCGTCCGAAGCACCATAGGACTATCGAGTCTGCCTGGACGTGGGTCCAGCCCCCGGAACCGGGGTCGGTGTCACACCGGCCGCAGGTCGATCATCCTGCGCAAGCGCGCCCGGTCGCGTTCCAGGCGGCGGGCCTCGTAGGCGATCGGGAAGTAGCGCAGCCGCTCCGGCAGCAGCGGCACGGCGCGGCCGATGGTCCAGCCCAGCGCGCGCAGGGTGACTTCGTCGGCGGCCGACCAGCGCAGGCCGAGCTTGCGGCGCACGGGTTCCGGCGTGGTGCCGACGGTGAAGAAGTACTGCAACCGGCCCACCGGGGCCGCCGCGACCCGCCACAGCGGGGCGAGCGGGCGCGGCAGGAAGGCCGGTGGCGCGATCGTGCGGATCACGCGCAGGTAGTCGTAGGCCACGGCGGTG
Source organism: Nocardia terpenica (assembly GCF_013186535.1). NCBI lineage: Bacteria > Bacillati > Actinomycetota > Actinomycetes > Mycobacteriales > Nocardiaceae > Nocardia > Nocardia terpenica. The sequence goes on from NZ_JABMCZ010000001.1 coordinate 1,693,526, forward strand.
GGCCGCAGCCGGTTCTCCACGATGTCGGCGAAGTACCGCTCCCAGTCGGCGTAGGTCGGCGGAATCTCCTTGGACGCCACCGAGAAATTCCGCATGAGCTGCACGATCTCCGCGTAGTACTGCTCCTTGTCCGCCTCGGTGAGCGGGGTACGGGTGAAGTACCGATTGCCCTCGGTGTAGGCGAACATGCCGGTGTGCAGCACCCAGGCCCACGGCCCGGCCGTCAGCGCGGCATGCCGCACCCCGCGCTCGTCGACCGTCTGCAGCCGAGCGTGCATGGCCCGCAGCCGATCGGCCTCCGCCAGCGCCTCGTCCCCGGCGTAGATCCACATCATCACCGAGGCGATGCTGCGCGCCGCCCGCCCGAGCGGGTCGGTCCGGAACGTCGAATGCTCGTCCACCACCGCGGCGATCGTCGGCTCCATCGTCTGCAGCAGAAACGCGGACCCCGCGGTGAGGGAGAAGGTGATCAACCCGAGTTCCTCCCACACCCGATGGCCGGGCCCGAACGGCCGCCGCGGCGGCAGATCGATATTCGCGATCCGAGCGGACGTCATGGGATCTCCTTTGATCGCACGAGGTTATGAGAGGCTGATGCGTTAATCTTCTCATTATATCGAGCGAGTGACAAGGCTTCCCCGGACCTCGAGCGGCCGAGCCGGTTGTGGCTCTAACGGATGCTGCCCGGCGGCGTCGAGGGGGATGGTTGACAATTTTCCGTCAAGACGGGGGCCGGGGCTTGCCCGGGGATATCGCCGTTGGGTCTGATGGAGGCATGGCCGACTCGCGCACGATGATTCGTGCATCGCTGGGGACCCGCGGGGTCCTCGAGGGGTCGGCGTGCTGCCCGGAACCGGCGCCGACTTCGTTGGAGCGCTTCGGTTTCGGCGGTGAGGACGAGCCGCCGTCGTGCGGCTCGCCGCGTATCTGACGGTCGAGCCCGATCGAATTCCGTTCCGCTGAGCGCGGTTCGGGCTCGGCGTCCGTTCATTCCCACTGATCCGCAGGACGGTGCCGCCGCGGGTGTACGCGCGCGGCCGGACGGTCCTGCCCCTTTCCCATGGAGGGCCGATGCCCGATTTCGTTTCCCGTACCGCGCTCGTCACCGGCGCCAGCACCGGCCTGGGGTTCGCGCTGGCCCGCCGCCTGGTCGACGACGGCGCGACCGTCATCCTGCACGCACCCGACCGGGAGTCCGGTGAGCGGGCGCTGGAGGAGCTGACCAAGGACGGGGCCGAGCCGCTGCGCCTGCGGCTGGTGGTCGCCGATTTCACCCGGATGAGCGAGGTGTTCTCGCTCGCAGGCGAACTGGCCCGCACCGCGGGGTCGCTGGACCTGCTGGTCAACAATGCCGCCATCGCCGGACCGGAGCGGCGCACCCGCACCGAGGACGGTCACGAGGTGACGCTGCAGGTGAATTACCTTGCGCCCTATGTGATCACCCGCGCGCTCACCGATGCGCTGACCGCCGCGCACGGCCGCGTCGTGAACATCGCCTCGGCGCTGCACCGCGGCGGCAGCATCGCGTGGAACGACCTGGACCGCAGGCAGGGCTACTACCTGCCGCTGCCGGTCTACGCGCAGTCCAAGCTGGCGCTGGCGATGTTCACCCGCACCCTCGCCGAGACCGCGCACGGCGCGTTCGGCGCGGTCAGCGTCGACCCGGGCAATGTCAAGACCGCCATGCTGAAGGTCTACGGCCAGGTGGGCCGCCCCGCGGCCGAGGTCGCCGCGGAAATCGCCACGCTGTGCGATCCCGCGCATCCGGTGACCGACGGCGGGTACTACGTGCGACTCGAATCGGTCGCGCCCGGCGCGCTGGTCGAGAACGCGAGCATTCGCGCCCGGCTGGCCAAACTCAGCGCCCGACTCACCGAAATCCACTGAACCACACCGAATCACAGATCCACGATAAGGAGAAGATCGTCATGTCCAAGCGTGCCGACAAGAAGCGGGCCCGGCGCAGGAAGAAGGCGAATCACGGCAAGCGGCCCGGCGCCTAGCCTCGCGCGCCCCGGCGTCCCGCCTACGGGTGGGACGCCGGAAATGTCCACCGGGCAGGATAATCCGGCTGTCACGCCCGTTCGACGGCGTATGATCGGCCCCGTCGATATGAGGGCTTCGGGGGACGGATGGGCGATTCGGTGACCGCGGAATGGGATGAATTCGAAGTGATGCTCGCCCGCTGCCTGTCGGAATTGCCCTCGCGAGTCACCTTGATCATCGCCGCGCCCGGTAACCGCTACGTGCAATTCTTGCAGTACGACATCCGGCTGACCGTCGAATTGACCGGGAATCACTATCTGTCCGAGCCCATGGGCGCGGCCGCCGAGCAACTGCTGCGCCGACACGGATGGACCGCCCCGGTCATGGCGCACGAGATCGAGAACTGGCATCGCACGCTGTTCTGGCCGATCACCCGGCGCGGCATGCTCGAGCTGGCCCGCGCGGTCGCCGTCGGGCTGCGCGACGCGCTCGGCGTCGGGTCGCCGTCGGAGTTACGGGCCATGGGGTGGACCCAGGCGTCCGGTGATCTCGATCTGAGCGTGCTCGGCACGATGGCGCGGCGGCGCGTGATCTGATCGTCGCCGAATCGATTCCGTAAGAAGCCCTTTCGCCCAACGGATTTCACGAAATATTGACGCTCGCCGCGGTCGATCGGTGGAAGAATGGATCTTCCTGCCGAAATCGAGAGGGGAGTGTGATGAGATATTTCCGCCGCGCCGAGCACCGCGCCTTCCTGCCCACCCTGCGTGACTATGCCCGCCGCTCGTTGGTCCGTCACACGCTCACCCCCCAGGAGCGCGCGAATCTGGCGGCGGGCCGCCGTCCGGCCGCGGTGTACTGCGCGTCGCTCGGCTGTCACCCGGATTTCTAGCGGCGTCGTCGGTCCGTCAGCCGACCAGATTCCGTCGTAGTTTCAGGATCGTTCCCGGATCCAGGCCCAGGCCCTGGGTAAGGAATTTCCCGAATTCACCGTAGGTCTGCTGCACCTGTTGCAGCGCCGTGTCCAGATAGGTTTCGCGTACCTCCTGGAGCGGAATGAGCAGATCCGGGTCCTGCATCAGACCGGCTCGCTTCACCTGATCGCGCAGTTGCGCGTCGGCGGCCGCGCGGTACCGATTGGACAGCAGATAGTCCTGGCGCGCGGTCTGTTCCGGCACGCCGACCGCGCGCAGCGTGACATAGGTCAGCCAGCCGGTGCGATCCTTGCCCGCGGTGCAGTGGTACAGGGTGGGCCCGTCCGTGTTCGCGAGATCGCGAATGGTCGCACCGAATTTCGCCCGCGAATCGTCGGACAGGAAACTGCGGTACACATTCGCCATGATCCGCTCGGCCCCACCGTCGCCCAATACCTGCTGTTGCCGCTGCGGGTCCGCCGACCGAATCACCTGCATCATCTGGAGATACAGTCCGGTGTCATCGATCGGCCGCGCCACCAGCGGCACCCCGGGCGGCAATTTATCCGCCCCCATGGCCTGAATCTCGGCCCGGGTGCGCAGGTCGACCACCGTTTGCAGATTCAGCCCGGCCAATGTCCGCACGTCGCCGGGCGTGAGATTGTTCAGCGCATCCGCGCGAACGACCTTGCCGGACCGGACCTGTGCGCCGTCGTAGGTGCGATAGCCGCCGATATCGCGCACATTCACCGCGCCCTGCAACTCGATCCGGGTGACGGCGGGCGCATTCGCGTCGGGGGCGGCCGAGGCCGAGGTCGCCGTCGGCACGGAGGCCGTCAGGGCGGCAGCGATCAGGGAAATAAGAATAAACTTCATGCTCGGCGAGGGTAAGTCCGTGGGCGAGGTGCGCGGCGACTTTCCGGCTCATCTCGCGGCTTCCGACTCGCTGACCGGGATGGTTCGCGCGGCCACCGGGATTCGGGTTTGTGCACGGCGAATCCGCTGTCCCGGTGGATGTTTCAATGTTCAAGATATACGCGGATGTGAACACACAATGCCGGTTGTAGCTTGAATGTGCGGAGCGCCCAGCGGGATTCGACCGGTGCTCCAGCGATTCCCCTGTGGCCGACGAGATTCGAGTGGGGTCTGTCGCCGAGACGACCCCCGGGCGACACCTTCGGTTAGCGCGATGGCCAGGTCCGGGCGGTGTGCTGGCGGTCCGGGCCCCGGCGGCCGGCCGGGGCGAACTGTCGAGCTCGGAGGTTCAACCATGCGCCACACCGTTATTCGACGCTGCGCCCTCGCCGTCGCGGCGGCCGCCGCCACCCTGGTCACCGCGGCCCTGCCCGCGCACGCGGCGACGGCGTTCTCGCTGGTCGTATTTCCCGATCAGGACCGTTCCACCGTCTACGATTTCATCAATTCGGCGGGGCGGTCGATCGATATGACCATGTACGAGCTCCGCGACAGCACCGCGGTCGACGACCTGGTGGCCAAGCAGCAGGCGGGCGTCGCGGTCCGCGTGATTCTGGACCGCACCAGGCAATCGGTGAACGACGCGGCCTACACCGCGCTGTCGAATGCGGGGGCCGGGGTGACCTGGTCCTCCTCGGATTTCGTGTTCACCCATCAGAAGACGCTCACGGTGGACGGCGAGAAATCACTGATCATGTCCGGGAATCTGGACGATCACTACTACGCCAACGACCGCGATTACGGCGTCTACGACTCCGATTCGGCCGATGTGGGCGCCATCGAGCACGTCTTCGCCGCCGACTTCGCGCAGAACTCGATCTCGCCCACCGACGGCGACGACCTGGTGTGGTCGCCGACCGACGCGCAGGACCGGCTGCTCGGCCTGATCAACGGGGCCCAGCGCAGCCTGGACGTGGAGGAACTCGAATTCGGTGACGCCGCACTGGTGGACGCCCTGGCCGCCGCCGCGCAGCGCGGAGTGGCGGTGCGCGTGGTCGGCATGAACCCGAGCTCGTACGGCAGCCAGTTCGACGAGGTGAAATCCGCGGGCGGACAGATCGTCACCTACTCCGCGAGCGGTGGCCTATACGTCCACGCCAAGGCCATCGTCGCCGACAACGGCACCTCGTCGGCGAAGGTGTTCGTGGGGTCGGAGAACTTCTCGGACAACTCGCTGAACAAGAACCGCGAGCTGGGATTGATCATTGGGGATTCGGGTGTCGTGAGCGGGGTCGAGCAGACCATCGACACCGACTTCACCAATGGGACGCCTTACTGAGACGATCCCGGCCAAAAGCATGCCGGGAACATGAGGTGAGGCGCGTGCCGGGACGGTGAGCCGAAACCCCTGGGCCCCAGCCGAATTCGGCTGGGGCCCTACTTCGGCTTACACGTCGTAGTACAGCTCGAATTACGTCCTGGGCTTTTGCGATTGATGGATTGTGATGGCTCAGGGCGTCTACCTGCATGTTCGATGATTGGCGGCGTTGGTGGACGGTGGTCCAAGTAAGAGGCGCTGCGGACGAACTGCGGACGAAACTGGGCCTGGTGCCCGGAGGATAGGTTGTCTATCCGACCCTCCTGACTACTCTCCCCCGCCTTCCTCATACTGGCCATCCCTCAGCGGAAGACGGATGGGTCAAGGATGCCGTAGGCACCGCGTAGCGGACACCGAAGGTGGTCCTTGATGCGTCCGGCTGGAGCGAGACAATCGGGCCATGAGGAAGGTGGGGGAACTCCCGACCGGACCACTGCCAGCAGGAAAACGGATGGATCGACGGACCGAAACCGCCCCGGCCGAATCCCAGCCGGGAATGTCGTCGGAGTCGAGCACTTGGTGTGTGAGGTCGAATGCCAGATCGGCTATCAGGAGCTCCGGTGCGATGCGCGGGCCGCGACGCGCCCGACGCTCCGGTGGGCCGGAGCGAAGCGGAGGCCCTTGCCGCAGTGCGGCCGGTTGCGTGGCGCGGCGCGCGCAGCGCGCCGCCTTGACTCTATATAGCTAAATTCGGCAAAGAGCTTGCACGCGAAGGGCGTTGAGTACGAGAGTCGGGAACGGCTGGGACTTCCGCCCGAAGGTTAGGCGAACGGAGAATCTCAGCCGTTGGTATGACTGGACGGGGGTTAGTGGCGAGAGTGACCCAAGGCTGTCGACAATGCCTTGCCGTCCTGCTCGAGCTCTTCGCCCGAGATGGCAGGCTCGGAACCATCCAGCGGCAAAAGTGGAAAGGGTCGGCCTGGTGCTGGGTCTTCGACATATCGCGGAAGCATATGAGTGTGTAGATGAGGGAGGCTGTTTCCGAGCGTCTCGTAGTTCATCTTCAGCGGCTGGTAGTAGTCCGTCAGGGCTGCTCCAACGGTCATAACGGCGTGCCAATACTCCAAAGCTTCCGATTCGGAGAGCTCGAATGGTTCGTTGACGTGTCGACCGCGCCAGATGACCAGGGTGTAACCTCGCTGCACATTGGCACGCTGGAGAATGGCGTCTACGTGTTCGGAGCGGAATATCCGAATACCATGGCGATCATTATCGGGGCGGCTCGAATTACACATTTCGCAGCCGATTCCGCTGGTCAGGTCATCCCAATTGGATGGCCAACTAAGGTTGCTCATGTCGGATATCACCTTCAGACCACTCGTAGGCAAATTCATGTCGATCACCTGCGTATATGTCATGCGCCGCTTGAAGTGTTCGACCTTGAGAATTGTAGTCCACATCCCACATGTGAACGACTGGAACGCCCGCTGGAAGCTGTAAGAGATCAGCTTCTTCGGGTGTGGGCATTCGTGCCTGAAATACTTCCACGCCGCGGTAGAAGTCATGACCTAGCGACTCGATAAGTTCATCCGGACCTTCCGGGAGAGGCTCCGGAGACTCAAGTCGTGTTCCCGCTGCGACCCAGAGCGGATAGTAGCTTGTTGACAATACGGCTGGTTGATCATCCAGCAACTGGAGACGTTTCCGAATTACAACTTCGTCTCCAGGTGAGATTTGGAGCCATTGTGCAGCTTCGGCCGGTATCTCGATGCGTCCGATATGGAGCATTCGCCGAGATGGAACCTGGCCTTGTTCGATCGCCATGGTATCGAAAATCGGCTTTCCGGACTGGCGGTGCTCGGCATGTCGGCGGGCGGCCGAGACACGGCGTATTGCTGGTCGTTTACGAACGAAAGTTCCACGCCCGAACTGGCTTTCGAGAAGACCTTCGGAACGAAGAAGGTCGATTGCCTTGTTCGCGGTGCTCTTCGAAGTCCGGTAGTGCTCGACGAGCTCCCGCTCAGACGGCAGCAACGATCCTGGTTGGCGCTCCCCCGACAGGATGGAGTTCCGCAGGTCCGCTGCGATCCGCCTACTGAGCGGTTGCTTATCCGTCGTCAATGCATCCACCTCCTGTCTACCAGGGTAGTGCAGCCACCCTAGAGAAGTCTCCTCAGGGAAGATTCCGCCAGTCTCTTGACAACCTCCCCAGGGAGGGTCATTGTTAGAGATGACCCTAGGGAGGTCGCCCCAGGGAAGTTGAGATCGGGAGGTCATCATGCAGGCGCTTCAGCTTCAGGGGATGGGCGACGTGGTCCGTCCGGCTCGGCTCAATGCGGCGGGTTGGTGCATGTGGTGCCTGGAGCGCGGTTGCTCCAAGGTGCGGTGCATCCAGTCGCACGAGCGGTCGGCGTGGGCGGTGTGCCCGGTGTGTGATGGCACCGAGTGGAGTGATCCGGCTACCGCGACTCGGTGCACGAACTGCATGTACGGCGTGGTCGAGATCGATGCTCCCTGCCTGTCGGTGGTGCGGTGATCATGGCTGAGGTACTCGCGCCTGCGGGCTGGATGGCTCCGGATCGGGAACTGCTGCTCAGTGTCCGGCAATCGATGGGTTTGGGCCGCAAGGCTTTCGCTGAATGCCTCAACGACGTCATCGGCCCGGTGGAGTATCCGGCGGTGCCCGTGTCGTGGCATGCGGTGCACGTGTGGGAGACGGCCGTTCGACCGCCTGCCTACGTCGTGGATGCGGCCCTGATGGCGCTCCGCGGTTCTCGTCCGGTGGTGGACCTGGATGTCCTGGAGGTCGCGGCATGAACTCCGGGACGGTCCTGAAATGGTTTCTCGGGCAACGGCATTGGCAGTCCTACCAGTCGTTCCGGCGGGAGTGGGACAAGGCTGCGGCGACGGTGGATGCGTCGCTGACGGCTCCGGGGGAGCGGACGTTGCGTCGTTGGAAGTCCGGCGGCATTCATGTTCCGCATGCGGAACGGTGCCGGGTCCTGGAGTCGATGTTTCCGGGCTACACCGCTGATCAATTGTTCGCCCCGCTGCCCAAGCGGAAGCCTCGTGCGCGCCGCTGCGAGTGCCGGGGTCAGATGACTCTCTTCGAGGTGATGGCATGAATTCCGGCACCGTGATCGCCCTGCCCTCCCGGCAGGATGCCGACGTGGTCCGCCCGCCCCGGCTGACGTTCGCGGGCCGCTGCGTCTATTGCGGCGCTATCGACTGTGCTGACGCGAATTGCATTGCCCTGCACGAGATTTCCGAATGGGCGGTGTGCGGGCATTGTCACGGCACGGGGGAAGGCTTCCGGTCGGAGTCCAAGGGCTGCACGTGCGCGTTCGGGCTGGCGCTGGTGGCACCGGAGATCGAGCGCCGCCGCAACCTGCCCGGTACCGGGCTGCACCAGATCGACGAGGGGCACTGGTCGTCCTACAACCACATCACCTACGGCGTGCCCGTGGTCCGTGAGGGCTTCACCGTGCGTGCCGGGAAGGCGGCGGCATGACCGAGACGAACGTGGTGGACCTGGACGAGACCAGGGCGAAGCGGGAGACGGCGGCGGATCGGCGATCGCAACCGAACCTTGCCGGGATCGCTGAGGCGCTGGCGGACAAGTACGGCACGTGCCGTCGCCCGTTGGTGATGTACGCCTACGACCCGTCGACGGGGGACTCGAAATATGTTGGCGCACCGTGTAAATCAACCCAGGAGTGCCAGTGCCCGGGATGCGCCGCCCGGGCCTTGCGTTTGCGGCAGCAGCAATGCCGTGAGGGCTGGCACATTGAGGAGGAACCCGTGAATCCGAAACCCGAACCGACCGAGCGGCAGATAGAGCTGTTCGCGGCGCGTGCTCAGATGCAGGTCGATTACGACCAGGCGAAAGACGCTGGCGACAGTGAGGCCATGGACGGTATTCGGGAGGTGGTGCACGACCTTGATGCAGAGCTCCGCTCGACCGGGGTCCGGGGCCGTCTCCCGGGATTGGATCCGCAACCTACGACCAAGCGCCAGCGCAGTACCAAGCGTCGCCAGGATGCCGCCGACCTGCCGCGTAAGAAGGTCGCTCGCTCGACCATCGGCCGCCAGTTCGCGGGCAAATACAGGCCCTCGATGTTCATGACGTTGACCCTGCCCAGCTACGGCAAGGTCTACGCCCATGGTCATCCGGACGCAGGTGCGCCGATCAACCCAGAGACCTACGACTACCGGCGGGCGGCCCGTGACATCGTCCATGCGCCGGCACTTTTCGATCGGTTCATGCAGAACTACCGGCGTGCGGTCGGCTACGACGTGCAGTACTTCGCCACCGTGGAACCCCAGAAACGCGGTGCCCCTCATTGGCATGTCGCGGCCCGGGGCACCGCGGAGAAGGAATTGATTCGGCAAGTGGTGGCAGGCACCTATCACCAGGTGTGGTGGCCCAACTTCGACCACGAGGAATACAGCGACGGGCACATGCCGACCTGGGATTACCACGCCAAGACCTTCGTCGATTCCGATACCGGGCATCCGTTGCCGGGCTGGGACGAGGTGATGGAGCTGATCGACAGCGTGGACGAGTACGAGCCTGCGCACGTGGTCCGGCTCGGTAGTCAGGTCGATGCTCAGGGCGTGCTCGGCGGTACCGAGGAGGCGGGGCAGAAGGTTGGCTACCTGACCAAGTACCTGACCAAGTCCATCGGCGAGATCGTGGAAGCCGATACCGCCCGGCTGGCGCGGCATTACGACCGCTTGCACGAGGAGCTGTGCAAGACGCCGTGCTCGCCCAAGTGCGGCGTGTGGCTGCGTTACGGCATTGTTCCGAAGGGCGCCACCGAGAAGATGGTTCCGGGCCGCTGCAAGGGCAAGGCCCATCGTCGCGAGACCTTGGGAATGCGGGGCCGTCGGGTCCTGGTGTCGCGCAGGTGGACCGGGAAGACGCTGGCGGACCATCAGGCCGATCGGGTGGATTTTGTGCGCGAGATGCTCAGGGAGGCAGGCATTTCCCGCCCTGACGATCGGGATCGGTGGGTGGTGCGGCCGTCGGATCCGGGTGACCCGAACAAGCCGCCCCGGGAACACCTGATCATGAACGATGTCACGACCAGGCTGGCGTGGCGCTACGAGTACGACAAGGCCAGATTGTTCGAACCACCTACGCCGCAAGGTGATTCGGCAAACCAGGATGCGGCATAGGGGGAATCATGATCGAGGAAGAGACGTACCTGCGGGCGACGCAGTTGGAAGCACTGACCGGGATTCCGGCGGCAACCTGGCGGTGGTGGGCGTATGTCGGTGATCCGACCAAGCCGCCCAGCTTCAAGCTCTCGGCTCGTCGGCGCGTGTGGAAGAAAACCGCCGTGCTGGCTTGGCTGGCGGATCAGGAACGCGTGGGCCTGGAGCTGGAGGCACAGCGTCGCCGGATGGTGGCCTGATGGCTGGGATCCGGAATCGGCGCGGTGGTGTCGAAGATCGCTGGCATAAGACCGTGACCAAGGTCGATTCGGACGGCACCAGGAAACAGGAGAAGGTGCCTTCGGCGAACTACGGGTGCGCGAAGCGGTGGCGTGCCCGTTACGTCGATGATTTCGGCAATGAGCACGTCCAGGGCTTCCGTCGAAAGACTGATGCTGAGCAGTGGCTCACGAATCAGATGTCGACGCTGGTGCAGGGTACGCATGTGGCTCCGCGTGATGCCGCGATCACAGTGCAGCAATGGTGTGATCAGTGGATTCTGGGCTACGAGATTCATCGCAAAGGCACCGTGCGCGAGGCCAAGACACACATCAAACGGATTACCTCGGAATTCGGCAAAGTGCAGCTCTCGGCGGTGCGGCCGTCCTCGGTGAAGGCGTGGGTTGCCAAGCTGAAAAAGGAAGGGCTGAAGCCGAGCTACGTCTACGCCCTGCACGCTCGGCTGTCGCAGATCATGACCGATGCGTGGCATGAGGGACTGATCGCGCGAAATCCGTGCTCGCGCAAGACATCTCCGCCGATGGGTAAACAGAAACCCTACATCGCAACCACTGAGCAAGTTTGCCAATTGCATGCTGCGTTCCCGAAACACATGCAGGCGGCGGTACTGCTCGGAGCGTTCGCGGGCCTGCGAGTCGCGGAAGTGGCAGCACTGCGAGTGGATGACATCGACTTCATGCGCGGCGTGATTCATCCGAAACAGCAGTGGCCGAACGAGCCGCTGAAATCGGAGACCAGCGAAACACCGATCCCGATCCCGCGTGAGCTGACGCTGCTGCTGTCGGCATCGAAACAGCGCTGGCCACACGAGAACATGATCACCAATGGGGAAGCGGGGCCGTGTCCACCGTGGCAGATCGAACGGGCGTTGCGGGACCTTCGTGAGAATGGCGAATTAGCCAGTCTCCCAGAGGAATTCAGCTTCCATGACCTGCGGCACTACTTCGCGTCGCTGCTGATCTCCAAGAAGGCGGACGTGAAGACCGTGCAGGCCCGGCTACGTCACGCATCGGCCCGGACCACCTTGGACACCTACGGACATTTGTGGCCGGACGCAGACGAGTCCACCCGAACCGCCATCGGTGAAGTGATCGCGGAACGGATGGACTCGCTGATCGCTACTGCGGACGAACTGCGGACGGAAGATCGTGTAAAGGCAGTGCGCCGCAGGTCAGAGGGCTAAGCCGACTTACACGTCGTAGTACAGCTCGAACTCGTACGGGTGCGGGCGCAGGTTGATCGGGGCGATCTCGTTGTCCCGCTTGAGCTGGATCCAGGTCTCGATCAGGTCCTCGGTGAAGACGTTGCCCTCGGTGAGGTATTCGTGGTCCTGCTCGAGCCTGTCGATGACCGAGGCCAGGCTGGTGGGGGCCTGCGCGATGTTCTTGGCCTCCTCCGGCGGGAGCTCGTAGAGGTCCTTGTCGACCGGGGCGGCGGGCTCGATCTTCTTCTTGATGCCGTCCAGGCCGGCCATCAGCATGGCGGCGAAGGCCAGGTACGGGTTGCCCGAGGAGTCCGGCGCGCGGAACTCGATGCGCTTGGCCTTCGGGTTGTTGCCGGTGACCGGAATGCGCACGGCCGCAGAGCGATTGCGCTGCGAGTACACCAGGTTGATCGGGGCCTCGAAGCCCGGCACCAGGCGGTGGTAGGAGTTCACCGTCGGGTTGGTGAACGCCAGCAGCGACGGCGCGTGGTGCAGGATGCCGCCGATGTACCAGCGCGCGAGATCCGACAGGCCGCCGTAACCCGCCTCGTCGTGGAACAGCGGCTTGCCGTCCTTCCACAGCGACTGGTGCACGTGCATGCCCGAACCGTTGTCACCGAACAGCGGCTTCGGCATGAAGGTGACGGTCTTGCCCTCGGCCCACGCGGTGTTCTTCACGATGTACTTGAACAGCATCAGATCGTCGGCCGCGGACAGCAGGGTGTTGAACCGGTAGTTGATCTCGGCCTGACCGGCGGTGCCCACCTCGTGGTGGCCGCGCTCCAGCTCGAAACCGGAGTCCTGCAGGTTGGTCGAGATCTTGTCGCGCAGGTCGACGTAGTGGTCGTAGGGCGCGACCGGGAAGTAGCCGCCCTTGTTGCGCACCTTGTAGCCGCGGTTGAGGGTGCCGTCCGGGTTGAACTCCGCACCGGTGTTCCAGGAACCGGAGATCGACTCGATCTCGTAGAAGGCGCCGTTCATCTGCGAGTCGTAGCGGATCGAGTCGAAGATGTAGAACTCCGCCTCGGGACCGAAGTACGCGGTGTCGGCGATGCCGGTGGAGCGCAGGTACTCCTCGGCCTTGCGCGCGATATTGCGCGGGTCGCGGCTGTAGGCCTCGCGGGTGAACGGGTCGTGCACGAAGAAGTTCAGGTTCAGCGTCTTCGCGGCACGGAACGGATCGATCCGAGCCGTCTCGAAGTCGGGCAGCAGCAGCATGTCCGACTCATCGATCGACTGGAAGCCGCGCACCGAAGAACCGTCGAACGCCAGGCCCTCCTCCGCGAGGTCCGCGGTGAACGCCTTGGCCGGGATCGAGAAGTGCTGCTGGATACCCGGGAGGTCGCAGAATCGGATGTCGACGTACTCGACGTCCTCCTCCTTGATGTACTTGATGACCTCGTCGGCCGTGCTGAACGCCACTTAGTACTCCTTACGGATCGGTTCCCAGCCAGGTGCCGATTGCTGGGTTAGTCGCTGAACCTATGGATGCGGTGTTTCCCCGTAATCAAGCTCGTGTTTCGCCGGTGTTACACGTACCGCTCGGCGCGAGGCGCCGGTCGATGCCGACAGCACGCATATCCTGCCATCAATGCCCGGCAAGCGTGCGGGGACATCGCGGAAAGTCCGCCCGGGTGTGACGTGGTCGACCCGGCGGCGGTGCCTAAGCTGGATCACATGGCACGAATCACCGGCTCCTGGTTGTCCGGACCGAACGCGGGCGATCCCGGAGAGCCGGGGGCGGAGGAGTATCCGGGCAAGCTGCTGGGGCTGCCGGAGAGCGGGGCCGGATCGCTGGCGCCGATGGTGCGGCGCATCGTCGCACTGTTCGTGGACTGGTTCATCGCCATGGGCATCGCGGCGCTGATCGTGCGCGGCGGGTCGGTGAACACCATGACGCTGGTGGTGTGGTTCGTGATCGGCGTCGTGACCGTGACGCTGTTCGGCTTCACGCCGGGGCAGTTCTTCCTGCGGATGCGGGTGATCCGGATCGACGCCGACGCCACGGTGGGCATCGTGCGCGCCCTGGCCCGGCAGGTGCTGCTGGTCTTCGTGGTGCCCGCGCTGTTCACCGACTCCGACGGTCGCGGCATGCACGACCGTGCCACCGGTACGGCGCTGCTGCGTTCGCGCTAGCGGCTGTTCGGCTGGCGTCGATCCCCAGCCGAACATCCCTCACCTAGGAATTGCGCGGGTGATCACTCCTCGGTGACCAGTCGGCCCATCGAATGGACCTCGACGATATCGTTGCCGGTGATGAACGACCAAGGGGCGGTGAAGAATCCGTCGTCGCCCCAGCCGGAGCCCCACGAGTTCTCGATGGTGACACCGTCGCTGCCGTAGCCCACGATCGTCACCTCGTGGCCGCCCAGGGTGCGCTCGTCGGGGGAGGGATTGTAGAAGGAATTGTTCTTGTTCAATCCCTCGAAGCTCTCCCGAACCTCGAATCCGATCGGTACCGGCAGGCCGGACGCGATCGCCTTCTCGATATTGGTGATCCGATCTCCCCGGGTCAGATCCTTGTTGCCGGACAGTTTGAAGTGCGCGGCATTCGCCCGCTCCTGATCGGTGGGCTGGGTGGTGTAATCGAAACTGCCCTGCCAGTAATCGGATTTGGTATCGATGCCCTGACGCTGTTCCATCGGCAGCGCCACCGACGCCCAGGTGCCCCGGTCGTTGCCGCGCGCGATCTGCGAGTAGATGAACATCGGCGCCATCGGGCCGCCGCCGATATTCTGCTCGTTCATCAGGATTCCGTAGCCGGAGTAACCGGTCGCCCACGTCACGCACGATCCGACGCGGCCCTGATTCCCCGGCGCCAGCGCGTAGTTGCGCAGCGAATAGGTCGGCGGCGGCGTCTCGGCGCCGACGCGGACCGGCAGCGCGTCCCCGGAACTGGTGTCGCCGCGCGCCTCGGCCTGGCGCGCGTTCTGTATGTCGAGACCGTAGGCGTGGTCACCGGGCGGGGCGGGATCCGCGCCCGCGAATCCCGCCGACATGATTCCGACTCCCACGGCGAATGCCACCGCCGCGGGTAAACACGAGTAACGCATGGATTTCTCCTGGATGCGGAGGATGATTTCAACCGGAGCGAACTCTTTCGAGCACTCTTTCCCGGCGGAATCAATGTTTCGGCACGTCGCGGTAAACGGCAAGGGTGTTCAAGTGTCCGTTATGGGACACTCGTGCCGGACCCGTTACCATCGTCTGCGACACCAGAATTCCCCGCCGAATTCAGGCGGTATTTCCGTGCCTGGAACACCGTGCAGCGAAAAGGCCCACACCCGTGATGGGCGTGGGCCTTGTCGGATCGATCGTCAGCGGCGGCGGATCGTGCGCTGCACGCCGCGCATCTTGGCGCCCGCGGGCAGCGGGCCCTTGGGCAGGGCCGGGCCGCCGCGCGTCGCCAGGGCCGACAGGCGACCCTCGATGAGTTCCATGCGCTTGGCGTCGATATTGCGGGGGAGCTTGGTGAGGAAGCGCTGCAGATCCTTCAGCGGCACCTGGCCCTCGTCGTTGCCGACGACGATGTCGTAGATGGGGGTGTCGCCGACCAGCCGGGCCGTCTTCTTCTTCTCCTGTGCCAGCAGCGATTTCACCCGCTGCGGGGAACCCTCCGCGACCAGCACGACACCCGGCAGGCCGATGGCCCGGTGCACGGCGTCGAGCTGGGTGGTCGCGGCCACGCCCTGGGTGACGCGCCACTTGCCCTGGAGGTTGTCCAGTACCCACGCGGCCGCGCCCGCCTGGCCCTCGGCCTTGGCGTACACGTTCTTCTGCACCCGGCGGCCGAAGACGATGAAGGCCACCAGCGCGCCGAGGATCAGGCCGATCGGCAGCAGGAACCACTGCAGATGCACGAACAGGCCGACAACGAACAACACCACGGTGATGCCGACGAAGACGCCGATCATCAACGGCAGCAGCAGCTTGTCTTCCTTGCGCTGCATCTGGAACGCCTGCCAGAGCTGCTGACGCCGCTCCTTCGACGCCTGCCGGCGCGCCGCCCTCGCCGCGGCCTTCGCTTCCTTCGACGGCTTACCGCCCTTGCCTGCTGCCATGCCTTTCAGAATATCGGTCGCCGGTCAGGCCGACGCCTTGGCCTGGGCTCGGATGGAATCGGCCAGTGGGGCGGGCATCGCTTCGTGCCGGATGTAGGTGCGGGTGAACTGGGCGGCGCCGTGCGACAGCGAGCGGAGGTCGATGGCGTAGCGGCTCAGCTCCAGCTCCGGGACCTCGGCGCGAATGACGGTGCGCCCGGCGGTGGCCGGTTCGGTGCCCACCACTCGGCCGCGGCGGCTGGACAGATCCGACAGCACCGCGCCCACGTAGTCGTCGCCGACCGTCACCGCCACCTCGGCGAGCGGTTCCAGCAGCGCGATCCGCGCGGCGGTGGCCGCCTCGCGCAGCGCCAGCGCGCCCGCGGTCTGGAACGCGGCATCGGAGGAGTCCACCGAGTGGGCCTTGCCGTCGTACAGCGTGACCCGCACGTCCACCAGCGGGTACCCGGCCACCACACCGCGGGCCGCCTGGGCGCGCACCCCCTTCTCCACCGACGGAATGAATTGGCGCGGAACGACTCCGCCCACCACCTTGTCGACGAATTCGATGCCCGAACCCTCCGGCAGCGGCGACACCTCGATCTCGCAGATGGCGTACTGGCCGTGGCCGCCGGACTGTTTCACGTGCCGCCCGCGCCCGGTCGCGGTCCCGGCGAAGGTCTCGCGCAGCGCCACCCGATGATCGACCACGTCCACCTGCACCCCGAACCGCGACCGCAGCCGCTCCAGGGCGACCTCGCGATGCGCCTCGCCCAGGCACCACAGCACCAGCTGGTGGGTCTGGCCGTTCTGCTCCAGGCGCACCGTCGGGTCCTCGGTCATCAGGCGGCTCAGGGCCAGCGAGAGCTTGTCCTCGTCGGCCTTGCCGTGCGCGCGAATCGCGACGGGCAGCAACGGTTCCGGGATCGGCCACGGCTCGATCAGCAGCGGGGTGTCCTTGGCCGACAGCGTGTCGCCGGTCTCGGCGTGCCCGAGCTTGGTGACGCAGGCGATGTCGCCGGCGATGGCCTGGCCGAGCGGGCGCTGCTGCTTGCCGAACGGCGCCGATACCGCGCCCACCCGTTCGTCGAGATCGTGATTGCGGTCCTCGTCGGGGCCGTGCCCGCATACGTGCACCGTTTCGTCCGGGCGCAGCGTGCCGGAGAACACCCGCACCAGCGACAGCCGCCCGACGTACGGGTCGGAGGCGGTGCGGATCACCTCCGCCGCCAGCGGGCCCCGCGGATCGCAGGCCAGGGGAGCGGGCGCCGCCCCCTCCGACGAGCCGGTCGCCGAGACGGAATGCTCTGCGGGCGTGGGGAATCCGCGTGTGATCAGCTCCAGCACCTCCACCATGCCCAGGCCCTCGCGCGCGCCCTCCGGGGGCGGGGCGGCGATGAGGACGGGGTGGAAGGTGCCGCGCGCGACGGCCCGCTCCAGATCGGGGACCAGCGTGGCGAGGTCGATCTCCTGACCCTCGAGGTAGCGGTCCATCAGGGTTTCGTCTTCGCTCTCGGCGATGATGCCCTCGATGAGCCGGGCGCGCGCCTCGTCGATCAGGGCGGCCTGCTCGTCGGTCGTCTCGGTGCGGGTGTGCTCGCCGGCGGAGTAGTCGAACACCTTCTGGGTGAGCAGGTCGATGAGACCGGCCACCGGGCGGTGGCCGTCGCCGCCCTTGGGCCCGTACACCGGAAGGTGCAGCGGCAGCATGCTTTCCGACGCGCCGCCGCCGAGGATCTCGCGGCAGGTGCGGGCCATCTCGTCGAAGTCGGCGCGGGCGGCGTCGAGGTGGGTGATCACCAGGGCGCGCGGCATGCCCACCGCCGCGCACTCCTCCCACAGCGCCAGCGTCTGCCCGCCGACACCCGCGGCGCCCGCCGCGGCGGATACCACGAAAAGGGCCGCGTCCGCTGCTCGCAGACCGGCCCTCAGCTCGCCGACGAAATCCGCATACCCGGGCGTGTCCACCAGGTTGATCTTGATTCCGTCCCAGAAGATCGGCACCACCGACAACTGGACGGAGCGATGTTGTCGCTGCTCGATATCGTCGTAGTCCGACACGCAGGTGCCGTCCTCGACCCGCCCGGCCCGGGTCACCGCCCCGGTGGCGACGGCGAGCGCCTCCACCAGTGTGGTCTTCCCGGAGCCGCTGTGGCCCACCAGCACCACATTGCGGATCTCCTCGGGACGCTCCGCCGTCGGCACTCTGCCGTTGGCGCCTGCGGGTGCACTCGCTTTCTCGGCCATGTGTCCTCGCTCCCGGAGTACGACACGTGCGGTTCATCCGAGCTTCCCACCCTGGACCGCCATGTGTCAGCAATTCGAAAGATCCCGAGACACACCGCAACCGACCCGGTATACGCCGGACGGGCGGAATCGGGCCGGTTGCGCGGAGCGAGCCTCAGGAACCGAAGCGGGCCAGCACCGAGCTGGCCTCCTGGGCGGCGGTGCCGCCCTCGGCGAGATGCGCCATCTGGGCGGGCAGTTCGCGGCCGTGGTGGGCGAGGGCCTGGGCGTAGAGCCGACCGGCGCGGTAGGAGGAGCGCACCAGCGGTCCGGCCATCACGCCGGCGAAGCCGATTTCGGTTGCGACGCGGGAGTGTTCGACGAACTCCTCCGGCTTGACCCAGCGGTCCACCGGGTGGTGGCGCGGCGAGGGGCGCAGGTACTGGGTGATGGTGAGGATGTCGCAGCCCGCGTCGTGCAGGTCGCGCATGGCCTGGGTGACCTCCTCCGGCGTCTCGCCCATGCCGAGGATCAGGTTCGACTTGGTGACCAGACCGGCCGCGCGGGCCGCGGTGATCACCGCCAGCGAGCGTTCGTAGCGGAATGCCGGGCGGATCCGCTTGAACACGCGCGGCACCGTTTCCACGTTGTGCGCGAGCACCTCCGGGCGCGAGGAGAACACCTCGGCCAGCTGTTCGGGGTTCGCGTTGAAGTCCGGGATCAGCAGCTCGATGCCGGTGTGCGGGTTGAGCCGCTTGATGGCGCGCACGGTCTCGGCGTACAGCCAGGCGCCGCCGTCCTCGAGGTCGTCGCGGGCCACGCCGGTGACCGTGGAGTAGCGCAGGCCCATCGCCTGCACGCTCTCGGCGACCCGGCGGGGCTCGTCGCGGTCGAGTGCCGCGGGTTTGCCGGTGTCGATCTGGCAGAAGTCGCAGCGCCGGGTGCACTGGTCGCCGCCGATCAGGAAGGTGGCCTCGCGGTCCTCCCAGCACTCGAAGATGTTCGGACAGCCGGCTTCCTCGCAGACCGTGTGCAGCCCTTCGCGTTTCACCAGGCCCTTGAGCTCGGAGTACTCCGGGCCCATGGTGGCGCGGGTGCGAATCCACTGGGGTTTGCGCTCGATCGGCGTCTCCGCGTTGCGGGCCTCGATGCGCAGCAGCTTGCGCCCGTTCGGTGCGGCAGCCGTGTGCGGCGTGCCGTTCTTCGATGTCGGGGTGTCGACGGAAGTCACCAGAACGATGCTACGCCCGTGTCATTCCGCCTTGGCGGGTGCTCCGGCACCGGCCAAGGCGGGTGTGACGCGCGCGATAGTGTGCTCGGCGACGGGCAGTTCGCCGTCCAGCGCGCGAATCACGGCCCGCGCCACCATCGGCCGCACCTCGGCCACGGTGACCTCGCGGCCCAGTTCCCGGCTCAGTGTGGTGACCCCGGCGTCGCGAATGCCGCAGGGCACGATGGCCTGGAAGCCGTCCAGCGCCGCATCGCAGTTGAGCGAGATGCCGTGCAGGGCGACCCCGCGCTGCACCCGCACGCCGATCGCGGCGACCTTGCGCTCGGGCTGGGTGGCGTTCGCGGGCACCCACACCCCGGAGCGGCCCTCGACGCGGCCGCACTCGACGCCGAGGCCGAGGCACACCGTGATCAACGCCTCTTCCAGCCGGCGCACGTAATCGACCACGTCGACCGGTTCGGCCAGGCGCACGATGGGGTAGCCGACCAGCTGGCCGGGGCCGTGCCAGGTGATCTTGCCGCCGCGGTCGACCGGCACCACCGGGCTGCCGTCGCAGGGCATGTCCTCCGGCTCGGTGCGGCGGCCCGCGGTGAACACGGGCGGGTGCTCCAGCAGCAGCAGCCGGTCCTGACCGCGGCCCTCGGCGCGGTCGGCGGCGATGCCGCGCTGGATCTCCCAGGCACGGTGGTAGTCGACGACGCCCAGTTCCTCGATGAGAACGGGGGTGTTGTCGTAACGCGCGGAGTCGACGGCTACGGAGGGTTTGCTCGTAGGCTCGCTCGATAAAGAGGGGTCGCTGGCAAGCTCGCTCACGATATCGACGTTACGCCATTGTCGAAGCCGCGCTGCATCAACGTCAGGTCGAGCCAGCGGCCGAACTTGTGACCGACTTCCGGCAGCTCACCGACGATGCGGAAGCCGAACTTCTCGTGCAGCTTGATCGATGGCGCATTGGCGGAGTCGATGACGGCGATCATGGCGTGCACCCGGCCGCTCGCCGCCGCGCGCGCCAGTAGCTCGGCCATCAGCGCCGAGCCCACGCCGCGGTGCTGGAACCGGTCGGCGATGTACACCGAATGTTCCACGCTGAAGCGATAACCCGATTTCGGCCGCCATTGCGCGTAGCTCGCGTAGCCCGCGACCGCGCCGTCGATCTCGGCGACCAGGACGGGGTAGCCCGCGGCCACGCGGTGGCGCCACCAGGTCCGGCGCTCGTCCAGGTCGACCGGCTCGGTGTCCCAGATCGCCGTGGTCTCGGCGATGGCGACATTGTGGATGGCGAGGATCTCGGGCAGATCGTCCTCGCGGGCATCCCGGATCACCGGCGCGTTCTCACTCACGCGGCAAAAATATCCGGCCGGACGGTTCGTCGTCCAACGACCGCCCGCGGACGAGGCGTGCGTCACTGTGTGCCTGGGACAGTGGCGAACTCAGCGTCCGTCGCCCAGGGCGGCGGCCAGGGCTTGCCCGACCGTGGAATGGGTGAAGGCATAACCGGCCGCCTCGAGGACGGTCGGAATCGCGCGCGGGCCGTGCAGGATCGCCTCCTGGGCGAACTCGCCGATCAGGGCGCGCAGCGCGAAGGCGGGCACCACCAGGGCATCGGGGCGGTGCAGGGTGCGGGCGAGGGCTCGGCTGAATTCGGCATTGGTCACCGGGGCGGGCCCGGTCATATTGACCGGGCCGCGCACGGTGTCGCGAGCGAGGGCGAACTGGATGGCGCCGATCTCGTCGGCGAGCGAGATCCACGGCAGGTACTGGCGGCCGTTGCCGAGCCGACCGCCCAGGCCCAGGAAGTACAGCGGGTGCAGCATGCTCAGCATGCCGCCGTGCCGGGCCAGCACGACCGCGCTGCGCAGCAGCACCACCCGCGCGCCCGCCTCGGCGGCGGGCCGGGTGGCGGCCTCCCAGTCGCGGCACAGCGTGCCCAGGAATCCCGTTCCGGCCGAGTCGGATTCGGTGACCACCCGGTCGCCGGTGCCGCCGCCGTAGTAGTGCACGCCGCTGGCGTTGACCAGCGTCGGCACCCCCGCGGCGGCGACGGCCCCGGCGAGCACGTCGGTCGGCGTGATCCGGCTGTCCCGCAGCTCCTGCTTGTAGCTGCCGTTCCAGCGCCGACGGCCGATCCCGGCGCCGCACAGATTGACCACCGCGTCCGCGCCGCGCAGGGCGCGTTCGGGAACCCGCGCGTGGGCGGGATCCCAGGTGAGCTCGTCGCGGGCGGCGGCGGGCCGGCGGACCAGGCGAGTCACCTCGTGCCCGTCCCGCCGCAGCGCCGCCACCAGCGCCGTTCCGATCAACCCGGACGAGCCGGCGATCACGACCTTCATGTCGGGCGGTCTACAGACCCAGGTCCGCCTCGAACGCGGCCTCCTCCAGCCGGTGCTTGATGGTGGTGACGAAGCGCCCGGCGTCGGCGCCGTCGATGAGCCGGTGGTCGTAGGTCAGCGGCAGGTAGCACATCGAGCGGATGCCGATGAACTCGTTGCCGTTGTCCGCGATCACCATGGGCCGCTTGACGATTGCGCCGGTGCCCAGCATCGCCGACTGCGGCGGCAGCAGGATCGGGGTGTCGAACAGCGCGCCCTGGCTGCCGATATTGGTGATGGTGAAGGTGCCGCCCGCCAGCTCGTCCGGCTTCAGGCCGCCGGTGCGGGCGCGGCCCGCGATATCGGCGATGGCGCGGGCCAGCCCGGCCAGCGACAGATCGCTGGCATTGTGGATGACCGGGGAGAGCAGGCCCTGCTCGGTGTCCACGGCGATGCCGAGGTGGACGGCCGAGTGGTAGTTGATCTCCTTGGCCTCCTCGTTGTAGGAGGCGTTGACGTTCGGGTGCACGCCCAGCGCCTCGACCGCGGCCTTGGCGAAGAACGGCAGGAACGTCAGGTTGACGCCCTCGCGCTCGCGGAACGCGTCCTTGGCCTTGGCCCGCAGCGCCGCGATCCTGGTGACGTCGACCTCGTGGGTCTGGGTCAGCTGCGCGGTGGTCCGCAGCGACTCCATGGTCTTGGCCGCGGTGATCTGGCGGATGCGGTTGACCTTCTGGGTGGTGCCGCGCAGCGCCTGCAGCTGCGGGCGCACCCCGGCGGGCGCGGCGGGAGCACTCGGCGCGGCGGCGGGAGCGGCCGGAGCCGACGCCGCCGGTGCGGCGGCCGGGGCCTTGGTGGTCTCGGCGGCGGCCAGCACATCCTGCTTGCGGATGCGGCCACCGACGCCCGAGCCCTGGACCCGGGACAGGTCGACGTTGTTCTCCGCGGCCAACTTTCGCACCAGCGGGGTCACATACGGGGCCTCGCCGTTGCCGGACGCGGCCGCCGGGGCGGGCGCGGGCTTGGGGGCCGGGGCGGGGGCCGGTGCCGGGGCGGGAGCAGCCGGAGCGGGGGCCGGGGCGGGCGCGGGAGCCGGTGCCGCGGCGGCCGGAGCGGGCGCGGGTTCCGGGGCGGGCGCGGGCGCCGGGGCCGGGGCCGGGGCCGGAGCGGCAGCAGGGGAGCCGCTGCCGATGACGCCGAGCTGGCCGCCGACGGCGACGACGTCGTCCTCCTGCGCGGTGATCTCCAGCAGGGTACCGGCCACCGGCGACGGGATCTCGGTGTCGACCTTGTCGGTGGAGACCTCGAGCAGCGGCTCGTCGACCGCGACCTGGTCGCCGACCTGCTTCAGCCAGCGGGTGACGGTGCCCTCGGTGACGGACTCGCCGAGCTCGGGCATCTTCACCGAGGTGCCGGAGGCCGCGTCGGACTGCTGCGCCGCGGCGGGCTGCGGCGCGGGCGCGCTCGGCTGCGGGGCCGGGGCGGGCTGTTGCTGGGCGGGTGCCTGTGCGGGGGCCGACTCGGGGGCGGCGGCCTCGGGGGCGGGGGCGGCCGCGGGAGCGGGGGCCTCGCCGGCCTCGCCGATCACGCCCAGCTCGCCGCCGACCTCGACGACGTCGTCCTCCTTGGCCACGATCTTGGTGAGCACACCGGCCGCCGGCGACGGGATCTCGGTGTCGACCTTGTCGGTGGACACCTCGAGCAGGGGCTCGTCGACCTCGACCGTGTCTCCTTCCTGCTTCAGCCACCTGGTCACAGTGCCCTCGGTGACGCTCTCACCAAGAGCTGGCATCTGGACGGAGAAGGCCATGTCCGTTGACTCCTCTAACTGCTCGACGGGTCTACAACAGTTCGTCTCCCGGCGGGCGCCCACCGCGGTCGCGGCGAATGTCCTACACGCCACCGAACACTCTGTGGCACCGGAGATCCGTTTGGGTTCATGTTCCGGGTATCCATCCTTGCACTCGTCGTTGCGATGCGTGGCACAGGGCGGGTCGGTGTGCGCTGCTGGCAGTATCGATGGACCGGGTCCGAGCGTGTCCGGTGTCGGAACAGGAGGTGGGCGGGGATGGGTTTGCTGGATCGTTTCCGCCAGACGGTCGGCCGTGCGCCCGGCGGTGTCGAGGCCGCCGACGCGGATCATCTGACCGCGTGGGTGCGCACCCACGTCGGCGTCGAGGCCTATGTGGAGCCGCGAACGACTGTGACAGATGTCACAGTCGTTCTGGTGGCCGCGGACGGCGAATGGACCAGGCGGGTGGTCGGTGAGCGCGG
Organism: Nocardia terpenica; assembly: GCF_013186535.1. Taxonomy (NCBI): domain Bacteria; kingdom Bacillati; phylum Actinomycetota; class Actinomycetes; order Mycobacteriales; family Nocardiaceae; genus Nocardia; species Nocardia terpenica. Next base: position 1,717,403 of record NZ_JABMCZ010000001.1, read on the forward strand.
CGCGCAGCGGTTGTCGGGCTGGCTCGGCATCCCCGTCTACGACGTCCGGCGCACCGGCTATCCGCAGCGCATGCGAGACCACGACGCCCGCCGCCGCATCGAGCGGCGACGGGCGCTGGAGAACGATCTGCGCGACGGCGACTGAGCCGCCGCTACTCCGCGGCGATGTCGTCCAGGACCGCGATCAGGGTGCGGACCGGAACGCCGGTGCCGCCCTTGCCGATGTAGCCGAACGGGCCGCCGGTGTTGTAGGCCGGGCCCGCCACGTCCAGGTGCGCCCACTGCACGCCCTCGGGCACGAACTCCTTCAGGTACAGCCCGGCCACCAGCATGCCGCCGTGGCGGTGCGGGGAGACATTGGCCAGGTCGGCGACCTTGGAGTTGAGGTCGGCGCGCAGCTCCGCGGGCAGCGGCATGGCCCAGGCGTTCTCGCCGACCTGCTGGGAGATGCGCGCGACGCGGTCGCGGAACTCCTCGGTGCCCATCACGCCGGGGGTGCGCGTGCCCAGCGCCACCAGCTGCGCGCCGGTCAGGGTCGCGACATCGATGAGGTAGTCGGGGTCGTCCTCGCTCGCGCGGACCATGGCGTCGGCCAGGATGAGCCGGCCCTCGGCGTCGGTGTTGATCACCTCGACGGTGATGCCGCCGTACTGGGTGAGCACGTCGCCGGGCCGCTGCGCGGTGTCCGAGGGCATGTTCTCGGCCATCGGCACGGTCGCGGTGACCGTGATCGGCAGGCTCAGCCGCGCCGCCAGCAGCACGGTGGCGATGACCGCGGCGGCGCCGGCCATGTCCGAGGTCATGTTCTCCATATTGGCGGCGGGCTTGATGGAGATGCCGCCGGTGTCGAAGGTGATGCCCTTGCCCACCAGCGCCACCTTCTTGGCGCCGCCGCGGTAGGTGATGCGGATCAGCCGCGGCGGGCGCGAGGAGCCCTTGCCGACGCCCACGATGCCGCCGTAACCGGCTGCGGCGAGCGCCTTCTCGTCGAGCACCTCGACCTCGAGCCCGGCGGCCTCGGCCAATTGCTGTGCGCGCGCGGCGAATTCGGCCGGGTACAGGTGGCTGGGCGGGGTGTTCACGAAATCGCGGGTGGTGGCGACGGCCTCGGCGACCGCCTGCGCGCGAAACAGCGCCTCCTCGCCGAAATCCGGTTCGGGGACCAGGAATTCGATCCGCCGCACCGGCCGTTCGTCCGGCTTCGGCGCGGACTTGTCCGACCGGAACACCGGGAAGTTGTACGCGCCCAGGTAGAATCCCTCGGCCGCGGCGCCCAGGTCCAGCCCGGACAGCGTGGTCACCGCGGTGCCGACGCCCGTCAGCGCCCGGCTCGCCACGCCCGCGGACTTGCGGATCTGCTCGGCGTCGACCTTGTCGGCCGCGCCCAGCCCGACCGCGAGCACGCTGGTGACCCCGAGCCCCTCGGGCGCCGGAATCCGGGTCAGCTCTTCGCCCTTGCCCTTCGCCCCGACCGCTCGTAACCGCTCCGTCAGCGCCGCCCGCAGATCCGTGCCCAGCACGTCGGTGAACTCGTCGCTCGGCGCCAGCGCCACCCCGTCGTCGGTGGTGACGAGTCCCACCACGAGCACATCGGCATCCGTCCCGATGGTCACCGTACGAGCCAGCTCCGGCCCGAGCGAACGATCTGCTACAGCTGTCATGCGTGCCAGGCTACTGATCGCGGGCACCGATAAGCTCCCTCGGGTGACCGAGACGAACTTGCTGCAGGGCCCGATTCATGACGTGCACGTCGAGCTGGGGGCGTCGTTCGCCCCGTTCGGCGGCTGGGAGATGCCGGTGTCGTACGCCGGGACGGTGGCGGAGCACACCGCCGTCCGCGAGACCGTCGGGGTGTTCGACGTGAGCCACCTCGGAAAGGCGACCGTGGCGGGGCCGGGGGCGGCGGCGTTCGTCAACGCGGCGCTGACCAACGACCTGGGCCGGATCCGGCCGGGGAAGGCGCAGTACACGCTGTGCTGCACGCCCGAGGGCGGGGTGATCGACGACCTGATCGCCTACTACGTGAGCGACGACGAGGTCTTCCTGGTGCCCAACGCCGCCAACACCGCCGCCGTGGTGGCCGAGCTGCGCAAGGTCGCGCCGGAGGGCATCACCGTCACCGATCAGCACCGGGAGTACGCGGTGTTCGCGGTGCAGGGCATCAAGTCCACGGAAGTGCTTACCGCGCTGGGTCTTCCGACCGACATGGAGTACATGGCCTACGCCGACGCCGAGTGGGAGGGCCGCCCGGTCCGGGTGTGCCGCACCGGCTACACCGGCGAGCACGGCTACGAGCTGCTGCCGCGCTGGGACGACGCCGCCCCGCTGTTCCGGGCGCTGATCGAGCGGGTGAAGGCCGCCGGTGGCCAGCCCGCCGGGCTGGGCGCGCGCGACACCCTGCGCACCGAGATGGGCTACCCGCTGCACGGACACGAACTGTCGCTGGACATCTCGCCGCTGCAGGCGCGCTGCGGCTGGGCGATCGGCTGGAAGAAGCCGGAGTTCTGGGGCAAATCCGCACTGGAGCAGGAGAAGTCGGCGGGCCCGCGGCGAATCCTCATGGGCCTCAAGGGACTCGATCGCGGCGTGCTGCGCCCGGGCCAGGCCGTGCTGCGCGGCGACGAGACCGTCGGCGAAACCACCTCGGGCACTTTCTCGCCCACGCTGAAGGTGGGAATCGCGTTGGCGCTGTTGGACACCGGCGCGGGGCTGGAGCCGGGTGACCAGGTCGAGGTCGACGTGCGCGGGCGACGGTTGCGCGCGGAGATTGTTCGGCCGCCGTTCGTTACTGCGCGTACTTCTTGATCGCAGTTGCCCGGCCCACCAGTGATTCCGGCGTGCTTTTGGCCGGAATCATCGGTGAGGTCCCGGCCAAAAGCACGCCGGGACCATGGGGGCTGGGCCGCCGGGACCATGAGGGCCGCGGCGGTGGGGTGGGGCGCAGAGCGTTTCGCTCATCGCGAATGGCGGCCCGACCTGGACAGCTGAGCAATGTGCGCACCACTCGTGATCGGTTCTATTCGGTTTGCCGGACCGCGCACCGAACGAGGGGGTGGTCGTTCTAGGATCAGCTGCATGACCGTTGCTGCCCAGTTCACCCGTGTTTCGCATCCCGCGCCGACCCCGGCGCAGCGGCGGCAGGAAATCCTGGCGGCGCCCGGATTCGGGCGCTATTTCACCGACCACATGGTGTCGATCGAATACAAGAACGGGCAGTGGACCGATGCCCGCGTCGAGCCCTACGGTGCGCTGACGATGGACCCGGCGACCATGGTCTTCCACTACGGCCAGGCCATCTTCGAGGGCCTCAAGGCCTACCGGCAGGGCGACGGCGGCATCGCGACCTTCCGCATCGACGCCAATGCCCGGCGCTTCCGGAACTCGGCGCGCCGGATGGCGATGGCCGAGCTGCCCGACGAGCTGTTCGTGGAGTCGGTGCGGCAGCTGCTGGAGGTCGACGCCGACTGGGTGCCCGCCGCCGGTGGCGAGGATTCGCTGTATCTGCGGCCCTTCATGGTGGCCACCGAGTTCGGCCTGGGCGTCAAGCCCGCCGACAGCTACCGGTACCTGCTGCTGGGTTCTCCTGCGGGCGCGTACTTTCCGCGCGGCCTGAAGCCGGTGCGGGTGTGGCTGTCGACCGAGTACGTGCGGGCCGCGCCCGGCGGCACCGGCGAGGCGAAGGTCGCCGGTAACTACGCGGCCTCGCTGCTGGCCCAGAAGCAGGCCGCCGAGCAGGGCTGCGATCAGGTGGTCTGGCTGGACGCCGCCGAGCACCGCTACGTCGAGGAGATGGGCACCAACAACCTGTTCTTCGTCTTCGGCTCGGGTTCGGATGCGCGCCTGGTCACCCCGGAACTGTCCGGCGCGCTGCTACCCGGCATCACCCGCGACTCGCTGCTGACCCTCGCCGCCGACGCCGGTTACCAGGTCGAGGAGCGCAAGATCTCGGTCGAGGAGTGGCGCAAGGGCGTCGAATCCGGCGAGATCACCGAGGTTTTCGGCTGCGGCACCGCCGCGGTGGTCATCCCGGTCGCCACGGTCCGCTCGGCCGAGGGCGAATTCACCGTCGGCACCGGCGAACCCGGCGAGGTCACCATGGCCCTGCGCGACACCCTCACCGGCATCCAGCGCGGCACCTTCGCCGACATCCACGGCTGGCTCCGCCGCATGGTCTGATTCCGGGGCCCTGGGATCACCCCGGCATCAGCATGTGCCACTGCTCCAAGGTCTGCGGTCGCAGGACGTAGTTGTTGTCCCGCACCGCGGACAGGGCGGCGCTCGGTTCCTCGGAGTACCAGTGGCCGGGGTAGACGACGGGGTTGCCGGGGAGGGCCGCCAGGGAGCGCAGGCTGCGGAACATGGCTTCCGAGTCGCCACCGGGGAAGTCGGTGCGGCCGCAGCCGTCGATGAAGAGGGTGTCGCCCGCGACGAGCCGGTCGTCGACGAGGAAGCACAGGCTGCCCGGGGTGTGGCCGGGGGTGTGCAGCAGTTCGATGTCGACCGCGCCGACGCCGATCGTGTCGCCGTGCTCGTGGCCGGTCAGCTCGCCCGGCGCGATCTCGGTGACGTTCGCGACCCACGGCAGCTCCTGCCGATGCACGTGCACGGGAACGTCGATCCGCTCCAACAGCTCTCGCACCCCCTGCAACGTGAAGCCGAGCATGGTGCCGCCCACGTGATCGGGGTGGTGGTGGGTGGCGAGCACGCCCGTCACCCGCAGCCCGTCCGCCTCGGCGATGTCGACCAGATCGCCCGCCGCGTACGCCGGATCCACGACCACGCACTCCCCGGACTCGCGGTCGCCGATCAGATACGCGAAATTGCGCATCTGGGTCGCGATCGGATCGCCGACGGCCCAGTCCCGGCCGGCGAGCAGCTGACGGAAATACAAACGGTCGGATCCCATGCGCCCCACCCTATTGCCCGGGAATTCAGGCGAGCAGGGGGGTGATCTCCGCGGCGGCCTCGGGCCCGTAGGCGCGGCCGAGTCGTTCGATGGCGGCCGGGCGGTCCAGGATCCATTCCTGCGGGCCGTCGGTCTCCAGCACCAGCACCGCGACGAGCGAGCCCAGCTGCGCCGAACGCTCCAGGCTCAGCCCGGCGTTGTGTCCGGTGAGGAAGCCCGCGCGGAACGCGTCGCCGATACCGGTCGGGTCCACCTTCGAAGTCTCCGGCACCACTTCGACATTCAGCTCGGCGCCGTCGCGGTCGACGATCAGCACGCCCTTGGCGCCGAGGGTGGTGACGCGGATGCCGACGCGGCTGTCGATCTGCTCGAGCGTCAGGCCGGTCTTCTGCCGCAGCAGGCCCAGCTCGTACTCGTTGGTGAACAGGAAGGCGGCGCCGTCGATCAGCTGCAGCGCCTGCTCGCCGTCGAGGCGGGCCAGCTGCTGGGAGGGGTCGGCGGCGAACGGCAGGCCGATCTCACGGCACTCGCGGGTGTGCCGCAGCATGGCGTCCGGATCGTCGGCGCCGACCAGCATGAGCGCGAGATCGCCACGCGTGCGCGCGATCTCGGCGATGGAGATGTTGCGGGCCTCGCTCATCGCGCCCGGGTAGAACGCCGCGATCTGCGCCATCTCGCTGTCGGTGGTGCAGATGAACCGCGCGGTGTGCGCCTTCTCCGAGATGTACACCGCCGAGCAGTCGACGCCGTTGCGCTCCAACCACTCCCGGTAGTCGCCGAAGTCGGCGCCGACCGCGCCGATCAGCAGCGGGGACCCCCGCAGCAGGCCCATCGCGTAGGCGATGTTGCCGGCCACGCCGCCGCGCCGGATCGCCAGGTCGTCGACGAGGAAGCTGACCGACACGTGCTGCAGCTGATCGGGCAGCAGCGACTCGGAGAACTTTCCGGGGAAGGTCATGAGATTGTCGGTCGCGATGGATCCGGACACGGCGATGGTCACGGGAGAAGCCCTTCGGTGTCGTGCGATATGCCGGAGTGACGGAAGACTGTGCGGAATGTCGGTAATCGGTAACGTACACCGTACGCGCGCGTGCCCACCAGCCCCGGTTCGAGCCTCCGGACACGCGTCAGCGCGGAACTCCGGAAGGGTGTTCCGCGCTGACGGTGTGCGTTCGGGTTGTCCGGCTCAGTTGAAGCTGTCGCCGCAGGCGCAGGAGCCGGTCGCGTTGGGGTTGTCGATGGTGAAGCCCTGCTTCTCGATGGTGTCGACGAAGTCGATCGCCGCGCCCTGGACGTAGGGGGCGCTCATGCGGTCGACGGTGAGGGTGACGCCGCCGAACTCGCCGGTGAGATCGCCGTCGAGACTGCGATCGTCGAAGAAGAGCTGGTAGCGCAGGCCGGCGCAGCCGCCGGGCTGCACCGCGATTCGCAGCGCAAGGTCGTCACGGCCCTCCTGATCGAGCAGCGCCTTCGCCTTGGCGGCAGCGGCATCGGTCAGAGTCACACCGTGGGTGGTGGTCTCGTTCTGCACAGTCATGAAGTCTCCTCGCGGACCTGTGTTCAACCCGTGAACAGCGCACGGCTCGAAGGCTGTCAACGCCACTTCGCGGGTGGCTATTCCAATCTTGCCACTTCCGAGCCCGCCGCGGGTCCGGCGACCCCTGGAAACGGTGGGTTACCAGCCGCTGAACGGGCGGATATGCGCGGTGTCGCGGCGGCCGGGGCAACCGGATTTCCAGGGCGATGCGTCATCGAATAGCCTGGTCGGCGTGAAGTTCCTTCGCCGCGGCGATGCCAGCACCACCGACAACCTCGCCGACGAGGCCCCGGCCGACAACTCCGAGGGCAACTCGGCCACCGGCCGGGCGGCCGCGACGGCCACGTCCGGTAAGGGGCGACCCACCCCGAAGCGCCGGGATGCCCAGGGCCGCAAGCGCGGTCCGATCGCGCCCGCGCCCATGACGGCGAAGGAGGCCCGCGCCCGGCGCAAGGCCAATCGCGGCACCCGCGCCGAGCGCAAGGCCGCCTCGGCCGAGCGTCGCGCCGCCGCCGCCGACCGCCGCGCCCGCATGCTGGCCGGTGAGGACAAGTACCTCTTACCCCGGGACCGGGGCCCGGTGCGCGCGTATGTCCGCGACCTCGTGGACGCCCGGCGCAATCTGGTCGGCCTGTTCATGCCGCTGGCCCTGGTGCTGATTCTCACCATGTTCCTGACCCCGGCCCTGCAGGCGTACGTCACGCTGGCCATGCTGGTGATGATGGTGTTCATGATCGCCGAGGGCTTCGTGATCGGCCGCATCATCAATCGCCGGGTGCGCGAGCGGTTCCCGGACCACACCGATTCCCCGTGGTCGCTGGGCTGGTACGCGTTCGTCCGCGCCTCGCAGATCCGCCGCATGCGCGCGCCGAAGCCGCGCGTCTCGGCGGGCGAGGCCGTGTAGGTCCCGTCACGAGTGTTCCCGCGCGCTGGCGATGGTGCGCAGTTCCATGACGATGCGCTGGGTGTCGCGGTCGGTGGGGTCGACGACGCCGGTCAGGGTGGGGAGTATGCGGCGGTAGATCAGGACCGCCGGGGTGGCCAGGGCCAGGAAGGCGAGTGCCGCGGCGACGGGGACGAGCAGTGCGATAACCATGGCAGTAATTTTTCGCGCATCTAGTTACCGCCAACAGTGGCAGTAACGTCACTGTTCGTAAAGATACTGCCAGTAGACTGTCGGCATGCTCTCGAAGGTTTCCGTTCTGGTCACCGATCGGCTCGCCATGTTCGAATTCGGCGTTGTCTGCGAAGTTTTCGGGTTGGACCGCAGCGACGACGGGCTGCCGGTATTCGACTTCCGGATCTGCGGCGCCGAACCGGGCCGCCCGCTGACTTCCAGCTCACCGGGTATCACCGTTATTCCCGAGTACGGCCTCGACGAGCTGCTCGACTCCGATCTGGTCGCGATTCCGGCCTTCTCCCGCGTCGGCGGGCCGCCCGAGCCGCGCGTGGTCCGGGCGGTCGCCGATGCCGCGGCGGCCGGGGCGACCGTGCTCACCGTGTGTTCGGGCGCGTTCCTCGCCGGGGCGGCCGGGCTGCTGGATGGGCGAAAGTGCACCACGCACTGGCGTTTCACCGACGAATTGGCCGCGCTGCATCCCACGGCGACCGTCGATCCCGATGTGCTGTTCGTCGACGCGGGTCCGTTGATCACCAGCGCGGGCACGGCCGCGGGCATCGACGCCTGCCTGCATCTGGTGCGCCGGGAACTGGGGTCGTCGGTGGCGAATGCGATCGCCCGGCGCATGGTGGTCCCGCCGCAGCGCGACGGCGGGCAGCGTCAGTTCATCGAGCGTCCGGTGCCGGAATGCACGTCCGACAGCCTGGGCGCGACCCTGCTGTGGATGAGCGAGAATCTCGACCTGCCGCACACCATCGAGGACCTGGCCGCCCGCTCGGCCATGTCCACCCGCACCTTCGCCCGCCGCTTCCTGGCCGAGAGCGGCACCACCCCCGTGAAATGGCTGACCAACCAACGCATCCTGCTGGCCAAACAACTCCTGGAAGACACCTCCCTGGACCTGGAATCAATCGCCGGCCGCTGCGGTTTCGGCTCCGGCGCCCTGCTCCGCCACCACTTCCAGCGCCTGGTCGGCCTGGCCCCGACCGAATACCGCCGCCGCTTCGGAAGCTGAGCCAACTCACCCCTTCAGCAGCATGGTCAAAATATCGGTGGCGTGGGTCCACAGCAGCGAGCCGCCCGAGTCGGGGAGAAAGTGCCTGGTGGCGTTGGGTATTCGGCTGGCGAGAGTGGCACCGTGGTCGGGGGAGTGGGTGGGGTTGGTGTCCAAGCCGCCGTACCAGAGGTCGACCCGGGTGCGAATGTCGGCGACGTCGAACGGCCAGGGTGCGAAGTGCAGGACGGTGTCGCGGGCGTAACCGGCTGGGCCCTGGGCGAATCCGTCGCGCAGCGCCCGGCGGAACGCGCGTTCGAATTGCGGTTGCCGGTAGATCGCCCGGTCGATGTCCGCGCTGCCGTCGATGCTCATGCGCCACAGCGTGTCGGCGCTGCCGAAGCGGGTGAATTCCGCCTCGGCGGCCGCCGGATCGGCGGCGACGAGCTCGACCAGGGCCCGGACCTCGGGCGGTAGCGCGAATTCGGGTCGGGCCAGTTCGTCGCCGCCGGAGACGATCGCCACGGCCGAGGCGATGCCCCGGGCCGCGCAGGCGAGCGCGAACGGCGCCCCTTGCGAGAAGCCGACGATCGCCGGATTCTCCAGGCCGAGGCGCTCGATATCGTCCGCCCAGTCCGTCAGCGTGCGGCCCGGCGCGGGCGTGGAATCCCCGAGGCCCGGCCGGTCCACCGAGATGAGCCGCACGCCCAACTCGTCCACGACATCCGCGCCGAATCCCAGCCACCGGCTCCAGCCCGCCCCGGGACACAACAGCACGGGCGTGCCGTCGGCCGGTCCCCACTCGGCCCAGGCCAGTCGGCGTCCGCCCGAGATGCTTGTCGTGCCCAGCCGGGCCGGATCGGTAGCGGCGATATCGCCGGAGTGCTCATGATCAGTCACGGGCCGATCGTGCCGGGTGCGGCCGGGCTCGGCAAAGGACTTTTCTCCGGCCTTCGATCGGAGTCCGGCACCGGACACCTCGCCCGGCTGTCCGGCGCGGTGGCTCCGGTCGCGTCGCCGGTGTGTCCCGGGTGTGAGCGACCGGGCCCGCGCGTGGTTGGTACCGTTCTGGCGTGTTGAACGATGCTGGGAGCGGGCGGGCGATGCGGACGCTGGTACTCGGTGGGGCGCGGTCGGGGAAGTCGGCGTTCGCCGAGGAACTGGCCGGACGGGACCGGGCGGTGCGCTACGTCGCGACCGCCGTCCTGGATCCCGACGACGCCGAGTTCGCCGATCGCATTGCGGCACACCGGGATCGGCGGCCCGCGCGCTGGAGCGTCGTGGAGGGCGACCCCGTCGACGTGCTCACCATCCCGGCCCCGATCACGCTGATCGACGACCTCGGCACCTGGCTGACCGCCCGCCTGGACGCGCGCTCGGCCTGGGACTCCCCGCGCGGCACCATCACACCCGATATCGACGCCCTGATCGCCGCCGTCGCCGCCTACTCCGACCGCCTACTGATCGTGAGCCCCGAGGTCGGCCTCGGCATCATCCCCGCCACCCGCTCCGGCCGCCTCTTCCAAGACGAACTCGGCAAACTCAACCAACGCCTCGCCGCCCTCTGCGACGAGGTCCTGTTCATAGTCGCAGGCCGAGCAATCCCCCTCCAACCACCCACCGCACCCGAACAACCAGCATCGACCACCGGTGTGGCCGGACAGCTGACGGAACCCGCCGCGAGCAACGAAACCGGCTCCGCGGCAGCGACTATCGCGAAGCCGGGCGTCGGTTCAACCACAGCGCCTGCCATCACCGATTCGGTGGTCGGCGAGTCTGCCGCAGCGGCTTCGCTCAGCGCAGGCGACGAAGCGGGTTCCGCGCCAACAGATGCCGTGGCCGCGTCGGCCGGACCGAGCGCGCCTGCGGAAACCAGTGTGGGTGGCGAGACTGGTTCTGCGGCAGGGAGTGCGGCGGACTTGGGTGGCGGGGTTGGTTCTTCCGCAGCGGCTGTTGTGGCGGGGGCGGCTGGGGTCGGCAGGGTTGTGGCGGGCGTGGGGGATGAGACCGGTTCTGCGGGGGTGGTTGTCGATGCGGGGGTGGGGGGTTCTGCTGTGGGGGATGATGTTTCGGGGCGGGGGGGCGTGGGGGACAATGGGGTTGGGCGGGGAGTGGTGGGGGTTGAGGGTTTTGGTGGGGTGCCGGTTTTCGGGGCGGTGGCGGAGCCGGATCGGCGGGTGTGGGGGGTGGCGGAGGAGCGGCAGTTGCGGCTTACCAAGCCTGCGGGGGCGTTGGGGCGGTTGGAGGCGCTGGGGAATTGGGTGGCGGCCTGTCAGGGGGTGTGTCCGCCCAGGCAGTTCGAGCGGGCTCGGGTGGTGGTCTTCGCGGGGGATCATGGCGTTGCGCGGCAAGGGGTTTCGGCCTATCCGGCGGAGGTGACCGCGCAGATGGTCGCCAACTTCGTTGCCGGTGGGGCCGCGGTGAATACCTTGGCGCGGCTGGCGGATGCCACGGTGCGGGTGGTGGATATCGCGGTGGACGGGGATACCGATCCGGCGGTGTCCGGCTACAAGGTGCGGCGCGCGAGCGGCAGCATCGACCGGGAGGACGCGCTGAGCGAGGCAGAGGTGCACACCGCGCTGGCGGTGGGGCGCGCGATCGCCGACGAGGAGATCGACGCGGGGGCGGACCTGCTGATCGCGGGCGATATGGGCATCGGGAACACCACGCCCGCAACGGTTCTGATCGCCACGCTCACCGATACCGAGCCGGTGCTGGCCATGGGGCGCGGCACCGGCGTCGACGACGCCGGGTGGATGCGCAAGGCCGCGGTCGTGCGGGACGCCATGTGGCGGGCCCGCCCGCACCGTCACGACCCGGTGGCGCTGCTGCGGACCGTCGGCGGCGCCGATTTCGCCGCGGTCACCGGCTACCTCGCCCAGGCGGCCGCCCGCCGCACCCCGGTGATCCTGGACGGCGTGGTGATCACCGCCGCCGCCGTCCTCGCCGAGATGCTGGCGCCCGGCGCCAAGGCGTGGTGGGTGGCGGGGCACCGCTCCACCGAGCCCGCCCACCAACTGGCCCTCACCAAACTCGGCCTGGAACCGTTGCTGGACATGAGCATGCGCCTCGGCGAAGGCTCCGGCGCTCTCACCGCCCTGCCGGTACTCCGCGCCGCGGTCGGTGCGCTCGGCGAGATGTCGACCTTCGACGAGGCGGGCGTCAGCACCGCCGACGCCGCGCACTGAGCCGTGATCCGGGAGACCGGCGGCCGAAGGGGCCGCGCGTGAACGGGATTCGGCTGGCGTTCTCGTGGCTGACCGTGTTCCCGGTGCGGGGGCCGGAGACCGTCGAGCGCGCCGATGCGGCGCGGGCGATCGCCATGGCGCCGGTGGTGGGTGCCGTGCTCGGGGTCGGGGCCGCCGGGCTGACGCGGGTATTCGCCGCGGCGGGAACGGGTTTCGCGCTGGCCGGGTTGCTGACGGTGGCGGCGCTGGCGCTCGTCACGCGCGGCATGCACGTGGACGGGCTGGCCGACACCATGGACGGGCTCGGAAGTTACGGGCCGCCGGAACGGGCCCGCGAGATCATGAAAAGCGGTGGGGTGGGGCCGTTCGGCGTGGTCGCGCTGATCGTCGCGATCGGCGTGCAGGCACTGGCGTTCGCGACCCTGGCCGCCGACGATCGGTGGTGGGCAATCGCTCTGGCGGTGGCGGTGGGCCGGGTGGCCGTGATCCCGGCCTGCCGCCACGGGTATGTCGCCGCACCGGGCGCGGGCTTCGGCGCCTTGGTGGCGGGCACCCAATCGCTGCCGACGGCGACGGTATGGACCGCGATCGCCTGCGTCACAGCCGTATTCGCCGTCCCCGACCACTGGTGGCTGGGCCCGCTGGCCGTGGCCGCCGCCCTGGCCGCCACCGTATTCCTGGTCCGCCACTGCGTCCGCCGCTTCGACGGGCTCAGTGGCGACGTCCTCGGCGCCGTTGTCGAGACCGCCGTTTCCATTGCTGCGGTGGGACTCTCGCTCACCTTCTGATCTCACCTGTCGGCCCGCGGTCGCGTCAGCGTGAACGAATCCACCACCTTCAGCTCGCTGGTCGGGCCTACGAGGGCGTAGTAGGTGGCCTTGATGGTGGTGTGGCCGCCGGGGTGGCCGGGGTCGACGTCGAAGGAGCAGAAGCCGTAGGGGTGTTCGGCGTCGGCGAAGGCGGACCAGGGGGCCTGTTCCCGGACGTAGACGGGAGTCTTCTTGCCGGTGCCCGGGTCGACGTCGCCGACGCCGGTGATGACGCGGCACTGCTTGCCGGGGAAGAACAGGGTGTTGGACGGCAGCGAGGTGCCGCCGCCGCCGATCACCAGGTGCACGGTGCCCCTGCTGGTGTCGATGACATCGGTGCGGGTGTCGACGGGATTCGGGGTCAGGGTGTCGGTGCCGAGGGCGCCGCGCACGGGATGCGAACGCTCGTAATGATGTTCGTGCCCGCACAGCACCAGGTCGACCTGATACCTGTCGAACAGCGGCAACCACTCCTGGCGGATGGCCAGGTCCGCGCCGTTGAACTTGTCCGCCGACGAGATGGCGGTCTGGTGCATGAACACCACCACCCAGTCGATGCCGCGGTCGGCGCGCGCCTTCGCCAATTCCGCCTCCAGCCAACGCTTCTGGGCGCCGCCGGAGTATCCGCGCACGTACGAGTTGCCCGCGTCCTGGTAGCAGATGTCGTCGTTGGCCAGCGCGATGACCCGCATGCCGCCGACCGTGAACGAGTACCACAGGCCCCGCGACAAGTCCTCGCCGCCGGAATCGGGCACGGTGAAATACGTTTGGAACGCCTGGTATCCGATCGGCCCGTTGCCGAGCTCGTTCTCGTGATTGCCCGGCGCGGGCATCCACGGCCGGTAGCGGGCCGAGCGAGAGTTGTTGGCCCACCAGTCGTTCCAGGTGCGGATGCGGTCCTTGGACAGGTTGGCGTAGCACAGGTCGCCGTTGACGAGATTGAACAGCGGGGCCACCCGCTCGACTCCGGCGGTGACGTCACCGGCGAACGGGGAGCCGAGATTGTCGTTGACCCACTTGCCGTTGTCGAGCTTGCCGAGCGTCGGGGTGCCCTGATCGCCGAAGCTGGTGAACCGGAACGCCGCCCGGCCCGCCGGGGCGGTGCGCAGCGTGCCGAGTTCCGGGGGAGCGCCGTCGTGTCCCGCCGAGTACACGTAGTCGGTGTCCGGGGTGAGTCCGGTGAGGCGGGCGTGGTGCACCTGAATCTCGATGCCCGACTTGGCATCCTGGTACGTGCGCGTCTCCGCCTGCACGGTGCTGCCGAAGCCGTTGCCCGCGGTGCCGAAGCGGACCATGGGCTTACTCACCGATCCGACGGTGTGCCAGGACACCACCGCCTCCCGCGCCGCGTCCGCGCCGAATTGCAGGTGCAGACCCGAAACCCGCGGCCCGGCACTGTGATCGGCCCCCACGACCAGTTCCGCCGAGCGCGGCCAGACCTCGCTGCCGCCACTCGACGACCGCAGCGCCGTAGCCCCGCCCGCCCCCACCGCAAGCCCGGCGACCGCGGCCCCGGCCGACGCCCCGAACAACCACCGGCGACTCACACCCCGCTGCGCGGTATCGGCCTGGTCGGCGCCCGTTACCGGGTCGCTGGAGGAATCCTCACGCTCGCTCATGCCCTCTAGCTAACCTGTCCGGAGTGCCCGAATTCCCACGACACGGCCAACGAGAGGTGAACGGGGACCCGGCCGCACGGCCCTGGGGGCCGTGCGGCGGGGAATCGGGAGGCCCGGCGGGGAATCGCGGGGAATCGGGAGGCCCGGGCGGTGAGGGTATGGCTCACTTCGATGAAGATACGGCCCCGCCGACCGGCCTGGGGCCGGTCGGCGGGGAGACGGGGTCGGGCAGTCCGGCCCGGTAGGGGTGCCCCTGTCGGTCTCGGTGATCCCTCAAGTCGAGCTTGGGGACGGCACTTTCCGTCGACCCCGGCGTCGGTGATCTATCCGTCGATCCCGCCGTATGGTCCTTCGGCGGTCCTGGCGTGGTCCTTCGTTGATCCCGGGTGGTCCTTCGTCGACTCCGGCATTTTCCTTCGTCGGTCCCGGCGTGCTTTTGGCCGGGAGCTACAGGCGTACCGGGTAGGTCGGGGTTTGGATGTCGGGCTTGATGCGGTCTTCTACGAAGATGCCGTGCCAGATCATGAAGATCAGGAGGGTCCAGAGGCGGCGGCTGTGGTCGGTGGGGCCTTGGCGGTGGGATTCCAGCATGGCCTTGATGGCGGATTTGTCGAGGAGGTGGTCGGTTTGGGATTCGGCGATCTGTTGGGCGGCCCAGTCGTAGAGTTCGGGGCCGCGCAGCCAGTGGCGGAGGGGGACGGGGAAGCCGAGTTTGGGGCGGTGCAGGACGTGCGGGGGGACGATGGTCTCCAGCGCCTTGCGCAGGGCGTATTTGGTGGTTTCCTTGGTGAGCTTCTGCTCGTAGGGGAGCTGCTCGGCGATGCGGAAGACCTCGGGGTCCAGGAACGGGACCCGCAGTTCGAGCGAGTTGGCCATGGTCATCTTGTCGGCCTTGACCAGGATGTCGCCGCGCAGCCAGGTGAACAGGTCCAGGTGCTGCATGCGCGCCACCGGATCCCAGCCGCGGGAGCGGGCGTAGATGGGGGCGGTCACGTCCCGGTGGGTCCACTCCGGCCGGAAGTCGCGCAGCACCGCACGCAGCTGGGCGTCGTTGAAACTGCGGGCGTTGCCGTAGTAGCGCTCCTCCAGCGTCAGCGAGCCGCGATGCAGCAGGCTCTTGCCGCGCGTGCCCTCCGGAATCCGGTCGGACAGCGCCCCGGCCAGCCTGCGCACCCCGCGCGGCAGATACTCGAACGGCCGCAGCGACAACGGCTCCCGATAGATGGTGTACCCGCCGAACAGCTCGTCGGCGCCCTCGCCGGACAGCACCACCTTGACGTGCTTGCGCGCCTCCTTCGCCACGAAGTACAGCGGCACCAGCGCCGGATCGGCCACGGGATCGTCGAGGTACCAGACGATTTCGGGAATGGCCGCCGCGTACTCCGCCGGGCTCACCATGCGCACGAAGTGCTTGGCGCCGATGGCCGCGGCGGTCTCGGCGGCCACGTCGGCCTCCGAGTAGCCCTCCCGCTCGAAGGCGGAGGTGAAGGTCAGAAGGTTCGGGTTGTGCCGGATGGCCAGCGCCGCCGTGGCGGTCGAGTCGATGCCGCCGGACAGGAACGCGCCGACCGTCACGTCCGCGCGCATGTGCTTGGCGACCGAATCCTCGAGCACCTCGGCGATCTCGCGGTAGCGGCGCTCCTCGCCGCCCACCGCGAACGGCCGGACCCGGAAGGTCGGCTCGAAATACCGTGTCACCGCGGGCTTCTCGCCCGGCGTCAGGGTCGCGTAGCAGCCGGACTCCAGCCGCCGGACATCCCGGTGCAGCGACTCCGGCTCCGGAACGTACTGCAGCACCGTGTAGTGCTCCAGCGCCCGCACATCCAGCGCGTCCGACAGGCCCAGCGCCGGAAGCAGTTCCAGCAGGCTCTTCTTCTCGCTGGCGTACGCCGTGCCGTTGGGGCCGGTGGCCAGGAACATGGGCTTGATGCCGAACGGGTCGCGCCCCAGCACCAGCTGCCGAGTCTCGGTGTCCCAGATGGCGAATGCGAACATGCCGCGCAGCCTCGAGAACGCCGCGGTGCCCCAGTGGTGATAGGCCGCGACGATCGACTCGCCGTCGCCCTCGGTGTGGAACCGCGCACCGTGCTCGGCGGCCAGCTGCTCGCGCAGCTCCAGGTAGTTGTAGATCTCGCCGTTGAACGCCAGCGCGTACCGCTGCGGGTTGTCAGCCGGTCCCCAGCGCAGCGGCTGGTGCGAGTGGTCGATATCGATGATCGACAGGCGGTTGAAGCCGAGAATGATGTGCTCGTCGTGCCAGGTGCCGCGCTCGTCCGGGCCGCGGTGGCGCCCGCACTGCAGTGCGTCGTAGACCTGCTGCACGACGTCGTCGGTCGCCACATCAGCTGTCAGAAATCCGAGCAGGCCACACACTGCGTCGAGAACCTCGTTTCCGGAGTCGGGGGTGCGGGCGGGGACGAGCGAAACCCGGTCTCCGAGTATGCCGCACCGGGCGCGATCGTGCCGTATCCACCGGCCGCCGCCGGACCCGTCCGCACCGGTTTCCGGTTCCCGGTGTGTCGAATGCGACCCGGCCACAACGCGGTACCCGGTTTGGTCTACGCTGCGTAGTACTCGGGAACTCCCGGGGCGGATCGTGCGTTGCCACCAGTCCGCCCGCGAGCGACCCGAACGTGCTGAAAAAGTGCCGCCCGGCGCACCGGGCGGCGCCGAGTCGGATAGACGACCAGGAAGGCGTTGAGCGTGGCGCACAAGGCGAGCGAAGCGATAGGGGCACGACCCGCCCGGGGGCGGGGCCGCATCCTTCGGCGGGCCGGGCTGGCGGTGTCCATGGGGATCACCGTGCTGCTCGTCTCGGGCTGCTCGATCGACAATCCCGTGCTGCGGTTCGGCTGGCCGACGGGTGTCACCCCGCAGGCTACCCGGATGCGCGAGCTGTGGACGTGGTCGGTCGTCGCCGCTCTGGCGATGGGTGTGCTGGTCTGGGGTCTGACCTTCTGGGCGGTGGCCGCCTACCGCAAGAAGCCGAACTCCCCGGAGTTCCCGCGGCAGACCGGGTACAACGTGCCCCTGGAGCTGACCTACACGGCCATCCCGTTCGTGATCATCGCGGTGCTGTTCTACTTCACCGTGATCGTGCAGAACTACGTGCACGAGAAGGTCTCCAACCCGGACGTGGTCGTGGACGTGACCGCGTTCCAGTGGAACTGGAAGTTCGGCTACCAGAAGGTGGTGGGCGCGAACGGCCAGCTCTACGACGGTGTCGACCAGACCCGCCAGGGCCTCGACCAGCAGATCATCGACGAGTACAAGGAGCGCCGCGCCAACGGCCACGCGCAGCCGGGTCCGGTGCACGGCAAGCCCGCCAACGACATCAGCTACCTGCACTACGACAAGGTCGAGACGGTCGGCTCCAGCTCGGAGATCCCGGTGCTGGTGCTCCCGACCAACAAGGTCATCGAGTTCCAGCTCGCGTCCGCGGACGTCATCCACTCCTTCTGGGTGCCGGAGTTCCTGTTCAAGCGCGACGTGATGCCGAACCCGAAGGAGAACCACTCCGACAACGTCTTCCAGATCACCAAGATCGAGCGGGAGGGTGCGTTCGTCGGCCGCTGCGCGGAGATGTGCGGTACCTTCCACTCGATGATGAACTTCGAGGTCCGCGCGGTCTCGCCGGAGAAGTTCGATCGGTATCTGGCCGCCCGCGAAACCGGTAAGACCAACGCCGAGGCGCTGGCCAGCATCGGCGAGTCGCCGGTGGCGGTGGTGACCCACCCGTTCGACACACAGCGCACGGCGCGCGGCGCCACCGTGGCCGAGAGCAAGTGAGGACTGAACTGACATGAAGGTCGAAGCACGCATCTTCGAGCTGCTCACGGTGTTCTTCATCATCGTGGCCGTCGTCTACGCCTTCTTCACCGGCCAGTCGCGCACCGGCGTCGAGTGGGCCGGTACCACCGCGATCGTGCTGACCGCGGGCCTGACGCTGATCGTCGGCACCTACTTCCGCTTCGTGGCGCGTCGTCTCGATCTGCGCCCCGAGGACTACGAGGACGCCGAGATCGTGGACGGCGCCGGCGATCTGGGCTTCTTCTCGCCCGGTAGCTTCTGGCCCATCCTCATCGCCGCCGCCGCGTCGGTGACCGCGATCGGGTTCGCGTTCTTCCAGCTGTGGCTGATCGGCATCGGCGTGATCTGCGTTCTGATCGCCGTCGGCGGCCTGGTGTTCGAGTACCACCTCGGCCCCGAGAAGCACTGATCTTCCTCCTGATCGACGCAATGGCCCCGGTCTTTCGACCGGGGCCGTTGCGTATTCGACCGGGGCCGTTGCGTATCGACCGGGGCTGTTGCGTACCGGGGCTACGGTGGTCAGATTCTGAAGGCGTGTGCGATGTGTGGGGCGGAGCGCGGCGCCGCGTCCGTCAGGCCGCGCGGCGTGCGGGCCGCGCACGGTTCGACCCGGGCGGGCCGGGTGTGCAGGGCGGTCTCGATCCAGCGGGCGGCGGTGACGGGGAACGGCTCGGCGTCGGTGGGCTCGATGTGGGCCCCGGGGTAGTGGACGGCGGTGACGTGGATGCCGTGCGGGGACAGTTCGGCGTCGGCGCACAGGCCGAAGGTGGTCCAGGCCGCCTGCGCGCTGGCGTAGGAGGCGAAGTTCGGGGCGGGACCGGCGCTCGGATGCCACGGTCCGACGTTCACCACGTGCCCGGACCCGGCGGACAGCATGGCGGGCAGCAGCCCCAGCGTGAGCCGCAGCGGGCCGAAGTAGTGCACCGCCATCATGGCCTGATAGTCGCGAAACCGGTCCAGCGACTGGGCGATCGGGCCGCGCTGCGGGCGGCAGGCATTGTTGATCAGCACGTCGACGCTGCCGACATCGCCCAGCACCCAGGCGATCACGGCATCGATATCGGCCAGCGAGGCGATCTCGCAGCGCATGCACGACGCCCGTCCGCCCGCGCGCACCAGGGTGTCGGCGAGCGCGGCCAGCCCGTCCGGGCAGCGGTCGACCAGCAGCAGCTCCGCGCCGCGGCGCGCCAGCAGTGCCGCGGTGGCGCGGCCGACCTCGGAGCAGGCGTCGGTCACCAGCACCCGCCTCCCGGTCGATGACTCGGTGCCGCGCGGGCGCCGGAGATCGGCGAAACGGGCCGGGGCGGAACGGAATTCGATCATGCAATTAGTCGTCGGTGTGGTAGCGGATCGCTCGCTCCGAGCGACAGACGTCGTCGACGCCGGAGGCGAGCTCGCGCAACAACTCCGGCGTGCCGGACTTACCGGTGTAGGTGCCGGTGGGGCGCAGCCGGCAGGTGAAACTGATGAAACCGTGGTCCTCCCCGGCGGATTCGTGCAGATACGGCGACCGCACGCCGTAGGTCAGCGCGGAGATGACGGTGAAACAGCCGTTGCGCTCGCGGTTGTCGGCGAACAGGTCGTGCAGCCGGTGGAACACCGAGGTGTAGGTCGACAGCGGCGCGAACACGGCGACGCGCAGGGCGGGACCGCGCTCGGAGGAGGTGATCACGGTGTCGGCCAGATACTCCGCGTCGCGCAGGGTCAGCACCTTCGGCGCGAACAGCAGCGCACCGGCGGCGGCGTTGCGCACCGGCATCCCGGCCGGGCCGCGGGCGGCGGAGGCGATGGCGCCCAGCGACTTTCGCGCCCGGGCGCCGAGCTCGCGGCGGGCCCGCAGCGACGGGGTGGCGGTGGTGGGGTGCAGGCTCGACCACTGCCCGAAGCGGACGGTGCCCAGCTGCACGTGCCCGGTGCCGACCGGCCGCGACACCCGCAGCGGCGCGGTGTCGACCCACCGGCCGACCTGCAGCATGGCATCGCCGGGCCGGTCGATCTCGGCCCGCGAATGCTCGACGAAGGTGTCGAAGTCGAGGAAGCGGTGCGCGTCGGAGGTGAGCCAGGTGTGGTCCTTGTCGACCTCCACGGCCTGCAGGGTGAGCGCGGTGATGATGCCGGTGCGGCCCGCGCCGCCGAGCACGCGGCGGAAGCGATCGGCGTGATGGTTGCGCCCGCAGGTGCCGAATCGTCCCTCGGGATCGACGTATTCGAGCGCCAGCACGTTGTCGCTGAACATGCCGTACCGGTGCGAGGCGGCGCTGAGCCCGCCCACGGCCGCGAAGCCGCCCGCGGTGATCTCGCGGTGGTCGCCGACGATCGGCAGCCCCAGCCCGTGCGCGGCCAGCGTCCGATCGATATCGGACAGCCGCGCGCCCGCCTGCACCCGCACCAGGCGCGCGTCGGCGTCGACGGCCTGCACCCGGTTCATCCGCCGCAGCGACAGCACGATGCGGCGATCCGGCGGGGAGAGCTCGTCGTCGG
Source organism: Nocardia terpenica (assembly GCF_013186535.1). Classification (NCBI taxonomy): domain Bacteria; kingdom Bacillati; phylum Actinomycetota; class Actinomycetes; order Mycobacteriales; family Nocardiaceae; genus Nocardia; species Nocardia terpenica. The sequence goes on from NZ_JABMCZ010000001.1 coordinate 1,737,867, forward strand.
TGTGTTCCACGCTGTGCTCGCCACCCCGGACGGTCAGCGGTTGCGGCCGTGAATCGCGAACTGTACGAACGACATCCGCGGTGTCGCGCGGTAGATATTCCTCCGGGAGGGCAGCCAGCGACGTGCTCATGGCCCCACAGCTAACCACAGTCCCGCCCGCGCGTCTGCCCCCAGCGCCCCGCCCCGCCCCCACCCCAGGTAGCGCCCTTGCCGACCCGCGCTCGGGTGGCGCAAATCAGACATCGACCGGCGGGTTTGCTTTTTCGAACGAAACGGTCGGGCGTGGCGGATTGTCGACAGTACTTGGCAAGTTATCGGAAGCCGCCCACCCGGTTCCGTCCTTACCGTGGTCATCGGATGAATCGGCGGGAGGATGTGACCGTGACGACGGTGGTGGCGGGGGAATCGGTGTGGAAACGCATGCGGCAGTGGGCCGTTGCGCACGCGGTGGACGACTTCTATCAGGGGCTGGTGCCCGCGAGCATTCCGTTCTTCGTGTTGGAGCGGCATTACAGCTATGTGGCGGCGTCGGGGCTGGCGCTGGCGGCGAATCTGGGGAGCTCGCTGCCGCAGCCGGTGCTGGGGGTGCTGGTGGATCGGCGGCGGCTGCTGTGGATGTCGCCGGTCGGGGTGAGCGCGGCGGGGATCGGGGCGGGGCTGGCGGGGTTGGCGCCGCCGTACTGGATGGTGTGGACGCTGCTGCTGATGTCCGGAATCGGTATCGCCGCTTTCCATCCGGCGGCGGGACGGGACGCGCGGCAGGCCGCGGGTGACAGCGCGGCGGCGATGAGCCTGTTCGCGGCCGGGGGCAGCGCGGGCTACTTTCTCGCGCCCGCGCTGGCGACCCCGGTGCTGGCGGCGTGGGGTGTGGGGGCCACGGCGCTGTTCATTCCGCCCGCGGTGCTGATGGGCGTGATGCTGTGGCGGCATCAGCGGCGCGCGGCGGCGCAGGCCGTGGGCGGGCGGGCGCGTGCCGGGCGGGATCGGTGGCGGCCGTTCGCGGTGCTGACGGCGCTGGCGGTGGTGCGGTCGGTCGTGTTCGCGGGCCTGGGCACCTTCCTGGCGCTGTACTGGATCAGGCAGCTGGGCGCGTCCCGGATCCTGGGCGGGACGGCGCTGACGGCCCTGCTGGTCGGCGGGGTGCTCGGCACGCTGTGCGGCGGGCGCATCGCGGACCGGTTCGGCATGCTGTGGACCGTCCGGATCGGCTGTGCCGCAGTCGTTCCCGCCCTGATCGCGGTGCGGCTGGTGCCGGATCCGGTGTCGGGGCTGGCCCTGGTGGCGCTGGTCGGGGTGGCGTTGAACCTGCCGTTCGCGGTGCTGGTGAAGCTGGGGCAGGACTATCTGCCGACCCGGCCCGGCACGGCCGCCGGGGTCACCATGGGGCTGGCGGTGAGCGCGGGCGGGCTGTTCGTCCCGATGTTCGGGGTGCTGGCCGACGCGCGCGGCACCGGGGCGGTGCTGACCGCGCTGTGCGCGGTGCCGGTGGCCGCGGTGCTGCTCGGCTGGCTGCTGCCCGACCCCGCCGCGCGAAAAACCCGGGCCGGGTGAGCGATTCGCACTTGTTTTCGGCCCCGGGCGGCGGTAGGTAGAAATACATGAGCACGGTACTCGTGACCGGGGGCACGGGGGCCCTCGGACGGCGCATTGTGGAGCGGCTGCGGGTGCGGGGGCACGATGTGCGGGTGCTGTCGCGGCGGGAGGGCGCGGGCACCCATGTGGGCGACCTGGCCACCGGGGAGGGGGTGCGCCCGGCCGCCGCCGGGGCCGAGTTCATCGTGCACGCCGCCTCCGACTTCCGGCGGGTCGGGAAGCCGGACTTCGCGCAGACGCGGAATCTGCTGGCCGTGGCCGGGGGCGCGCGGCACCTGCTGTACGTCTCGATCGTCGGCATCGACCGGATCCCGTTCCGCTACTACCGCCGCAAGCTGGAGTGCGAGCGACTGATCACGGGAAGCGCTGTCCCGCATACGATTCTGCGCGCCACCCAGTTCCACGACCTGATCGCGACCCTGCTGCGCGCCGCCGAGCACGTGCCCTTCGCCCCGCTGCCGCTGGACTTCCGCTTCCAGCCCGTAGCCGCCGAGGACGTCGCCGTCCGCATCGCCGACCTCCTGGACGCCGAACCCTGCGGCCGCGCCCCGGATTTCGGCGGCCCCGAGGTCCACACCCTCGCCGACCTGGCCGACATCTGGCGCGCCCACCGAGGCGGCCTGCACCACCCCCTCCGCCTCCCCCTCCCCGGCCGGGTGGCCGCCGCGTACCGGGCGGGGTACAACACCTGCCCCGACAACGGCGACGGGATTCAAACGTGGGCACAGTATTTGGCTACGCATCCGGAGACGGGCTACCGGCTGCGGCGATAACGGGTGGTGCTCTGGGGCCCCGGCGTAATGGGGGGTCGTCGTAACGCGCAGGCGCCGTAACGCCCGCCCGCTCTCATGATTCCGGCGTGCTTTTGGCCGGAATCCAGGGTGAGATCCCGGCCAAAAGCATGCCGGGATCAGGAGGTGTAGGTGTGTGCCGGGATCGGGGGGTGTGGGTGTGTGCCGGGATCGGGGGGTGTGGGTGTGTGCCGGGATCAGGGGATGCGGGCAGGCCTGGATCGTGAGCGTTAGCGTTGGCCCGGGCGCGGCGGCGGGGTTTCGTTTGTCGATCCCGGCGTGCTTTTGGCCGGGATCTCTTGTCGGAGGGTGGATTCCGGGCCCTGCATGACGGAAGGGCGCGGAAGGTTTTCGGCTGTGGGGTCAGTCGGTGGGGGTGAGTTGGGTGGAGAGGGTGTCGGCGGCGGATTTGGTGGCGGCGCCGAGGGTGGCGAGGGTGGGGGCGGAGAGGTGGGTGTCGGGGCAGAGGACCAGGGCGGCGGGGACGGTGGGGCCCAGGTGGATGGGGGCGGCGATGGTTACTACCGCGTTGTGGTCGCCTAGTTCGTGGGGGAGGTAGTCGATGGTGATGAGGTCGGCGATCATGGCGCCGAGGCGGTGGCGGAGGGGGTCGGTGACGGGGGAATTGCGCAGGGCGGCAAGGGCTTCGAGCATGGGGGTGGCGTCGTCGGCCAGGCGCTCGACCGAGTAGCCGCGGTGGCGGACCGCGTCGAGCACCGTCACCAGGCGGTCGCGGTGGGCGGGGTCGGCGCGGTCGAGCCAGGCGCGCTGCTCGGAATCCGGTGCCCAGGCGATGAATTCGCGGGCGACGGGCGGGGCCAGGGGGAGGCGGCGGCCCTGGCGGATCCACGGCACCGAGGGGGTGCCGACCACCTCCGTGATCGCGATGGCGTCGCCGTCGCGTTCGGCCAGGAAGACCGGAAAGCCGTGCCGCCGTGCGAGTTCGCGCAGCGTGCCCAGGGCGAGCCGGGGCAGCGGGAAGGCCGCCTCGGCGCGCCGGGCCACGGTGAGCAGCCGCAGGCCGAGCCCGTAGGCGCCGTCGTCGTCGCGCACGGTCCAGCCGTCGGCGGTGAGCTGGGTGAGGACGGCGTGGGCGGTGGCGCGGGACAGGCCGGTGTGCCGGACGATCCGCGCCAGCGACAGCTGCTCGGTCGGGCGGCGGGACAGCAGCTCGATTACTTGGACCACGCGGTGGGTCGGCGGGGAGGCGAGCGCACTGGGGTCTTGACCGGCGTCCGGGGCGCGGCTTATCGTCGGTGTCACAATATCGAACTATAGCGTCGAATATTCGACACTGCAAGGTCCCGGCCAAAAGCGCGCCGGGACCGACAAGGTGAAAACGCGCTGGGACCGGGAAGCGGGTAGGTGAGTGATGCCGACGGGATATGAGCTCTCGCATCTGGCGGCCCTGGAGGCCGAATCGGTGCATATCTTTCGGGAGGTCGCGGCGACCTTCGAGCGGCCGGTGCTGCTGTTCTCCGGTGGTAAGGATTCGGCGGTCATGCTGGAGTTGGCGCGCAAGGCGTTCTGGCCCGCGCCGCTGCCGTTCCCGCTGCTGCACATCGACACCGGGCACAACTTCGACGAGGTGATCGCCTTCCGCGATCGCACCGCCGACCGGCTCGGCGCGCGCCTGCTGGTGGCGCGGGTGCAGGACGATATCGACGCCGGGCGGGTGGTGGAGCGGCCGGGGCAGACCCGTAATCGCCTGCAGACCACCACATTGCTGCGCGCTATCGCCGAGCATCGGTTCGACGCGGTGTTCGGCGGGGCCCGCCGCGACGAGGAGAAGGCGCGGGCCAAGGAGCGGGTGTTCAGCTTCCGCGACGAGTTCGGCGCCTGGGAGCCGCGTGCGCAGCGCCCGGAGATCTGGAACCTCTACAACGGCAGACACCGTGCGGGCGAGCACATTCGGGTGTTCCCGCTGTCGAACTGGACCGAGCTCGACATCTGGGAGTACATCGACCGCGAGGCCGTGGACCTGCCGCCGCTGTACTACGCGCACCGCCGCCGGGTGCTGCGCCGCGACGGAATGCTGCTGGCCGCCAACCGGTTTCTGCCCACCCGCCCGGGCGAGGAGGTCTTCGAGACCACGGTGCGGTTCCGGACCGTGGGCGATGCCACCTGTACCGGCTGCGTCGAGAGCGCGGCCGTCGACCCGGCGGCGGTGATCGCCGAGACCGCGGTCACCCGGGTGACCGAGCGCGGCGCGACCCGCGCCGACGACCGAATCTCCGACTCCGGCATGGAGGATCGCAAGCGAGAGGGCTACTTCTGATGAGCCGCAACCTGTTACGGCTGGCGACCGCGGGCAGCGTCGACGACGGGAAGTCGACCCTGATCGGGCGGCTGCTGTACGACTCGAAGAATCTGTTCGCCGATCAGCTGGCCGCCATCGAGCAGGTCAGCGCCCGCCGCGGCGACGGCGCCACGGATCTGGCGCTGGTCACCGACGGGCTGCGCGCCGAGCGCGAGCAGGGCATCACCATCGACGTCGCCTACCGCTATTTCGCCACGCCGCGAAGGAAATTCGTGATCGCCGACACCCCCGGGCACGTGCAGTACACCCGGAACATGGTGACCGGCGCGTCCACCGCGGATCTGGCGCTGATCCTGATCGATGCCCGCCGGGGCGTGGTCGAGCAGACCCGGCGGCACGCGTTCCTGGCCGCGCTGCTGGGGGTGCCGCACCTGGTGGTGTGCGTGAACAAGATGGATCTGGTCGGCTGGTCGGAGCAGCGTTTCGACGAGATCCGCTCGGATTTCGCGGATTTCGCGGCCAAGCTGACCGTCGGGGACCTGAGTTTCGTGCCGGTGTCGGCGCTGCTCGGCGACTCCGTGGTGGAGCCGTCGCCGCGGCTGCCGTGGTATCCGGGTCCGCCGCTGCTGCGGCACCTGGAGGACGTGCACATCGCCTCCGACCGCAATCTCATCGACGCCCGGCTCCCGGTGCAGTATGTGATTCGCCCGCAGGGTGTTTCGAGCTCGGAGCCCGATCGCGGCTATGCGGGCACCGTCGCGGGCGGCATCTTCAAGCCGGGCGACGAGGTGGTGGTGCTGCCGTCCGGGCGGACCAGCCGGGTGCGGCGCATCTGGGGTCCGGGCGGCGCCAAGGTCGACGAGGCGTTCACCGGCATGGCGGTGTCGCTGACCCTCGACGACGAGATCGACGTGGGCCGCGGCGATCTGGTGGCCTGGCCCGGTAATCGCCCGCATCTCGACCGCGAGGTGGACGCCATGGTGTGCTGGTTCGCCGACGACACCGTGCTGCGGCCCGGCGGCGACTACCTGATCCGCACCGCCGCCCAGTCCGCCCGGGTGCGGGTGACGGGCCTGGAGTACCGCCTCGACGTCAATACCCTGCATCGGATGGTGACGGCGGAAAGCTTGGCGCTCAACGACATCGGTCGCGTCTCGGTGCGCGCGCAGGGCCCGCTGATGTTCGACGCGTATCGGGACAACCGCCGCACCGGGAGCTTCATCCTCATCGACGAGACGACGAATCAGACCGTGGCGGCGGGGATGATCCTCGCCCGCGACCGGGGTTCGCGCCCGGTGGCCCGCGCGAGCAGCAATGTGGTCTGGCACGGGTCGGCCGTGGAGCGCTCCGAACGGCCGCACGCGGGCGCGACGGTCTGGCTCACGGGCCTGTCCGGCTCCGGAAAGTCCACGATCGCCACGGAATTGGAGCGGCTGCTGGTCGTCTCCGGTCGCCCGGCCTATCTGCTGGACGGGGACAATCTGCGCCACGGCCTCACCGCCGACCTCGGTTTCGGCGACGACGACCGGCGCGAGAACATTCGCCGCGTCGCCGAGGTGGCCGCGTTGTTCGCCGATGCCGGTGTGCTGGCGATCGTCTCGCTGATCAGCCCGTTCGCCGCCCAGCGCGACCGGGCCCGGACCGCGCACGCCGACCGCGGGCTGCCGTTTCACGAGGTGTTCGTCGACACCCCGCTGGCGGTGTGCGAGAACCGGGATCCCAAGGGCCTCTACGCGCGTGCCCGCGCCGGGCTGCTGCCGCAGTTCACCGGCATCGACTCCCCGTACGAGCGGCCCGGGCATCCGGACCTGATCGTCACCCCCGAGCACGGCACGCCCGCCGAGATCGCGGCGCACATCCGCCGCGCGCTCGGGCTGTAACCCGCACATACGAAGAGGTATTCGATGGATTCGCTCACCGAACCGTTCCTGGCCGCCGTGGCCGAGGCCGAAAAGCTGATCGCCACCGCCGATTTCGTGCGCGACGAGCGCGACCTGGCCGAGGGGTACGACTATCTGTCGGGCAGTATTCAGGCCGTGCTGCAGCTTTCGCGCGCGCACGGCACCGTACATCCGTACTTCATCACCTCCACCGGCCCGTATACCAAGATGGGCCTGGACAATCCGGACACGCTCTACTATCACGCGAATGTCGAACCGGGCGCGGAGTACCTGATCACCGGCACCCGCGGCAGCACCGTGGACCTGAGTTTCCAGGTGCTGAAGGGCGATTACACCGCCACCGACGTCCCGAACGGCGACGACGCCTTCGACGATCGCCGCCTGCGGATCGCCGCGGACGGCAGCTACACCCTGAGATTCGGTCCGCCCGAACGGAATTCGGGGGAGAACTACTTCGTGCTCGGCGAGGGCGCGTCCATGCTGGCCGTGCGGGAGGTATACGGCGACTGGGCCACCGAGCGCAAGGGCTCGATCCGCATCGAGCGTGTCGACACCATCGGAACCGCGCCCGCCGCACCGGATCTGGAGCAGCTGCGCAAGCGCTACCGGGCCGCCGGGCGAATGCTGGTGCAGCGCATCCACACCTGGTTCACCTTCCCGAAGCGGTTCTACCTGGACCTGCCGGTGAACACGCTCACCGAACCGCGGCTCACCCCGGGTGGGTTGAGCACCCAGTATTCCTCGGTCGGCCACTTCGACCTCGGCGACGATCAGGCGCTGCTGATCACGGTCCCGAAATCCGATGCGCCGTACCAGGGTTTCCAGCTCGGCAGCCGCTGGTACATCTCGCTGGACTACGTGAACCATCAGACCAGCCTCAACAGCGCGCAGGCGCAGGTGGATCCGGACGGGATGATCCGGATGGTGGTGTCGGCGCGCGACCCCGGCATCGCCAACTGGATCGAGACCACCGGCTGCCGCCACGGCATTCTCCAGTTCCGCTGGCAGCGCACCGATCGGCCGATGACCGCCGCCGACGGTCCGACCGCCACCGTGCTGCCGCTGGACGCCGTGGCCGGGCGGCTGCCGTATTACGACGCCAATCGGATCGACGAAAAGGGTTGGCGGGCGCGGATCGCCGACCGGCAGCGCGCCTTCGCGGAAAGGATGGTGTCATGAGCGGTCTGCTCGCCGACAAGGTGGTCGTGGTCAGCGGCGTCGGGCCCGGCCTGGGGCGCTCGATCGCCCTGCAGTCGGCCGCCGCCGGTGCCCGCGTGGTGCTCGCCGCCCGCACCGAGTCCCGGCTGCGCGAGGTGGCCGCCGAGATCGAGGCGAACGGCGGTGCGGCACTGAGCGTTACGGCCGATATCACCGACGATGCCGCGGTGGCGAATCTGCTCGATCGCACCGTCGACCGCTTCGGCCGGGTCGACGCGCTGGTGAACAATGCCTTCGCGGTGCCGTCGATGAAACCGTTGGAGCGCACCGGTTTCGAGCAGATCACCGACAGCCTGGACCTGACCGTGCTGGGCAACCTCCGGATGACCAAGGCGTTCGCCAACGCACTGGCCGAGACCGCCGGTGCGGTGGTGATGATCAACTCTGCCTCCATCCGGCACTCCGAACCGCGTTACGGCAGTTACAAACTCGCCAAGGCGGCGCTGCTGGCCATGTCGCAGACGCTGGCCACCGAGCTCGGCAGGCGCGGCATCCGGGTGAACAGCGTGGTGCCGGGCTACATCTGGAGCGACCAGCTGAAGTGGTACTTCGGCGAGGTCGCGAAGAAGTACGGCACTACCGTGGAGCAGGTCTACGCGCAAACCGCGGCCCGCTCCGACCTCGACCGCCTGCCCGAGCCCGACGAGATCGCCCGCGCCGTGGTGTTTCTGGCCTCGGACTGGTCCAGCGCCATCACCGGCCAGACCCTCGATGTCAACTGCGGCGAATACCACATCTGACACCCCGCCCATGTTCCCGGCATGCTGCCGCCCATGTTCCCGGCGTGCTTTTGGCCGGGACCTCGCGAGATTCCGGCCAAAAGCACGCCGGAATCATGAACCGACACAAGGAGTGTGATGACCACACGCACCGACGTAGGCACCGTGGACGACTTGCACGCCTCCGCCACCAAAGCCTGCGGGCTCACCGATTTCGGGCCCGACGACTATCTCGAGGCCCTCCAGGTGCTGCTGGAGTCCTATCGGCGCGACGCCGACCTCACCGAGCTCGGCAGCAAGATGCACCGCTACTTCCTGCGCGGCGCGCTCGTCGCCCGCGCGCTGAGCGAGGCATCCTGGAAGGCGCACCCCGCCTATGCCGAAACACCGGTCACCCGGCCGATTTTCGTGACCGGCCTGCCGCGCACCGGCACCACCGCCCTGCACCGGCTGCTGGCCGCCGATCCCCGGCACCAGGCGCTGGAGATGTGGCTCACCGAGTATCCGCAGCCCCGCCCGCCCCGCGAAACCTGGTCGGAGAACCCGATTTTCCAGCGGATCGAGGCGGGGTTCACGCAGCATCACGTCGAAAACCCGGAGTTCATGGGATTGCACTACATGAGCGCCGCCGAGGTCGAGGAATGCTGGCAGCTGTTGCGGCAGACCGTGAAATCGGTCTCCTACGAATGCCTGGCCTATCTGCCGACCTACTCGCGGTGGCTGCGTACCCGGGACTGGACCGACGCCTACGCCCGCCACCGCCGCAACCTGCAACTGATCGGGCTCGGCGACGACCGCCGCTGGATCCTCAAGAATCCCAGCCATCTGTTCGCGCTGGACGCGCTGCTGGCGGTCTACCCCGACGCCCTGATCATCCAGACCCACCGCGACCCCGCCACCGTGCTGGCGTCGGTGTGCAGCCTCTCCGATCACGCCGCCCGCGGCTGGTCGCACACCTTCACCGGCTCCCGCATCGGCGAAACGCAACTGGAGCTGTGGTCTCGCGGTCTCCGCGAGTTCACCGCCGCCCGCGCCCGCCACGACCCCGGCCACTTCCTCGACATCGACTTCGACGACCTCCGCGCCGATCCCCTCGGCACCATCGAAACCATCTACCGCGCTTTCGATCTCGAACTCACCCCCGCCGCCCGCGCGGCCATGACCGCACTCGACACCGAAAGCCGCACCGGCCACCGCAAACCCACGCACCGCTACTCCCTCGCCGACTACGGCCTCACCGAGGACCGGGTGCGGGCGCAGTTTCGGGGGTGAGCAGGTCCGAGCCGGTAGCCTCATCGAAGGACGAGCGGCGAAGGGAGCGCGGTATGACCGAGTTTGCCGATCTGGCGGCGTTGCAGAAGGCGGTGGGGGAGGAGATCGGGGTCAGTGGGTGGCTGACCGTGGATCAGGAACGGATCGATCGGTTCGCCGAGGCCACCGGGGATCACCAGTGGATCCATGTGGATCGCGAGCGGGCGGCGCAGGGGCCGTTCGGGGGGACGATCGCGCACGGGTTCTTGACCCTGTCGCTGCTGGTTCCGCTCGCGGACGAGGCCACCTCGGTGGGCGGGATTCGGATGGGAATCAACTACGGGCTCAACAAGGTTCGGTTCATCACGCCGGTGCCCGCGGGCGGGCGGATCCGGGCGCGGGTCAGGCTCGACTCCGTCGCGGAGATCCCGGACGGGGTGCAGGCCGTTCGCACGGTCACCATCGAATTGGAGGGGGCCGCGAAACCGGCCTGCGTCGCCGAGTCCATCGTCCGGTATCTGCGGAGTTAGTTCGGTCCGAAGGGGAGGGCCGACGGTGGGGCCTGATCGGGGGTCAGGGTGGCCAGGACTTTGATCCCGGCGGCGATGAAATCGCCCTCGGCGCGGTTCATGTGATCGGTGGAGGTGACCAGGACCGCGTTGCCCGCCCCGATCGTGTTCATCATCTGCGCGGAGAATTCGGCGTTCTGGACCGTGGAGCAGGCGCGGTCCTCGATGTGCACGCGACGGGGTGCGATGCCGTGGCCGACAAGCCACTCCGCCATGGCGCGGGCCTCCGTCACGCCGTTCTCGGGGTTGCCGCCGGTGACGATGATGGGGGCCGCGGGCGACAGCAGGGCCTGCACGTAGCCCGCCGACAGGCGGTTGATCAGCTCCGGCCGCATACCGCCGTCGGGCTGCAAGCCGTACCCCAGCACCACGATCGCGGTATCGGGGCCGAGGCCCGCGATCAACGGCAGGCCGGGGAGCTGGAACGAGGTCGGATCGGCGATCGGCGGCAGCCGGTCGAGGAATGCGCGCACCGGATCCGGTGGCGGCGGATCGGCATGTGCCGCAACGGGTCCGGTGAACACGGCCGTGGCGGCAGCGGCGACCAGCACGGTGCGGAGGAGACGACGGGTGGCGGTGGTGGGGCGAGCAGGGCGGAACATCGGAACCTCCCAGGCGGGCCGCGCCGGTAGACCCCGGCGCAACGGGCACTAGCGTCACCACAATGATCGCCCGGCGGGCGAGCCCGGTCCGCGATTTCCGTCGAAAGGGGCTGGTAGTACGGGGAATTCACCGGAGTGTCGCGCGGATGTCGGGTGTCGTGTGTGAGGTAAGGGTGGGGCCGCCGGGTCAGTCCTCGGCGAGCCTGTTGCTGACCGTCGCCCAGCGCTCCAAAAGTTTCGTGGCCGCGCCGCTGTCGACCGCGTGGGCGGCGCGCTGCAGGGATGCGGCCAGTAGGTCGTGGATGTCTTTTTCGGCGGTGGCGGGGGTGAGGTCGTAAGCGGTGAGGGCGGCGGCGGAGTTGAGGAGGACCGCGTCGCGCACGGGGCCGGGCTTGCCGCCGAACATCTCTCGGGCGATGGTGGCGTTGACCTCGGCGTCGCCGCCGCGCAGGGCCTCCGGGGACACCCGCGCGATGCCGAGGCGGGTGGGATCGATGGTGGTCTCGGTGCGGCGGCCGCCGGTCACCACCCAGGCGGCGGTGGTATCGGCGGTGGTGATCTCGTCCAGGCCGTCGTTGCCGCGCACCACCAGGGCATCGGCGCCGCGCTCGGCGAACGCCCCGGCGATCACCGGCACCAGATCGGGGAAGGCGCAGCCGATCAGCCCGGCCCGCGGCTGCGCCGGATTGGTCAGCGGGCCCAGCACATTGAACACCGTCGGAATGCCGATGTCCTTGCGCGCCGGACCGGCGAAACGCAGCGCCGGATGAAACAGCGGCGCGAAACAGAAGCCGATGCCGACCTCGCGCACGCACCGCGCCACCGCCTCGGGCCCCAGCGCGATGCGCACCCCCAGCGCCTCCAGCACATCCGCGCCGCCGCTCTTGGACGACAGCGCGCGGTTGCCGTGCTTGACCACCGGAACCCCGGCGGCCGACACCACGATCGAGGACATCGTGGAGATATTGACGGTGCCGGAGCGATCGCCGCCGGTGCCGACGATGTCGATCGCGCCGGTGTCCAGCCGCACCCGGCGGGCGTGGGCCAGCATGCCCGCGGCCAGACCGGTCAGCTCCAGCGCGGTGGGGCCCTTCATCTTCATCGCCACGCCGAACGCGGCGATCTGGGCCTGACTGGCATTGTCGGAGAAGATCTCATCGATGGCCCACGCCGCCTCCTCCGCGGTCAGATCGACCCCGTCGGTCAGGGCCCCGAGAATCTCGGGCCAGCTGCGCGCGCTCATCACCGTCTCCTGTCGCGATTTCCGCACATGACGTGCTCGGCTGCCAGCCTAGTGTGGCCGCGCAATCGGATTGCCGACCGTGTCCGCACTTTCCGTCGCACCCGGCGCGACACCCGCGAGAAAAAATTTTCGCCGCATCCGGAACTCGGCGCCACGCGCATCCGACAGACAAGGGGACCGCCGCCGACCACTGCCCGCCCGAAACCGCCCGTGACGAGGGCCGAAACGCTCTCGAACAGGAGGTTCCCGAGACACGCCGGGGGCGCGGCGAGACGCGCTCTCGCCGTGCGGATTCCGACACGGACCATCAAGATTCGCACCCGGCTACGCCTGTCGTACTACGACGAGTCATACTTACCGGCGTGACGACCGCAGTAGGAGCCCAAGGATCGGCCATTACCCAGCGTGTGCATTCGCTGAACCGGCCCAACATGGTCAGTGTCGGAACCATCATCTGGCTGTCGAGCGAGCTGATGTTCTTCGCCGGCCTGTTCGCCATGTACTTCGTCGCGCGTGCCCAGGCCCACGGCAACTGGCCGCCGGAACCGACCGAGCTCGACATGAAGCTCGCCGTGCCGGTCACGGCCGTGCTGATCGCCTCCTCCTTCACCTGCCAGATGGGCGTGTTCGCCGCGGAGAAGGGTGACGTCTTCGGCCTGCGGCGCTGGTACGTGATCACCTTCCTGATGGGCCTGTTCTTCGTCATCGGCCAGGGCACGGAGTACCACGGGCTGTACTCGGAGGGCACCTCGATCTCGAGCAGCATCTACGGCTCGGTGTTCTTCATCACCACCGGCTTCCACGGTCTGCACGTCATCGGTGGTCTCATCGCGTTCATCTTCCTGCTGGTCCGCACCAAGGTCAGCAAGTTCACCCCGGCGCAGGCCACGGCGGCGATCGTCGTCTCCTACTACTGGCACTTCGTCGACATCGTGTGGATCGGGCTGTTCGCCACGATCTACTTCGTCCGGTAGGACGCCCAGCTCGAGGGCACCCCAAGCTTCAGCATCAGTCGGTTCCGTCTACTCCAAAGGGACACAGATGAGTTCATCTCCCCCGTCAGCGCCAGATCCCAGCATCGCCGGGGTCGGCGAGGCCACCAAGACCCGCAAGCAGCGCCGGATGCGCCGGAAGCTGGCTGGCGGTCTGGTTCTCCTGATGGGCCTCGTCGGAGCCGGCTTCGCGGCGTCGGCACTGACTCCGAATGCACAGGTCGCCACCGCCAACGAGGATCAGTCCGCGCTCCTCCGCGAGGGCAAGCAGCTCTACGACACGTCCTGCATCACCTGCCACGGCGCCAACCTGCAGGGTGTGCAGGACCGGGGTCCGAGCCTGATCGGCGTCGGCGAGGCCGCCGTCTACTTCCAGGTCTCCTCCGGTCGGATGCCCGCCGCCGCCAACGGCTCCCAGATCCAGCGCAAGCCGCCGAAGTTCGACGAGCGCCAGACCGACGCGCTGGGCGCGTACGTCGCCGCCAACGGCGGTGGCCCGACCGTGATCAAGGACCCCGACGGCAAGGTGGCCCAGGAGTCGCTCATCAAGGGCGCCGACCTCGGCCGCGGCGGTGAGCTGTTCCGCATGAACTGCGCGTCCTGCCACAACTTCACCGGCAAGGGTGGCGCGCTGTCGTCCGGCAAGTTCGCGCCGCCGCTGGAACCGGCCAGCGAGGCGCAGATCTACGCCGCGATGCTGACCGGCCCGCAGAACATGCCGAAGTTCTCCGACCGGCAGCTGACGCCGGAGGAGAAGCGCGACATCGTCGCCTACGTCAAGAACCGGACCGAGTCCAAGCCCGAGGGCGGCTACGGCCTCGGCGGCTTCGGCCCCGCCACCGAGGGCCTGGCCATCTGGGTCGTCGGCATCGTCGTCCTGGTCGGTTCCGCCATGTGGATCGGATCGAGGTCATGAGCAGCGAACAGGAGCGAAACGAGATGGGGCGTCCGGAGGACGGCCAGCCCGACAAGGGCCACGGGGACGATGTGAACCCCACCGAGGAGCAGCTCGACGCGATGTCGCGGGACGAGCTGGTCGAACTCGGTACCGCGCGGGACGGCGTCGACGTCGCCTACCGCGCTCCGCGCTGGCCGGTTCCGGGCACCCGCGCGGAGAAGCGGGCCGAGCGGCAGGTGGCGCTGTGGTTCGCCATCTCGGCGCTGGCCGGGCTCGCGCTGATCGGTGTCTTCCTGTTCTGGCCGTGGCAGTACAAGAGCCGCGACGAGTCCGGTGCGGGCATCTACTCGCTGACCACCCCGCTCTACGGCGTGCTGCTCGGCGTCGCCGTGCTGGCCATCGGCATCGCGGTGGTGCTCATCCGCAAGAAGTTCATCCCCGCCGAGATCTCCATCCAGGACCGTCACGACGGCAAGTCCGCCGAGGTGGAGCGCCGCACCCTGGTCGCCGAGTTGCAGGACGCGCTGGACACCTCGACGCTGGGCCGCCGCAAGCTGATCACCCGCACCGCGGGCCTCGGCGTGGGCGCGCTGGGCATCGGCGCGCTGTTCCTGTTCGTCGGCGGCATGGTGAAGAACCCGTGGGCCAAGGGCGACAAGTCCCCGCTGTGGGTGTCGGGCTGGACCCCGGACTACCCGGGCCAGACCGTGTACCTGCGCAAGGACACCGGCCGCCCGGAGGACGTCGTGCTGGTGCGCCCGGAGGATCTCGACGCGGGCGGCATGGAGACGGTCTTCCCCTGGAAGGAGGAGTGGCGCGGTAACGAGGAGGAGACCCTCCAGTCGCTGCGCGGAATCCGCAACGCCGTCATGCTGATTCGCCTGCGCACCGCCGACGCGCAGAAGGCGATCAAGCGCAAGGGCCAGGAGAGCTTCAACTACGGCGACTACTTCGCCTACTCGAAGATCTGCACCCACCTGGGCTGCCCGACCTCGCTGTACGAACAGCAGACCAACCGGATCCTGTGCCCCTGCCACCAGTCGCAGTTCCTGGCGACCGAATGGGGTAAGCCGATCTTCGGACCCGCCGCGCGCGCCCTGCCGCAGCTGCCGATCACCGTCAACACCGAGGGCTACCTGGTCGCCCAGCACGACTTCATCGAGCCCCTCGGCCCGGCCTACTGGGAGCGTCGTTCATGAGTCCTAGCAAAGCGGCCGCTCAGGCCAACGAGATGGATGAGCGCTACCACGCGGCGGCGTTCGTCAAGCGGTCGATCAACAAGGTGTTCCCGACGCACTGGTCGTTCCTGCTCGGTGAGATCGCGCTCTACGCCTTCATCATCCTGCTGCTGTCGGGCGTGTACCTGACCCTGTTCTTCGATCCGTCGATGACCGAGGTCGTGTACAACGGCTCCTACCAGCCGCTGCGCGGCGTCACCATGTCGCGGGCGTACGAGACCGCGCTGAACATCTCCTTCGAGGTGCGCGGCGGTCTGTTCGTGCGGCAGGTGCACCACTGGGCCGCGCTGCTGTTCGCGAGCTCGATCATCATCCACCTGTTCCGCATCTTCTTCACCGGTGCGTTCCGGCGCCCGCGCGAGGCGAACTGGGTGATCGGCTCGCTGCTGCTGGTGCTGGCGATGTTCGAGGGCTTCTTCGGCTACTCGCTGCCCGACGACCTGCTGTCCGGTACCGGTCTGCGGGCCGCGTTCGGCGGTATCACCATGGGCATCCCGGTGATCGGCACCTGGCTGCACTGGCTGATCTTCGGCGGCGACTTCCCGGGCACGATCATCATTCCGCGCCTGTTCATCGCGCACGTGCTGCTGTTCCCGGGCATCATGCTGGCGTTGATCGCGGCACACGTGGCGCTGGTCTGGTACCAGAAGCACACCCAGTTCCCCGGCCCGGGCCGCACCGAGACCAATGTCGTCGGCGCCCGCATCGTGCCGGTGTTCGCCGCCGACCAGGGTGCGTTCTTCATGTTCACCCTGGGCGTGGTCGCGATCATGGGCGGCGTGCTGCAGATCAACCCGATCTGGAACCTGGGTCCCTACAACCCGTCTCAGGTCTCGGCCGGTTCGCAGCCCGACATGTACATGATGTGGACCGACGGCATGGCGCGTCTGATGCCGCCGTGGGAGCTGTACCTGGGCCGCTACACCGTGCCCGCCCCGTTCTGGGTGGCGCTGATCATGGGCCTGGTGTTCACGGTGCTGATCGCCTACCCGTGGATCGAGAAGCGGCTGACCGGTGACGACGCGCACCACAACCTGCTGCAGCGGCCGCGCGACGTGCCGGTGCGCACCGCCATCGGCGCCATGGCCATCACCTTCTACCTGGTGCTGACCCTGGCCTGCGTCAACGACATCATCTCGCTGAAGTTCGATATCTCGCTGAACGCGACGACCTGGTTCTTCCGCATCGGCCTGCTGGTCGGCCCGCCGCTCGCCTACTTCGTGGCCTACCGGATGTGCCTGGGCCTGCAGCGCGCCGACCGCGCGGTGCTCGAGCACGGCATCGAGACCGGTGTCATCAAGCGGCTGCCGCACGGTGAGTACATCGAGGTGCACCAGCCGCTGGGTCCGGTCGACGAGCACGGCCACCCGATCCCGCTGGAGTACCAGGGCGCGCCGGTGCCCAAGAAGATGAACAAGCTGGGCTGGGCCGGTAAGCCGGGGTCCGGGTCGTTCCTGCGGGCCGATCCGGCGTCGGAGGCCGAGGCGCTGACCGCCAACGATCACGAGCAGGAGCACAAGCAGCTCGAGATCCTGGCCTCGTACCAGGATCGGACCGGCGGCGAGAGCGGCGGCAAGCACAGCCACTGAGCTCACGTTCGAACGCACAGGGCCCCGAGTCGAATTCGACTCGGGGCCCTGGCGCTTATTCGCCGATGGAGAACCCGGCCTCGACGTCGGAGCGCGAATAGGACTTGAACGCGATGTGCGTCGCGGTCCGCTGCACGCCCGCCGTCTTGTTGATCTGCCCGGTGACCACCTCGGCCACCTGCCCGTGATCGCGCACCCGCACCATCGCGATCAGATCGACGTCGCCCGCACAGGAGTACACCTCGGTGACTCCCTCGATCTCGGCCACCGCCTGCGCGGTCTCGGGAATGCGGGCGGCCTCGGCGTGGATCAGAACGATCGCGGTAATCATGAGGTGAGTTTATGTGTTGGGTACCGGGGTATCGGCATGGGCGGCTTCGGCTCGGGTGGCCCACGACAACCACGAGCCCGCGCCGAGGCGGGGCTCGCGGTAGCCGTCGGTGGTGCGGACTATGCGGGTGCCGGGCTGTTCCAGCCAGCGGGCGATGAGCGCGGTTTCCTCGGGGGAGGCGCCGCGCAGGGGCGGATGGTCGGGGTCGCCGAGGAAATCCTCCGCGGCGGCAGGGAATTCGGCGGCGAAGCGCAGATGGCCGTCCGCCTGCGGGGCGAGCCTGCCGGTGTCCGCGCCGAGCCGGGTGGGGATGATCGTTTCGGCGGCGGCCACCAGTGCCTCGACCACCGGCATGGGGGACACGCCGCGCACGGCGGTGCCCGCGGCGGCGAGGCGGCCGTGGCGGACCACCGCGAACTCCCAGCCGCCCGCGCCGTCGGAGCGGGCGGCGATCAGTTCGGCGATGCGGGCCAGGGCCGCGAGGCGCTGGGTGCGGCGCAGGGCGCGCACCACGGTGGCGGTGCGGTCGCGCAGCCGGGCGGCGGCCTCGAAATGCTCGGCGGCGGCGTAGCTTTCGATCCGGTCGCGCATGGTGTGCAGCGGCGCGTCCGCGCGGCCGGTGCACAGATCGCGGACCGCGCGGGGGGCCGCGGCGTACTCGGCCGCGGTCGACGGCCGCCCGAATTCGCTCGCGGGGCAGCCGCCGACGACCGCGGGCGGGCAGTCGTGCCGATCGTCGCGCCGCAACCGGGTCGTGCAGGTGCGCAGGCCGCTGAATTCGGCGATGGTAGCCGCGACTTCGGCGGCGTCGGCGCGGGAACCGAACGGGCCCAGGGCGTCCCGCGCGGGGGTGCGGCTCACCGCGAAGCGCGGGAACGGTTCCTCGGTGAGGGTGATCCACCACGCCCGCTTGGGGAACTTCGAGCGCCGGTTGTAGGGCGGGGTGTGCGCGACCAGCAGCCGCAGCTCCCGCACCCCCGCCTCCAGCCCGTGCGCGCACGGCACATGGTCCACCCGGGTGGCCAGCGCCACCATTTCCCGCATGCGCGTGCGGGTTTCGGAGCCGGTGAAGTACCCGCGGACGCGGCGGCGCAGATTCACCGCCGTCCCTATATAGAGGACCTCCTCCCCGGGCCCGCGGAACAGGTAGACGCCGGGGGTGGCGGGCAGGTCGGCGGCGAGGAAGCGTTTGGCGCGCTGGCGGCAGGTCACCTCCGGCAGATAGTCGACGAGTTCGGTCAGGCTCTGCACGCCGAGATTGCCGACCCGCTCGATGAGCGCGTGCAGCACGTCGACGGTGGCGCGGGCGTCGTCCAGCGCGCGGTGGGTGGGGGTGGTCCGGGCGCCCAGCAGCCGCGCCAGCGCCGAGAGCCGCACCGAGGGGGCCTCGTCCCGGCCCAGCACGCGCCGCGCCAGCTGCACGGTGCACAGCACCCGGAACGCGGGCCAGGGGGTCTCGCAGCGGGTCGCGGCCGCCCGCAGGAAGCCGGTGTCGAAGCGGGCGTTGTGCGCGACCAGCACGGCGCCGGAGGCGAATTCGAGAAAGCCGGGCAGCACCGCCTCGATCCGCGGCGCCTCCCGCACCATGGCCGTGGTGATGCCGGTGATCTGCACGACCTGCGGCGGTATCGCACAGCCCGGGTTCACCAGCGTGGCGAACTCGCCGAGCACCTCGCCGCCGCGCACCTTCACCGCGCCGATCTCGGTGATCCCGTCGCCGTCCGGGCTGGTGCCGGTGGTCTCCAGGTCGACGACGACGAAAGTGGTGTCGTACAGCGGCGTATCCAGGTCGTCGAAGGCCAGCTGGGCCGGGCGCGGTGCGGGAGCGGGCACGGGCAGCAGCGTAGAGGTGGGGTACGACACCGGGGGCGAATCGATCGGCTACACCAAAAGGTGACCAGGGTCACATTGATTCGGTTTAGGTATTGATCGATCGGGGTTTCAAGATCGCGATCGGGCGCTGCCCGGGGCGTGCTGGCCCGGTTACCCCGCGGTCGGTATCGCGCTGGAGCCGGACGGTTTTTCGTTACTCGGCAGGATCGGTCGGACATGGGTCTTCCCTATTTCATGACGTTTCGAACCGGACAGCGCCGCGGCCGCGCTACTTCCCGGTAGCCTGCGGAAAGCTCCGCGAGTTTCCCTCGCTGTTATCAGTTCGTGATTGGTGTGACATATCTCTCGAGCGAGGCGACCGGTATTTGTTGCGCATACCCGTTTCGCGTGTTCGCGGCTTTACAAAGCACCGTTATGTGCTCGTAACCTTTTCGAGACCTCACGGAGTCCGACGCGCCGAACTGGGCGCGGTGCCGTGGGGCAGATGAGGAGTACCGCGTCATGGCGATCAAGCGACAGGTTCTGGGGCTGCCTCGCAACGCCTCCCGGGCCGTTGCGGCCGGAGCCGTCGGGGCTGCCACCCTCAGCGCACTGCTGCTGCCCGCCGCGCCCGCCTCGGCGGCGCCGGTCACCATTCCCGGCATCGGCAACTTCGATGTGCCGGATCAGGTGCTGGGCGCCATTCCGCCGGGTGCGATTCCGGCCAACATTCTCCCGCCGGGTGTGCAGATCCCCGGCATCACCCCGGCGCCCGCCCCGCAGTCCTCGCCCGGCCGCCGCGCGCTCGACGCCGCGCTGACCAAGGTCGGCGCCCCCTACGTGTACGGCGCCGCCGGTCCGGACGCCTTCGACTGCTCCGGCCTGGTGAAGTGGGCCTACGAGCAGGCCGGTCTGGAGCTGCCGCGCACCAGCTACGAGCAGCTGGCCGACGGCGCGCCGATCTCGATGGACGACCTGCAGCCCGGCGACGTGATCTCGTTCTACGGCGGCGGCCACTCGGGCCTGTACGCCGGTGACGGCAACGTGGTGCACGCCTCCA
Organism: Nocardia terpenica; assembly: GCF_013186535.1. NCBI lineage: Bacteria > Bacillati > Actinomycetota > Actinomycetes > Mycobacteriales > Nocardiaceae > Nocardia > Nocardia terpenica. Next base: position 1,757,934 of record NZ_JABMCZ010000001.1, read on the forward strand.
CCCCCGGGCAGCCGGTGTCGGTCGCCCCGATCTCGTCCATGCCGTTCAGCGGGGCCCGCCGGTACTGAGCCTGGCGACACGCCGAGGAAACCGACATATCGGAATGGCGGCCGTGATCGTTTCGTGGCCCGCTGGACACGGGCGGTCGCCGTTTCGTAACCTGATCGAGACCTTCGTGATTTCCAGCTCGGGACGAGGAAGAACGGGGCAGCGCAGGCAGTGTCATCCCAGCACCGCAACAACCGAACCAGACGCCTGGTGGGCGGGTCACTGACGGCGGGGGCCCTGATCTTCGGGGTCTGCGCCGGCGGCGCCTCCGCCGACCCGGCGGCCCAGCCGACCAGCGCCACCGACGCGGTGCAGCGCCTGATCGACCTCTCCCACCAGTCCGAGCAGCTCAATCAGCAGGCCCTCGGCGCGCAGGCCGACCTCGACGCCAAACAGGCCGTCGCCCGCGACGCGGACGCCAAACTCGCCGGTGCCGGGCAGGCCGTCGAGGCGGCCCAGGCGGAGGTCCGCCAGTATCAGCCCGCCGTGGACCGCGCCGCCGTCGCCGCCTACGAGGGCGCGCACACCAATCGCATGTTCTCGGTGCTGACCAGCAACTCGCCCCAGCAACTGCTCGACCAGATGTCCACGCTGGACGTGCTGGGCGCGCAGACCGCCGACCAGTTCGCCAAATTCAAGAAGGCCACCGACGCCGCCACCGCGGCCCAGTCGGTCGCCAAATCCGCCGCCGATGCCGCCCAGGCCGCCGAGCAGCAGGCCGACCGGGTGCGGGCCGATCTGGAACGCAAGCGCGCCGACCTACAGGGCTCGATCGCGCAGGTCATCCAGGCGTGGGGCCAGCTGTCCGCGGGCGACAAGGCGTCGCTGTCGGGTTCGCTGTTCCCGGCGGGCTTCGACCGCGAGACCCTGCTGCGCGGCCTGGTACCGGGCAGCGGCACCAGCGCCCTGGCCGCCGGGCTCACCCGGGTCGGCGATCCGTACGTCTGGGGCGCCACCGGCCCCGACCAGTTCGACTGCTCGGGCCTGGTGCAGTGGGCCTTCCACAACGTGGGCATCAACCTGCCCCGGACCAGCCAGGCGCAGGCCACCGTGGGCACGCCGGTCTCGCGCGACGAACTGCAGCCCGGCGATGTCGTCTTCTTCTATTCCGATGCCTCGCACGTGGGTATCTACGCGGGTAATGGGATGATCCTGCACGCCTCGACCTTCGGCGTTCCGGTCCAGGTGGCACCCATGGGCTCCACCCCGTTCCACTCGGCGCGGCGCTATTGGATCGGAATGCCGTAAACACAGCACCACCGAGCACACCGAGGTGAGGATGAGCGTGTTACAGCGTGTCCGGGCCTGGCTGGGAGCACGGCGGCGATTCGAGTTCGTCGCCACCGTGGCCACGGTGATCGCATTGACGGCGACCGGCGGCGCCCTGCTGCTGTTGCCGAAATCGGTGCTACCGCAGGTGCGTCCGATGCCCGCGGCCGCGCAGGCCATGACCGCGGATCCGGTCGACCCGCAACTCGCCGAGGTGCGCCGGATCATGGAGTCCTACGGCCCGGTGGTGACCCAGCAGGTGTCCGACGACGACGGCCGGCTCTCGGTGGTCTTCGGCCACCCCTATCAGCGCGGCGACGTGGACACCCTGGCGCGCGAGATCGGCCCGGCGGTGACCGAGGTGACCGGGCTGTGGGGGCCGGACTGGGCCCGCGCGGCGGTGGTGACCGTGGCGTCGGGGCCCACCGAGTTCGCCGCCCTCACCCATGCCGTCGGACCGGTGTCGAATCAGGTTGCGGCCGCGTCGGTCTCGGATCCGTTCGTGCCCGGCACCCGGCCCACCGGCCAGCGGGTGGTCTTCGCCGCCGACGCGGGCCGCCGCCTGGGCCCCGACGGGCTGCGCGACACCCTGCGCCACGAGCTCACCCACGTGGCGGCCCGGGCGCAGACCACCGACGGCTCGCCGCAGTGGATGCTGGAGGGCTTCGCCGAATACTCCGCCCACCGCGGCGAACAGCGCACCTTCGCGCAGCTGGCCCCCACCCTGAACGGCCGCGCCCGCGCCGGGCAACTGCCCGCGGACCTGCCCGCCGACACCGCCTTCGCGCCCACCCCGGGCAACGACGCCGCCCTCGCCTACGAAACGGCCTGGTCGGCAAACGCTTTCACCGCCGCCCACTTCGGCGAGCCCAAACTGGTCGAGCTGTACCGCCGCGTCGCCACCGGCCCCGAGGACACCCCGACCCTCGACGGCATCCTGCACACCACCCTCGGCGTCGACCGCGCCGAGTTCGTCGCCGGGTGGCAGGACTGGATCAAAACCCACGCCGCGAGCTGACTGCACCGTGTCGCCGGGGCGGCAATAGACTTCCCGCCATGGCACGCACCCTGCTGGTAACCAACGACTTTCCGCCGCGACCGGGCGGGATCCAGTCGTATGTGCATTCGCTTGCCATGCAGCTGCCGCCCGACGACCTGGTGGTGTACGCGCCGCGGTGGCGCGGCGACAGCCATCTGCGCTTCGATGCCGAGCAGCCGTTCCAGGTGGTGCGCCACCCCACCACGCTGATGCTGCCCACCCCGCTGGTGCTGCGCCGGGCGGCGAAGCTGCTGCGCGACGAGCGGTGCGACACCGTGTGGTTCGGGGCGGCGGCGCCGCTGGCGCTGATGTCGCCGCTGCTGCGGCGGGCCGGGGCGCGGCGCATCGTGGCCAGCACGCACGGACACGAGGTGGGCTGGTCGATGCTGCCGGGCGCGCGGCAGGCGCTGCGGGCCGTCGGCGACCACACCGACGCGATCACCTATGTCAGCAAATACACGCGGCGGCGGTTCGCGGCCGCGTTCGGCGCGCGGTCGGCGCTCGAGTACCTGCCGCCGGGTGTGGACACCGAGGTGTTCCGGCCCGATCCGGCGGCCCGTAAACAACTGCGCGCCCGCTACGGACTGGGCGAGCGACCCACCGTGCTGTGCCTGTCCCGGCTGGTGCCGCGCAAGGGGCAGGACATGCTGATCATGGCCATGCGCGAGATCCGCAGGCGGGTCGACGGCGCGGTGCTGGTGATCGCGGGCGGCGGCCCCTACGAGGAGAAGCTGCGCGGCCTGGTCACCGCCCTCGGCCTCACCGACGACGTGGTGTTCATCGGCCGGGTGCGCGCGGCGGAACTGGCCGCCCACCACACCCTCGCCGACGTGTTCGCGATGCCGTGCCGTACCCGCGGCGCGGGCCTGGACGTCGAGGGCCTGGGCATCGTCTTCCTGGAGGCGTCGGCCAGCGGGGTGCCGGTGGTGGCCGGAAACTCCGGCGGCGCACCGGAAACCGTGCAGGAGGGCCGCACCGGGACCGTGGTCGACGGCCGCTCCGAACAGCAGATCGCCGACGCGATCGTGGCTATCCTCTCCGATCCGGACGCCGCCGCGCGCATGGGTGCGGCGGGCCGGGAGTGGGTGCGCGAGCAGTGGCGGTGGGACCTGCTCGGCGGCCGCCTGCGCGAACTGCTCGACGGGAACACGAGATCGAACAGACCTGCGGTCTGAGCTAGGCTCACCGGCATGAGCAGCATCCAGGTGGCCGATCAGACCTTCGTCGTCGCCTCCGGCAGCGCGGTCGCCGAGGTGCTGGCCGATCGCGCGCGGTGGCGCCGCTGGTGGCCCGATCTCACGCTCGAGGTCCGAGAGGACCGGGCCGACAAGGGCATTCGCTGGACCGTGAGCGGCGGCCTGACCGGCACCATGGAGGTCTGGCTCGAACCCTGCCTGGACGGGGTGATCCTGCACTACTTCCTGCACGCCGAACCGCGCGCCGCCCGGTTGTCGCCGCAGGGCCTGCTCGCCGCCAACCGTGCCCGCCGGGCGGCCGGGAAGGTCATGTCGTTCGAGGTGAAGGCGCGGCTCGAGGCGGGTCGTCCGGCCGGGGTCGCACCGGCCGTGCCGGTTCCCGTCGCGTCCTGAATATCGCTCTCCCGCACCGTAATCCGGAAAGGAAACGCTGTCAGTCATGGCCGACCGGACCCAGAGGTCGATCACCATCGACGCCCCGTCGGATCGGGTGATGGCCGTCATCGCCGATCTGGAGTCGTATCCGGAGTGGGTGTCGGCGGCGCGTTCGGTGGAGGTTCTCGACAAGTTCGGCGACGGCCGGGCGCACACCGCGCGCTTCGTGCTCGACGCCGGGGTGGTCAAGGACACCTACGTGCTGTCCTACACCTGGCGGCCCGACGGCAAGGCGGTGAGCTGGCAGCTGATCGAGGGCGAACTGCAGAAGGCGCAGGACGGCCGCTACGAGCTGATCGACCAGCCCGACGGCACCACCCAGGTGGTCTACGAGCTGACCGTCGACCTGACCATCCCGATGATCGGCATGTTCAAGCGCAAGGCCGAGAAGGTCATCACCGACACCGCGCTCAAGGAACTCAAGAAACGGGTCGAGGGCTGACCACCACCACGCGCCTGGAGCTGTTCGTCGGCAAGGGCGGGGTCGGCAAGACGACGCTGGCGTGCGCCACCGCGATCGCGCACACCCGCGGCGGCGCGCGGGTGCTGGTGGCGTCGCTGGACCAGGCCCATTCCCTCGGCGACGCGCTCGGCTTCCGGTTCCCGCACGATCCCGGCGCGGTGACCGGCGTGCGGACGGTCCGGCCCGGCCTGGACGTCATCGAGATCGATTCCCTTGCGCTGCTGGAGGATCGGTTCCGCGACGCGGCGCGGATGCTGTCCGGCGCGGGCCACGAGCACGGCATCGACCCCGCCGCCCTGGACCCGGCCGAGCTGACCGGCCTGCCCGGCGTGCAGGAGCTGCTCATGCTCACCGAGATCGCCCAGTTCGCGGGGGACGAGGACTGGGATGTGATCGTCGTGGACTGCCCGCCCTCGGCGGACATGTTGCGCATCGTCACCGCCCCCGACACGCTGCTCGGCTACCTGGAGCGGATCTGGCCCGCCCACGCCCGCATGCTCGACGCCACCGGCACCGATCTGCGGCGGGCGGTGCTCGCGACCACCGTGGAGCGCATCGCCGCCGCGGTCACCGAGGCCCGCGACCTGCTGGCCGACCGCGAGCGCACCGGCGCCCGGCTGATCACCGTGCCCGAACGGGTGGCGCTGGCCGAGTCGGCGCGGGTGCGGTCGGCGGCCGCGCTGCTGGGCCTGCGGCTGGACGAGGTGGTGGTGAACAAGGTGCTGCCGCCGGTGCCGCCCGCGGACCCCGCCGCCCATCCGGCCGTGCGCTGGTATCTCGACCGCCACGCCGAACAGCAGCAGGTGCTGGCCGAACTGCGCCGCCGCATGCCGGACGTGCCGGTGGCGATCGTCGAGCACAGCGGCGCGGAACCGGTCGGGGTCGCCTCGCTGTCCGCCATGGCCGTGTCCCCGCCAGACCCTATGCTGGGCGGAGCGAATGCCGACTTCGCCCGATCCGGTGCGCCGCAGGTGCGGCTGACCTCGGGGTCGGGCCTGGACTCGGTGTTCACCCTGCGGCTGCGGTTGCCCGTCGTCGACCCGGCGACGCTGCGACTGGGACGAGTGGAGGACGATTTGATCGTGGGAGCGGACGGGGTCCGGCGACGCCTGCGCCTGGCGCCGGTGCTGCGGCGCTGCACGGTCGACGGCGCCGAACTCGACGACGGCGACCTGGTCGTGCGGTTCCGCCCCGATGCCGAGGTCTGGCCGCAATGAGCGACGGCGCGGGCGGCCGCAGCGGGCGCGAGTGGGTCCGGGGCGAACCCGTCGGCCGCCGCACTGCCCCGGAAGACACCGCGACCGACGAGACCCCCGGCGACTCGGGCGGCGAAGCACGCACCGACGCGGCCGATCACGACGAGGCGGCGCACGGGGACAACTTCGCCGAATTCGCCGAGGAACTGCGCCTGCTGGCCGAGACGATCCTCGAGCGCGTGGAACCGGTGCTGCGCCAGGCGTCCGCCGACGGCCGCACCGAATGGGACAGCTGCAGCTGGTGCCCGGTGTGCGCGGCGGCCGCGCTGGTCCGCGGCCAACATCACGACGTGGTGGCGGCGCTGGCCGAGCACGGCACGGCGATCGTGACGGTGCTGCGCGAGGCCCTGGCCGGGGTGCCGGTGGAACCGATATTCCCGCCGGACGAGACGAGTGATTCCCGCAATGCGGGCGACGCGCCCGGCACGAAACATGGCACGATGGGCCGGATGTCCGCAACCACCCAACCCCGCCGCGACCGCGGCAAGTCCCGGTACGTCCCGATTCCGGTGCAGATCAAGGCATGACGACACGCATCGGGCGGGAGGCCCCGCTGACGGTCGGCATCGATGTCGGCGGCACCAACATTCGCGCCTCGGTGGTCGACGGCGCGGGCGAGGTGCTGGACACGGTGCAGGCCCCGACCCCGCATTCGGAGCAGGCGCTCGAGGACGGCCTCGAGCGTGCGGTGCGCGAGCTGTGCGCCCGGCACCCGATCGGCGCGGTCGGCCTCGCGGTGGCCGGATTTGTCGACGAGACCCGGTCGTCGGTGCGGTTCGCGCCGCATCTGCCGTGGGAGGACACGCCGGTCGCGCGGCGGCTCACCGACCGGCTCGGCCTGCCGGTCATCCTCGAGCACGACGCCAATGCCGCGATGTGGGCGGAATACCGATTCGGCGCGGCGGCGGGCGCGCACAACGGCGTGCTGGTCGCCATCGGCACCGGCATCGGCGCGGCGCTGCTGGTCGGCGGCCGGTTGTATCGCGGAAGCTTCGGCGTCGCACCGGAACTCGGCCATCTGCAGGTGGTGCCGCACGGCCGGGCCTGCCCGTGCGGCAAGCGCGGCTGCTGGGAACGGTATTGCAGCGGAACGGCTCTGGTGGACACCGCGCTCGAGATGCTCGCCACCGACCCGATGAGCTCGACCATCCTGGCCCGCGACGCCGCCCGCGATCCGGGCTCGCTGACCGGCCGCCGGGTGGCGGGCGCCGCGCAGGACGGCGATCCGGTCGCGCTGCGGGTGATGGCGGAATTCGCACGCTGGCTCGGTCTCGGCCTGGCCTTTGTCAGCGACATCTTCGATCCGGATCTGATCGTGATCGCGGGCGGGGTGAGCTCGTCCGCGCCGATGTTCCTCGACGACGCCCGCGAGCACTACGCCGCCGCGATCACCGGCGCTCGGCACCGCCCGCTGGCCCGCATCCGGACCACCCAGCTGGGCGAGGCGGCGGGCATGGTCGGGGCCGCGGAACTGGCGCGGGCGGCGCTGGTGTCCGAGCGCATCGGCGCGCCCGCCGAGAAGCCAACCCCCGGTGCGAAATCCACCGCGAAGACCTCCGGAAAATCGGGTGCGGGCCGCCGCTCGTCGACCGCGGCGGGCCGCTCCCCGGCCGCCGACGGCAAGGCGGGCGCCCGCCGCTGACGGCCCGGTCGGCGGTGTGGTTCGACCCGGTGTGAAATCGGCTGTGCGGGCTTGGTCACAACTCGTGACCGACGGTAGAGTCGGCAACGGATGGTGGCGCCGCGGTGGCGGCCGGTCCGTAAGCCTCACTGGGGAAAGGACGCAATGTTCTACTGGCTGCTGAAGTACGTGTTTCCGGGGCCGTTCATGCACCTGTACAACCGGCCCAAGGCCGAGGGCGTGGAACATATCCCGGCCGACGGACCAGCCATCCTCGCGGGCAACCACCTGTCGTTCACCGACTGGCTGTTCACCCCCCTGATGAGCCCGCGCCGAATCACCTACCTGGCCAAGGCCGAATACTTCACCACCCCGGGCCTCAAGGGCCGGTTGCAGAAGTTCTTCTTCTCCGGCACCGGCCAGTACCCCATCGACCGCACCGGCGCCGACGCCGCCGTCGACGCGCTGAACACCGCGCGCCGACTGCTCGAGCAGGGCCGGTTGGTCGGCCTGTACCCCGAGGGCACCCGTTCGCCCGACGGTCGCCTGTACAAGGGCAAGACCGGCGTGGCGCGCCTGGCCCTGGAGACCGGCGTCCCGGTCATCCCGGTGGCGTTGATCGGCACCGACGAGGTGTGCCCGCCCGGCCCGTTCACCTGGCGCCGCCGCCGGGTCACCGTGAAATTCGGTGCGCCCATCGACTTCTCGCGCTACGAGGGCATGGGCGGCAACCGCTTCGTCGAACGCGCCGTCACCGACGAGATCATGTACGAGCTCATGCGGATGTCGGGCCGCGAGTACGTCGACGTCTACGCCGCCAGCCTCAAGAAGGGCGTCCCCTCCGGCCCCCGCCCCGACGCCGACCGCGTCCCGGAAACCATGGCCAGCTGATCCCGGCCAAAAGCACGCCGGGATCATGGTGATCGTGTGGCGCCGGGATCATGGTGATCGTGTAGCGCCGGGATCATGGTGATCGTGTAGCGCCGGGATCATGGTGATCGTGTAGCGCCGGGATCATGGTGATCGTGTGGCGCCGGGATCATGGTGATCGTGTAGCGCCGGGGCCATGGTGATCGTGTCGCGTCGGGGTCGTGGTGATCGTGTCGCGCCGGGCCATGGTGATCGGGTCATGCTGGGGTTATTTCCCTTTTCTTGGTTCCGGCGTGGTTTTGGCCGGAGCCGAGGTCAGGAGGCTCGGCGGCGGTGGGCCTCGATTGCTTCGAACTTCGCTAGGTTGTGGCGGGCGTCGGCCAGGGCGTCGTGGGCGTCCGGGGGGACCGGGGGGAGCGGGGGGCGACCGGCCATGTCCCAGTGTTGGCGCAGCTCGTTGGTGTAGCGGGGTAGGGCGGTGGGCAGGTCCACCATCGAGCCCCACAGTTGGCACAGGGCGACGTGGTCGTAGGCGCTCACCCACGCCCACAGCTGCGGCTCGACGGTCGGGCGCGGCACCAGGAAGGCGTAGAGGTCCTCGCGAATCCGTTCCCGGCTGCGCCACAGCGGCGAGCTGGGCTCGGGCAGCTTCGGCAGCACGTGGCGCCGCACCCAGGGCCCGGCCCGATCGGGGTCGAACTCCGTCGATACCGCGTAGTACTCGCGCCCGTCCTCACAGACCACGCCGATCGAAATCAGGTCGATCGTGATTCCGTCCTCGACGAATTCGCAGTCGTAGAAATATCTCAATGATTCGAATGCCTTTCCGGCTCCCGCGGGCGACCGATCCGGACCGGGGAGCAACGCACGAAGGCTCCCGTGGGTGCGACCCAGGCCGCATCCACGGGAGCCCACCGAACAGCTATGTCATCAGAAGGGTTCGGCCGCCGCGCGCCGCACCACCTCCCGGGCGAGTGGACCGTGCAGGGCGTCGATCGGGCGACCCGGCAGGGTCTCGTCGACGGTGTAGATCCACTCGAGAATTTCCTCGTTCGTGTATTTTGCGTCGCGCATCACAGTGATCAGGCCGGGTAGGGGCTTGACGACAGCCCCGTCGGGATCGAAGAAATCCTTGGGAATCCCGGTGATGCCCTCGCGGCGCACCGCGATGAGCTGATGGTCGCGCAGCATCTGATGCACCCTGGTCACCGCGATGCCGAGCTGGTCGGCAACATCCGGTAGGGGGAGTAGGGTTACCGACTCCGACAGGACGTCGTCACTGCATGGAAATGCACTCACCCGGACAACGGTAGTCCGTCGCGCCAGGCAAGTCGTGAGACACCCGGGTCCTTTCCGCCTATACCATCGGGGGAGCCGTCACGGGGGCGGCTTCCCCTTGTCGCAGCCGAAGCGAGAGGCGAGAGCTTTGTGAAAGTCGGAGGACACCAGTTGATCGGCCAGATGCTCGACGGGCGCTACCGCATCGATGCACCGATTGCGCGCGGTGGGATGTCGATGGTGTTCCGGGGGGTGGACACCCGCCTCGATCGACCGGTCGCGATCAAGGTGATGGACCCGAAATTCGCCGGGGACCCGCAATTTCTGACCCGCTTCGAGTTCGAGGCGCGCTCGGTCGCCAAACTCAAACACCCGGCCCTGGTCGCGGTGTACGACCAGGGCATCGACGGCGAGTACCCGTTCCTCATCATGGAACTGGTCGAGGGCGGCACGCTGCGCGAGCTGCTGCGCGAGCGCGGGCCCATGCCGCCGCACGCGGTGCGTGCGGTCGCCGAACCCGCGCTGGCGGCGATCGGCGTGGCGCACGCGGCCGGGCTGGTGCACCGCGACGTGAAACCGGAGAACGTGCTGATCTCCGATTCCGGCGAGGTCAAGATGGCCGACTTCGGCCTGGTGCGCGCCGTGGCCGGGTCGAATCTCACCTCCGCGAGCGTGATCCTGGGCACCGCGCACTATCTGTCGCCCGAACAGGTCACCGCCGGCAGCGCCGACGCCCGCAGCGACGTCTACTCCTTCGGCATCCTGATCTTCGAAATGCTCACCGGTCGAACGCCGTTCACCGGGGACACCTCGCTGGGCATCGCCTATCAGCGGGTGGAGAAGGACGTGCCGAGCCCGAGCCGGTTCATCGCCGGGGTGCCGCCGGAGTTCGACGAGCTGATCGCGCGCGCCACCGCGCGCGAGCCCGCGCACCGCTTCGCCGACGCCACCGAGATGGCGGTCGAGCTACGCCGCATCGCCGCCGAATTACGGCTGCCCGACTACCGGGTGCCCGCCCCGCGCGAATCGGCCGAACACCTGTCCGCCCAGTACCGGGTCCCGCCCGTGCCGCCCGCCCCGCCGCGCGAGCGGGCCGAGCCCCGCCGGATCCCGGCCGACGCCACCACCCGGCTGGCGGCCGACGCGCCCGCGCCGCAGCGCACCCGGGTCATGACCGCCACCCAGCCGCGCGCCGAATCCGACGGGTACACCGGCCGGGTCGCCCACGCCCCGGAGCCGCCGGAGCCCTACCACGATCCGTATCGACCCGACCGCGGGCACACGGGCCGGGGCCGGGTGCTGTTCTGGGTGGGCCTGGTCATCGCCCTGGCGTTGCTGCTCGGCATCGGCGGCTGGTGGCTGGGCGTGGAGCGCTATTCGGCGGTACCGGCCATCGCGGGCATGGATTCCCAGCGCGCCACCGCCGCCCTGCACGACGCCGGATTCTCGACCACCATGCGCGGCAAGGCATCCGACACCGTGCCGGTGGGCGGCGTGCTGGGCACCGACCCGTCCGCGGGCACCCGGGTGGTGAAGGGCTCCTCGGTGGCGGTGCTGGTCTCCAGCGGGAAACCGCAGGTGCCGAAGTTTCAGGAGGGACAGGATCTGAAGACGGTCGAGCAGCTCATCCGCGATGCCGGTCTGCAACCGGTGGACGCGGGGGAGCGACCCAGCACCGCGCCGAAAGGCGCGGTGTTCCAGTTGGAGCCGGAGCCGGGCACGGTGCTGCCCACCGGCGCGGCGGTGAAGATCTACCGCAGCAAGGGATCCCAGCCGGTGCAGCTGCCCGAGGTGCGCGGCCGGACCGTCGACGAGGCGCGCGCCATGCTGCAGAGCGCGGGAATCACGGTGCGCGACACCAGGAACGACTTCGACCCCCGGATCAAGTCCGGCCAGGTGATCGGCACCGATCCCGGCGCGGGCACCCGCGCGCTGTCCGGCGACGCGGTCACGCTGATCGTCTCCAATGCCGTTCAGGTGCCCGACGTGACCGGGATGACGGCCGTCGCGGCCCGCACCCAGCTGGAGCAGCTCGGGCTGCGGGTGGTGCTGAACCAGGTCTTCGCCAGCGATCGCGGCATGGTGCGCATCCAGGCGCCGTTCGCGGGCGCCAGCGTCGCGCCCGGCGCCACGGTGACGCTCACGGTCCTGCCGATCTGAAACCGGCTGGGGGACTTAGCGATCCGAGTCCGTGTCCAGGCCCATGCTGGCCCCGCTGAGCAGTTCGGATTCGCTGATCCCGAGGCGCGTCGCCGCGAGTTCCAGCGCCTGCTCCAGCACCTCGTGGGCGCTGGTGCCGACCACCTGCGACTGTTCGATGCGCCCGGTGCCGCGCACCACGCGCACCCGGCAGCGCCAGGCCCTGCCCGCGCGATCCACCTCGGGGCGTTCGATCAGGACCGAGACCGGGATGCCGTTCACGACCGATTCGTGCTGCGCCAGGGCGGTCGGGCCGCCGCCGGACATGGATCGCAATTCCTCGGCTACCGTCATGCCGTACATCGGGCCTCCCAGTGCAAATACCGCCTCTGAACCGCCGCTGCCGCGAGCGGACACTGAGAAACCTAGTGCAATTCCGTCGGCTCTAGCAACCTAGTAGTTAACTTTTCATCCTTGTGACACCTGCCACTCACGCGACGGCGAGCAGCGGCGACCCGGTCTCCGGATCGTTGACGGCGACCACCGCGGCCGTGCTGAACACGTCCACCGACACCCCGCCGATGGCCGGGCTGATATTCGTGGTGACCTGGGCCGACACCGCGGCGGGATCGTAGCCCCAGGAGATGTTGAAGATCAGTAACCGGCTGCCGTCGCGCAGCACCACCTCCGAGGGCACGCCGTCGCGATCGCGATCGCGCAGCAACCGCAGGATGGTGCGGTCCGCCGGTTCCCCGTGCCGGGTATCCGGCGAGCGGAAGACGACGTGCATGTCGACGCCTCCGTCACCGCAGCATCTCGGCGACGAGGAACGCCAGCTCCAGCGATTGTTGGGTGTTCAGGCGTGGGTCGCAGGCGGTTTCGTAGCGGTCCTCGAGGTCGAGGTCGGAGATGTCCTGTGCGCCGCCGAGGCATTCGGTGACGTTTTCGCCGGTGAGTTCGATGTGCAGGCCGCCGGGGTGGGTGCCGAGGGCGCGGTGTACCTCGAAGAAGCCCTGTACCTCGTCGACGATGCGGTCGAAGTGGCGGGTCTTGTAGCCGGTGGAGGATTCGTGGGTGTTGCCGTGCATGGGGTCGCACTGCCAGATCACCTGATGCCCTGTGGCCTGGACCTTTTCGATGATCGGGGGGAGCACGTCGCGGACCTTGCCGTTGCCCATGCGCGCCACCAGTGTCAGGCGGCCGGGCTCGTTGTTCGGGTCGAGCCGTTCGACGTATTCCACCGCCAGTTCGGGGCTGGTGCTCGGGCCGATCTTGAGGCCGATCGGGTTGGCGAGTAGTTCGGCGAGGGCGATGTGGGCGCCGTCGAGTTGGCGGGTGCGCTCGCCGATCCACAGGAAGTGCGCCGACAGGTCGTAGAGCACCGGGTCGCCCGCGGAGTTCTCGGCCAGCCGCAGCATGGCCCGCTCGTAGTCGAGCACCAGCGCCTCGTGGCTGGCGTAGATCTTGGCGGCCTGCAGGCTGGGGTCCTGGACGCGGCAGGCGTTCATGAACGCGAGGGCGCGGTCGATCTCCTCGGCCATCTGCTCGTAGCGGGCGCCCGCGGGGGACTGGGCGACGAAGTCGCGGTTCCAGTCGTGGACCTTGTGCAGGTCGGCCATGCCCGCGCCGGTGAGGGCGCGTACCAGGTTCATCGCGGCGCTGGCGTTGGCGTAGGCGCGCACCAGCCGCGACGGATCGTGTTCGCGCAGCGCGGCTTCGGCGACCAGCGAGTTGACCATGTCGCCGCGGTAGGACTTGAGGCCGAGCGAGTCGGTGTCGGCGGAGCGGGGTTTGGCGTACTGCCCGGCGATGCGGGCCACCTTCACCACCGGCAGGCTCGCGCCGTAGGTGAGCACGACCGCCATCTGCAGCAGGGTGCGGATATTGCCGCGGATGTGTGGTTCGGTGTTGTCGGCGAAGGTCTCGGCGCAGTCGCCGCCCTGGATGAGGAACGCCTCGCCGCGGGCCACCTCGGCGAGCAGCGTGCGCAGCTCCTCGACCTCGGCGGGCACGCAGATGGGTGGCACGCTCTCGAGGACGGTGCGCATCTTCGCGGCCTGGTCCCGATCCCACGACGGCTGCTGTAGCGCGGGGCGGGACAGGGCGTCGTCGAGTCGGCGACGCAGCTCGGCGGGCAGTGGAGGCAATTCCGGCAAGCGGTCGATCGGTACGTCGACGGTCCAGTTCACCAGATCAGGATAGTGACCTCGAGCGGGCCTGTGGTAACCCCGGGCGTCCAGTGGACGACGATCACACTCGAGGCATACCGTCCGACCGGTTCGCGCCGACCGCCCGCACACCGGCAGCGGCGTAGCTGGTGGCCGCCACCCACAGCCGCCGACGCCGCGGCACCACCGCGCGGCGGTCGAATACCGCGTAGCCGGATTCCTCGATCTCGGCGAGGATTTCGGCGTAGAGGACCGCCGCGGTGCGGATCGCGGGCCGCACCCGCGGTTGCAGCAGCTCGATGCCCGGCTCGGCCACCCGGTACAGCGCCCGGGTGGTGGCGATCAGGTGGGCCAGGGCGCGCCGCAGCCGGATATCGGTGCGACCGGTCCAGCGGCAGTGCGCGAGCAGGTCGTCGTCGACGCCGAAGGCGGCGAGCTCGCGCGCGGGCAGATAGATCCGGCCGCGGTCGAGGTCCTCGCCGATATCGCGCAGGAAGTTGGTGAGCTGGAACGCCTCGCCCAGCGCGGCGGCCGCCGGTTCGGCCGCGGCCCGCGGGCCGACCGTGCCCAGGATCGGAAGCAGCTGCAACCCGATCGCGGCCGCGGATCCGCGCATGTAGCCGCGCAGTTCGGCCATCGTGGCATAGCGGCTGCGGAACAGCGGCGTGCCGGGGATATCCATCCGCATGGCGTCCAGGAACGTCCAGAAATGGTCGGGCGCAATGCGATACCGGGCGATGGTGGCCGCGACGGCGGACAGCACCGGATCCTGCGGATCCGGCGGCAGCGGGTGCGCGAGCCGCTCCCGCAGCCGCTTCTCGATCCGATCCACCTGCCCTGCGGCATCGAAGGATTCGTAGTCCACGAGATCGTCCACGGTGCGCGCGAACGCGTACAGCGCGTGCACCGCGGGCCGCTGCGCCGGCGCCAGCAGCCGGGTCGCCAGGAAGTAGGTACGCCCGTGCGCGGCAGCGATCGAACGGCAGTGCCGGTAGGCGGCCGCGAGTTCCGCGTCGGGATCGGCCGCCGTCCCGGCGACGACCTGCTCGACGGCGGTCACGGCCTGGCTTTGCCGGTGTCCGCGCGTAGTCGCAACGGGTCCACCGTGCGCAGCGACAGCGCCGCCACCACCGCGGCGAAGGTGGCCGCGGCGACGTGCCAGAAGTTGTACAGGCCGATCGCCCCGCCCGGCTCGAATACCAGCATGAGCCAGGTGCACAGGCCCACCAGCAGCATCAAAGTCGGTGTGGAGAGCGCGAATCCGGCGGCCAGCGCCAGCGGCCAGGAGTAGTACCAGGGCAGCGCGGCGGGGGAGAGGATCACGATCGCCACGAACGCGATGAGGATGCCCAGCACCGCCTCGCGCTCGGTGCGCTTGAACCGCCACCAGGTCCACACCAGGATCACCCCGAGCGCGAGCGCGCAGATGGCGCGGGTCGCGATCAGCACCGACGATCCGGCCCCGTCGACCCGTAGCGGCGTCACCCAGCTCACCATGTACGCCAGGATGGTCGGCAGCGACAACCAGTTGATGATCAACTTCGAACCCGACAGCGCGGTGAGCCAGCCGATGCCGACCCCGGCCGCCGCCGACGCCAGCGCGAACACCGCCGCGAACACCGACAGCCCCAGGCCGCCGATCTTGGCGAAGGTCCAGATCGGGTGCGGCAGCGGCCCCTTGTGCTCGGCCGCCCGGCGTTCTCGTTCGTGAATCATCCAGATCCACACCAGGAACGGCAGCGCCACGCCCGCGGTCGCCTTGATCGCCACGCCGATGGCGACGACCACGATCCCGGCCACGTGATGATGCTCGAGCACCAGCGCGATGCCCGCGGCCATCAGGCCGACCATCAGCATCTCGTTGTGCACGCCGCCGATCAGGTGGATCAGCACCAGCGGGTTCAGCACCGCCAGCCACAGCGCGACGGTCGGCTTGCCGCCCAGGTGCTTGGTCAGATGCGGGACCGCCCACATCATCAGCGCCAGGCCGGGCAGCATGACCAGCCGCATGGCGATCGTGCCCGCCACCACGTTGTCGCCGGTGACCGTCGTGATCGCGCGGCCCAGCAGCAGGAAGATCGGGCCGTAGGGGGCGGTGGTGGTGAGCCACACCGGGCTCACATTGTCCAGCAGCACACCGGGATTGCCCTGCAGCGGGCCGATCCGGTAGGGGTCGAAGCCGTCGCGCAGCAGCGCGCCCTGCGCCAGATACGAGTACACGTCCTGGCTGAACATCGGCACCGCGAACAGCAGCGGGAAGATCCAGATGCCGACGATCGCGCGCAGCTCGTTGAGCGTCACCCCGGAACCGTGCTCGCCGGTGCCGATGGTCGCGCGCCCCAGCCGCACCCAGGCCACGATCATCGCCAGCACACCCACCCAGACCACGATGGTGGCCAGCGTGTACCCGTGCCCGAAGCGCAGCCACGACAGGTGCGCGTGCTCGAGCAGCGGGTCGCGGCGGCGGACCGCGCCCGCGCCCAGGCCGCCGACGGTGATCAGCAGCGCCCCCCAGAACCCGAGCAGCGCGGCATGGCCCTCGGGGCTACGGAGGAAGTCGGCGGAGACACGCATCCACCAGCGGAGGTTGTGCGATACCGGCAGCGGGGCAGGGCGGGGGGACTCGGGGGTCTCCATCGTCTCCACGGTGGCGGTATCCGGCTCGGGGGTCGGCATAGTTCGTCGGTTCCCCCCGAACAGTCGGTGCGGTTGCGATACCGCGGTCAATAGGTCGCGCACAGTTTAGTTGGTTGCCGGGAACACTACTCCGGCGGTCGGCCCGGATCCGGGCACGGCATGCCGGGGATCACCGGTGATGCGCCGGGCGGCGAGCTTGCCGGACAGCAGCGTGGTCGGCACCCCGACACCGGGGGTGGTTCCGCAACCGGCCAGCACCACATTCGTGGCGGTGCGGGGCAGATTGCGCGGCCGGAACGGGCCGGTCTGGCGGAACACGTGCGCCGCCGAGAACGGGGTGCCCGCGAGCATGCCCTGTGCCCGCCAGGTTTCCGGCGTGTCCAGGTGGTCGACGGTGAAGTGCCCGGCGATGCCGCGGTAGCCGCGATTCTCCAGCGTGCACAGCAGTTCGCGCAGGTAGGCGGGCGCGAGCCGGTCCCAGTTCAGCGGCGCCGCAACCAGATTCGGGCACGGCGCGAGCAGCGTCAGCGGTTCGTGGCGGCCGGTGGGTCGGTCGACGAACAGGCCCGGATCGGTCAGCGCCGGGCGGGTCAGCAGCAGCGACGGATCGCTCATCAACCGGCCGCGGCCGGGGCGCGCGGCGATCTCGGCGAACGTGTCCGCCCAGGCCGCGCCGAAATCGATGGTGTGGTGCGCCGGTATCGGCCACCGGGCGGCAACCTCGGCGGGGACGGTGCCGTGCGCGACGAACGCCGACGGCGAGGCGCGCAGGGGTAATCGGCGGTGAATGCCGAACCGGTCCAGCGCACCCAGATCCGCGGTGAGCACCACGGCGTCGCAGTCGAACGCGCGGCCGTCGGCGGTGCGCACCCGCCGCGCCCGCCCGGCGGCGTAGTCGATGCCGGTGGCCTCGGTGTTCAGCTCCAGCCGCCCACCGGCCGCGGTGAAGGCGGCCGCGAGGGCGGCGGTGACGGACCGCATCCCGCCCTCGGGGAAGTACACGCCCAGCGAGGTGTCCATGTGCGGGATCGCGCCGTACACGGCCAGCGCCTGCGCGGGCGCGGTGCCCGCGTAGAGCGCCTGGAAGGTGAACAGCCGGGCCAGCCGGTCGTCGTGCAGGATGCGGCCGACCTTCGCGCCGAGGCGGCCGAACGCGCCGAGCCGGACGAGTTCGATCAGCGCCGCCCGCTTCTCCGGGATCGCGACCATGTCCAGCGGCGAGTCGAAGTTGGTGTCCATGAACTGGTCGTAGGCCGCGTCGTAGACGCGGCCCAGCCACTCCCGCAGCCGCCGGTACCGGCGCGCCTCGGCGGGCCCGCACGCGCGCTCCACCTCGGCGGCCATGGCGTCGGGATCGGAGTGCACCGCGATGGTCGACCCGTCCGCGAACCGGGCGCGATAGGCGGGCGTGAGCCGGTGGATGCGCAGGCCGTGCGCCCCCGCCTCGGCGCCCACCGCGGCCAGCGTGTCGTGAATCACCCCCGGCAGGGTGAGAACCGAAGCGCCGGAGTCGATCTCGTAATCGGGCCCGCGATACACCCCGACCCGCCCGCCCGGATGATCGGCGCGCTCGAGCAGCGTCACCGCCCGCCCCGCGCCGGTCAGATGCAGCGCCGCCGACAACCCGGACAGCCCCGCGCCCACCACCACGATCCGGTCGGTGGGCCCGCCGACGGTTCTCACGCGACGCGGGTGGTCGCCGCGACCGCCATGGCGCGCAACCGTTCTCGTGCCTGCGGCGTCGCCGAGCAGGAGTCCAGCGCCGCCAGGCCGCGCTCGGTGAGCTCGCCGATGCGCCGCTCCACCTCCTCGACCGCGCCGAGGCCGGTGATCGTCTCGCGCAGCCGGGTCACCTGCGCGGCCGACAGGTCCGTGCCCAGCGAGCGGCGCAGCAGCCCCGCGGCCTCCGGGTCGGTGGCGTCGGCGCGGCGCAGCGCCTCGGCGACCAGCACCGTGCGCTTGCCCTCGCGCAGGTCGTCGCCGGAGGGCTTGCCGGTCACCTCGGGATCGCCGAATACGCCGAGCAGATCGTCGCGCAGCTGGAAGGCGATGCCGATATCGGTGCCGAATTCGCGATACGCCGCGATCAGATCCGGGTCGGCGTCGGCCAGCGCCGCGCCCAGGTGCAGCGGGCGCTCGATGGTGTAGGCGGCGGTCTTGTAGCGGTTGATCCGCAGCGCCGCCTCCACCGAGTCGTCGGCCCCGGCCTCGCCGTGGACGTCGAGCAGCTGCCCGCCCATCACCTCGGTGCGCATGGCCGCCCACACCGGGGCGAAGCGGGCGTAGGCCGCCGGTTTCAGGCCCGCGGCGGCCACCATGTCGTCGGCCCAGGCCAGCGCGAGATCGCCGATCAGGATGCCGACGCTGATGCCGAAATGCGCCGGGTCCCCGCCCCATTCGCGCTCGCGGTGGCGGCGCTCGAAATCGGTGTGCACGGTCGGGAAGCCGCGCCGGGTGCGGGAGGAGTCGATGATGTCGTCGTGGATCAGCGCGCACGCCTGCACCAGCTCGAGCGCCGAGCACGCGCGCAGCACCGCGGCCGCGTGCGGGTCCGCGGGATCGCCGCCCGCGCCCAGCCAGCCGGTCCAGGCGAAGGCCGGACGGGTGCGCTTGCCGCCGCGCAGCACGAAGTCGGCCAGCGCGTCGGCGGAGGACACGAACACCGGGCCCAACTCGTCGACGAGTTCCCGGCGACCGGCGAAGAACAGCCGCAGATTCTCTTCGACGGCCGTCACGAGAGATGCCGCATCGGTCGGCGCCGGACGGGTCGGGGTGCTCGGTCCGACGGGCAACGCAACCTCCCAGAAATTCGACGCGGCGAGCAGCCGATCGTCCATGGTGACGGTGATTCGGGGCGCGCGCGGCACCTCCGCAGGGAACGATACTGCGTCCGCCGTGCCGCCCCGACACGCCTACCGGGCAGTAGCAAATCGTCGGAGTCGCGGATAAGGGCCGCGACCGGGCACTTACACTGGACCGGTGAGTTTCGACAACGCACGGGGACGTTCGACCCCAGGCCGACTTTCCCGGACGCCGCAGGTCTCCGGAACTCCCTCCGTCGTGGGTCGGCTCGGGCCGCGGCCCGACGGGACGATTCCGTTCTCGGTGGAATTCAATCCGCCGCGCGACGCCGCCAACGAGGCCCGATTGTGGCGCGCGGCCCGCGAATTCGAGCGCATGCATCCGGCGTTCGTCTCGATGACCTACGGCGCGGGTGGCTCCACCCGCGACCGTACCGCCCGCGTCACCGGTCAGCTGGCGCGCGAGACCACGTTGCTGACCGTCGCCCATCTCACCGCGGTCGGGCACAGCGTGGCCGAACTGCGGTCCATCATGGGCACCTACGCCGACTCGGGCATCCGCAACCTGCTGGTGCTGCGCGGGGATCCGCCCGGCGACCCGCTCGGCGAGTGGCAGCGGCACCCCGAGGGCCTGGAGTACGCCGAGGAACTGGTCCGCCTGGTGCGCGGGCTCGGCGACTTCCACGTCGGGGTGGCGTCGTTCCCGCAGGGGCATCACCGCTCCCCGGACCTCGACCACGACACCGCCCACCTGTGCGCGAAACTGCGTGCGGGCGCGGAGTATTCGATTACCCAGATGTTCTTCGACGTGGACGACTATCTGCGGCTGCGGGACCGGGTCATCGCGTGCGATCCGATCGAGGGCGCCAAGCCGATCATCCCGGAACTCATGCCCATCACCTCGCTGCGCACCGTGCAGCGCGCCGAGGAACTGTCCGGCCGCCCGCTGCCCACCCGGCTGCGCGAGCGCCTGGAACGCGCGGGCGGTGCCGACCCCGACGCCAACCGCGCCGCGGTCCGCGAGGTCGGCATCGAAATCGCCACCGAAATCGCCCAGCGCCTCATCGCCGAAGGCGCCCCCTGCCTCCACTTCATCACCCTGAACTTCGCCAAGGCCACCAGCGAGGTCCTCACCAACCTCGGCTACACGGTCACGGCCGCCCCGGTCGGAGCCTGACTGCCCCGCCCTCCCCGCCACTACGATTCCGGCATGCTTTTGGCCGGAATCACCCGGCGTTTCGCAGCGGTCCGCTCACTCGGGCGCGGTACGGTCGCCCCGACCGTGCCGACCGCGTTCGACCGTGACGATCAGGAGCGCCCCCGATGGCCGTGCTGTGCAGTCTCGTTCGTGGTGATTCCGTTCCGGAGCGTCGTGTGCCGGATTCCTTGCGGCGCGGGCTCGTTCGGCTCGCCGGTGCGTTGAGCGCCGCCGCGGTCTCGGCGGTCGTCGCCGCAGGCCCCGCTTCCGCCGCGCCACCCGATCCGGCCGCCGCCATCGCAAGCACCGACCGGGCCGCGGGCGCGGGCGATCTGGGTGCCGCCTATCAGACCGCCATCGAGGGCTTGCAGCGGCTGGGCATTCAGCCGTTCCTGTATCCGACCGGTGCGGCGTTCTGCCATGAGGCCACCACCCTCGGTATGGTGCCCGCGCTGGCCGGTGCCGTGCCGGGCCCGTGGCCGAAGACCACCGTCGCGGTGCCGGGCCTGGATGTCTCCGCGGTGAAGGCGGGGCAGACCATGTTCGCCTTCGTGCCCTACGGCCTGGGACCCGACGGCCCCGACACCTCCGGCATGCGGGTGGCCTGGCTCAACACCACCACCGGCCGCGGCGGACTCGCCAGCATGGGCCCCCTGTCCGAGGTCGTCAAGGCCATGGTCCCGCCCGAGGTCCCCGCCTCCGCCCGCCCCCTCGCCGAACAGGTCGTCCAGACCTTCTTCGCCACCGCCCTGCCCATGGGCGGCGTCCGCGCCGTCCCGGTGACCACCGGTTCCGGCACCGTTCTCGCCGCCGTCTTCGGCTCCGTCCGCAACGGCGCCCGCACCTGCTACTTCCTCCCGACCGTCGGAATCACCACGGTCGCTTGAGTTTCCGGCGGGCTAGACCGCGCGGGCGGTGAGGGTGCGGCCCTTCCAGGACAGGGCCCCGCTGCGGTGGAGGCGGTGGGAGCGCGCCGAGAGGCGGAGGTAGGCGGCGATGGAGGCCGGATGCGCCAGGGACGCAACGATATCCACGGGAGCGGGGAATCCCCCCGATTCGAGGGATCGGGCCAGCAGGCGGGCGGTGACCGCGGCCGTGTAGCCGACCAAGCCCGCGCGGCGGGTCGCGCCCCGGCCGAGCAGCGCGGCGAGCGGTGGCGCCCAGTAGGCCAGCGCGGCGGCGGCGCCCACGGCCATGCTGCCCAGCGGCGAACCGTAGGCCGACCACAGCCAGCGGCTGTATCCGGCGTCGAGATCCGTTGCGCCCCGGTACATCCGGGTGTTGGCGACGCGGCCCGCGGCGACCAGCACGGTGGTGTGCCCGGCGCGGCGCAGCGCGCGGGCCAGCGCCAGATCCTCGGTGACATCGGCGGCCACCGCGGCATGCCCGCCGACGGCCCGGTACACCTTCGCGTCGAAGGCCAGGAACTGCCCGCACGACACCGCGGTCGAGGGGCGCAGGGTGTGATTGGCCGCCGACACCGGCAGCGTCGACGCCCACGACCAGCACAGCAGCGGCTGCACCAAGGCCTCGGCCACCGACTCGGCACGCTGGTACGGCCACGGCGACACCAAACCCGCTCCCACGCGGCGTAATTCGCCGACCGCCGCCGCGATCGCCCACGGGCCGAGCCGCACGTCCGCGTCCAGGAAGACCAGCACGCCCGGCGGTGTCTCCGCGGAATCCGCTGTCACCCCGGCGATTTCGGCCAGCCGGGCACAGGCGGCGTTCTTTCCGGTCCAGCCCGGCTCGGGATCGGTGTCGGTCGCGATCACGGTGAACCGCTCGTCGCGCTCGACCGCGGCCACCGCGGCGGCGTAGGTGCCGTCCCGGGAGCCGTCGTCGAGAATCAGCACCCGCAGGCGCGAAACGCCGCGCTGGGCCCGCAGATCCGCGATCAGCCCCGGCAGCCGCGCGGCCTCGTCGCGCGCGGGCACGCACACCGTCACCGGCTCGATGACCGAGGCGCGCACCGGCCCGAGCTGGCGCACCGTCACCCGATTCACCAGGGCCAGCGCCGCACCGGCCCCGGCCACCGCGGCGCCCGCACCGACCAGAAGCGCAGTGCCGCAACCGATCCGACGGTCACGCGACCACCGTGCGAGGGCCGGTATACCGGCCCGCGACAGCGGTCGTGCGGGTCGTGCGTTGCGCGGCTGCAGGGTGTCCTCCGGGTCGCTCGAGAGTTCGGTTTCGCCGGCGCTTGGATCGGCGGGCGCTCGCGTGCGCGCCCATGGCTCGCAGGATAGTCCCGCCCGGGTGGCTCGCACAGTCACTCGCCCCGCCGGGATCGCGACACACGTCGGCGCGCCGTCGTCCCGCCGCGGGATCGCGCCCGGTCAGGCCCCGCGCCGCGGGCCGACCGGGTACTTCGGGGCGGGGTTGCGGGTCATGTAGGCCAGGACCGCGACGACGGCGGCGACCGCGAGGGTGATGCCGCCGACGATCCCGGCCCAGCCCGCGAACGAGCGCGTGTTGGGGTCGGCGTAGCTCACCTCGGCGCGCAGCGTGCTGACGTCACCGGGCGGCAGCTTCCACGACACGATGGAATCGCCCTCGCGGGTGCCGTTGGTGGTGGCGACCCGGGCCGGGAAGGCGACGGTGAACTGCACATCCGAGCCCTGCGCCGGGACGGTCTTCAGATCCGCCCGCCCGGACAGCGTGACCAGGTCGCCGGAGCGGGTGAACTGCAGGTTGAACATGCCCTGTGTCTGATCCGACAGCGCGCCCAGCTGCTGCACCTCGCCGAAGGTCAGATCGTCGAAATAGACCTGGCTGCCCACGTACCCGTCCTGCGTGTACGGCTCCACCCGCACCTTGGCGGCCAGCGTGTCGGGCACCTTCAGCTGCGGCCCCTTGTCCTTGTCGTTGGCGGGCACCACGGCGGCCACGATCCGCCCCGACACCCGATCGTTCGACGACACGCCCATCGACACCTGCACCCGCAGGCAGCCGGCCAGCAGCGGCATCACAAACGCCGCCAAGAACAGGACGGACCAGGCACGATAACGGCGCCGCCGCGGCTGGGACGCGCTCGCGGCGGCGGGGAGGGGAGTTGTCGGACTCGGCTGCACGGCTCACATCGTGCCATGACACGCCGACCGGAGCGCCTACGACGGGCCGCACCCCAACGGCGCGTCGTACCTCCGACGCGCCGACCATTGTGATCCCGGTGTGACCCTCTCCTGTTCCTGGTGTGCTCGCTCTCCCGTTCCTGGTGTGCCCACTCTCCCGTTCCCGGCGTGCCCACTCTCATGTCCTGGCGTGCTCACTCTCCTGTTCCCGGCGTGCCCACTCTCCTGTTACCGGCGTGCTTTTGGCCGGGAACTCACGGTGGATTCCGGCCGAAAGCACGCCGAAATCGCGGGGAGGAATCACGAAATATGGCCCACACCAAGGGAATCCCCAGTAATCCCAGACCCGCGAACCCGTACCCCGCGGACACCGGCAACCCCAGGAACACCGCATGCGCCAGCGCGGACCCCAGCCAGGTCCACAGAAACACCACCACCGGAACGAGAATCGTGGACGCCCGGCGTGGGCTCCCGCGATCGAGCGCCTCCAACAGCACCGCCATCAGCAGCGCCACACCCAGCCACCCCAGATAGTTGGTCCACGGAATCTGCGGCAGCCCCGGCAGCCCCGGCCACGCCGAGCACCACCGCCACCGCCCATCGGCCACCATCTGCGGATCCAGAAACAGATCCCACCCCACCGCCCCCACCGCCGTCAGCGGAACCCGCAGCCGCGCACGAACACTCAACCGCCCCGCCACCACCCACACCGGATACAGCCCCCCGACCCACGCCAGCGGAACCACCACCGGCACCCCCGCCACCTCCACCCCCAGCCCACCGCGCGCATATTCGTAACACCCGAACGGAAAACCCGTTGCAACACCCACAATCTCGGCAACCAGCCCAACCCCCGACACAATCACCAACACCCCCACCGCAAACCGCACCCCCCGGCCAACCACCGCATGCGCGAGACCCGTTGCAGCGGACAGCATCACAACCACCACTGTGACCCGATCCCGCCCCACCCCCACCGTCAGTGGATAAGCAATCTGCGCAAGAACAAACAAGACCGCAACAACACCGGGCACCACCGCCGCCCGGAGGGAGGGTGGGGTGGTCATCGGCGGCCGGGGAGGGGGAGGCGGCGGCGTAGGTTGCGTAGGGCCAGGGTGGCGGCGGTGCGGCCGCTGGCTCCGGACACGCCGCCGCCGGGGTGGGTGGATGCGCCGGTCAGGTAGAGGCCGGGTGCGCCGGGGACGCGGTGGCCGGACAGTTCCGGGAGGGGACGCCAGAAGAACATCTGGTCCAGGGACATGTCGACGTGCATGACATTGCCGCCGCGCAAGCCCAATTCGCGTTCCAGGTCGGCGGGTGTCTGGACGAAGCGGTCGCGGATCGAGTTCGCGAAACCCGGTGCGGCGGTGTCGACCTCGCGGATGATGCGGTCGGCCTCCTGGTCGGCACGTGCGGTCCAGTCGGTGCCGTCGGCCAGGCGGTACGGATGCCACTGCGCCCACAGCGACAGCTGATGTTCGCCGGGCGGCGCGATGGAGGGATCCAGGGCGCTGAAGCTCATGGCCAGGACCACCGGGCGCGGCGGCAGCTCGCCCGCCAGCGCCGCGCCGTGGGCCAGCCGCAGCTGTCGCCGATCGCTGACCAGAAGTTGCAGTCCGCGTGCGGATTCCGCGGGCCCGGCGCCGGGATAGCGCGGCAGCGCGTCGGTCGCCGCGCGCACCACCATGCCGATCCCGGGCCCCACCCGGATGCGCCGCCGCCAGTCGGCGAGCGCGCCCGCGGCGAATCCGCCGCGCTCCAACAGGTCCAGGGTGGTGAGGATGTGGGTGCCCGCGATCACGGTGCGCGCGGCCAGGTTTCGCCCGGACTCGGTGCGCACCCGCCAGCCGTCGCCGTCGCGGCGCAGCTCGGTGACCGCGTCCCCGGCCGACACCACCCCGCCGTCGGACCGCAGCCGCGCCACCAGGGCCGTGGTCAGCGCGCCGCTGCCGCCGACCGCGCGTCCCGGCGGCAGCGTGTGCATGAGCGCCGCGAAACCGACCATCGGCGCGGTGCCCGGCTCCGACATCGGCGGCCCCGACTGCGCGCCGAACCAGGCCAGCGCCGCCTTCAGCGGTTCGTCGTCGAACAGGCTGTCCAGCAACGCATCACCGGATTGCAGGAATTCCCGCGACAGCGCGCTCCCGCCGCCCCGCGCGTCCAGCCCCCAGAACGAGCGCAGCAACCGGCCCGGACCCGGCGGCCCGGCGAACGCCCGCATCACCCGCCCGCTGCGCGGACCCCACACCCGCACGAAACGCCGATAAGCCTCCGCCTCCCGTGCCCCGCAGGCCGCCGCTATCGAGGCGCAGGTGCGGTCCAGATCGCGATGGAACACCAGGGGCGGCCGCTCGGTTCCGGCCGGGGCGGGCGCGAAACCCCAGGGATCGCAATCGATGTAGCGCAGCCCGAACCGATCCAGTTCCAGCTCCTCGACGATCCCGGTGTGCCGGATCATGATGTGCGCCGACGAGCCGCGGTCCACCAGATGCCCGGGGAACCGCGGCACCGTCGACACCGCCCCGCCCAGCACCTCGTCGCGCTCGAGCACCTCCACCGCCTGCCCGGCCCGCGCCAGATAGCAGGCGGCCACCAGCGCGTTGTGGCCGGAGCCGACGATCAGCACCGTCACCGCGACGGCGCTTCCAGCGGCAGCCGCCGCCCCAGGACCGCGAACCGGCGGGTGTCGCCGGAGAACACGAAATGCCGCACCACATCGGTGAATCCCTGGCGCCGATACAGCCGCCAGGCCCGGTTGTTCTCCCGGTCCACCTCCGGCGTGGACAGCAGCGCCGCCCGCTCGGTCCGGTTGCGCAGCAGCCGCATCAGCAGCGTCTCGCCGATGCCGCGACCCTGCGCGGTGGGATGCACGTGCAGCTCGGTGAGCTCGAAGTAGTCCGAAAGCAGGTCGCGCGCCGCGTATTCCGGCCAGCCCGACCGGCGCATGCCGCTGTGCACCTGCTGATGCCACCACTGGTGCGGCGCACCGTGATAGCCGTAGGCGATCGCCACCAGCGGCGCGGTGCGCAGATCGAATTCCCCGCTGTCGTCCGGTAGCACCGCGCCCACCGCCTGCCAGCCGGGGCGCGTGGTGTGCTCGGTCCACATCGGCGCGCGGTGATGCTCGGTGCCGCGCGGATAGTCCATGGCGGCCACGTACACCGACAGCGCGTCGTGCAGCCGGGCGCGCAGGGTGGCGGCCGACAGATCGACGACGACGGGTGCGGGGGAGTGGTGGGGGTGGTGGGGTCTGAGGGCGGTCATAGCTTCGGCGGCGCGGCTCTCGTTCGACGCGGGCGCTCCGCTCGAGGATCGGGACTACGAGCGCGGGCGCGGAAGTTTGTCGGTGGTCGTCTCTATATTCACACTCATTGAAACGTTCGAATACCTGTTCGGTCGGCGTGGTCGGCGATGTACCCGCCGAATCGGGGTGTGCGAAGGGTGTGGAGGTACCGCGATGGCTGGTCGGATGCAACATCCGGGGCGTTCCGGACGGGCGGGCGGTTTGCTGGATCGTGCCGATGCGCTGCTGCTGCAGGCGGGCGCCGAGGCCGACCCGCGCGAACGGTTCCGCACGGCGTACCTGGCGGCGCTGCGGGGTGCGGGAGCGGTGCTCGCACTCTCGGGCGCCGACCGGGCGCCCCGTGCCCGCTCCCGCAACGCCTGGGTGCTGATGCAGCAGGCAGCGCCCGAATTCGTGATGTGGACCGACTACTTCAGTTCCTACTCCGAGACCCGCGCGGCGCTGGAAGCGGGGCTCGACCGCCCGGTCGACGCGCGCCGCGCCGACGAGTTCGCTTCCCGCGTAGGGGCGTTCCTACACGACGTGGAAGATCTCCTGGCCACCGAGGCGCGCCTGCGCCCGATCACCGGGTGGCTCGCCGACGGCACGGCCTGAACATCGGCGGAGGAGGTGGTACCGCACTGATCGAACTCGTATCATTGGTGGCAGGTAGCCGCCAAGGTCGGCTACTTGTCGTCTACCCGGAGGCGACCACCACGACCTAGTGCCGGGGGAGGTACCGTGCCACTCTCCGAGCACGAGCAGCGCATGCTCGAACAGATCGAGAGCGCTCTCTATGCTGAGGACCCCAAATTCGCCTCGTCCGTCCGCGGCGGCCGGCTACGTTCGGCCACCGGAAGACGCAGACTTCAGGCGGCCGCTCTGTTCGTCCTCGGCCTCGTTCTTCTCATCGCGGGCATCGCCCTACCGGTGAAGCCGGGCGGCTTCCCGGTCATCAGCCTGCTGGGTTTCATCGTGATGTTCGCCGCGGGCGTGCTGTTGTTGCTGGGCGGCCGCGGCGCGCTCGGCTCCGGGCATCGCGGTGGTGAGTCGCCGTCGGGTCCGGCCGGGCCCGTGGGCGGCGGCAAGAGCAAGCCGCGCAAGTCCGGCGGCGGTTTCTCCGCCCGCATGGAGGACCGCTTCCGCCGCAGGTTCGAAGAGGGTGGCTGACCGTTCCGGGTCCGGTCGCCCGGATCCGGAATTCCGAGGCGTTCGCGCGCCCACCCCGTGAACAACCGAAAACAGACACGACACGCCGTGCATCGCGCGGCGTGTCAATTTTTGTCGGTGGGTGTTCGGACCCGTCCACCCCCTTCCTCCAGGACTCCCCACACCTCCCCACGCGCGGCCCCCACCACGCCCCACCGCACCCGGTGACCCGATGCGATCAGCGGGTTTGCTGATGGTTGTCGGGTCACCCATGTTGTCGGGGTCGCGTGTCGGGGAACTCGAAGAAATCTCCCCACCTCGGTGATAGCTGGTGTGACCTGGGCAATCGGCTGCGCAGGGATCGAGATCACCGCGGCTTTCGATTGAAAGTGGGGGAAAGTGGGGTAATGTGGAGCGCGCACTGAGGAGGCCGACCAGACGGGGTGATCGAACGGGAGGTGTCGAGACGTGTTTCTCGGTACCTACACACCGCGGCTGGACGACAAAGGGCGACTGACGTTGCCGGCGAAGTTTCGAGACGAACTGGCGGGAGGGTTGATGGTCACGAAAGGGCAGGACCACAGCCTTGCCGTGTATCCCAAGGAGGAGTTCGCCGCGCTCGCGCGGCGCGCCGCCGCGGCGTCCCGAAGCAACCCGCAGGCAAGGGCTTTCGTCCGCGCCCTGGCCGCCTCCACCGATGAGCAACGTCCGGACGCACAGGGCCGGATCACGTTGTCGATCGAGCACCGGCGCTACGCGAGCCTGTCCAAGGACTGCGTGGTCATCGGTTCGGTCGACTTCCTCGAGATTTGGGACAAGCAGGCGTGGGAGTCCTACCTCGCCGAACACGAGGAGGATTACTCGCTGGCCAGAGACGAGTCGCTGGGCGGAATCTTCTAGTCCGAGCGAGGGTGAATGCCCTGTGGCCTCTGCCCGACGCGGACCCTGACGTACTTCCCCAACGCCAGGTGCCGTGCTTCGGTCAGAGACCACGGGGCATTCACCACCGACGAGTGAGTCCGAATCGTCAGCGACCGTGGTCGTTCGACACCGTCAGCAAGGTCCGGGAGGTCGAGGTGAACCATGAGAACCACACCCCCCGCCATGTTCCGGTCCTGCTCCGTCGAGCCGACGAAATCCTCGGTCCCGCACTGACTTCCGGCGGTGTCATGATCGACGCCACCCTCGGCCTCGGCGGCCACTCCGAGTACTTCCTGCGCACCTACCCCGATATCCACCTGGTCGGCCTGGACCGCGATACCGACGCCCTGCGGCTCGCGGGCGAGCGATTACGGCCGTTCGCGGACCGGATCACCCTGGTGCACACCCGCTACGACGGCATCGCCGACGCGCTGCGGCAGGCCGGGCTCGCCCCCACCGCCTCGGTGCGCGCGATCCTCATGGACCTGGGCGTGTCCTCCATGCAGCTTGACGAGGCCGACCGCGGCTTCGCCTACTCCGTCGACGCGCCGCTGGACATGCGCATGGACCCGACGGCCGAGCTCACCGCCGCCGACGTGCTCAACACCTACGACCACGGCGACCTGGCCCGCATCCTGAAAAACTATGGGGACGAACGATTCGCGGGCCGCATCGCCTCCGAGATCGTGAAGCGCCGTGCGCAGCGGCCGTTCACCACCAGTGCCCAGCTGGTGGAGCTGCTCTACGACGCCATTCCGGCCGCGACGCGCCGCACCGGGGGGCATCCCGCCAAGCGCACCTTCCAGGCGCTGCGCATCGAGGTCAACCGAGAGCTGGAATCGCTGGAACTGGCTCTGCCCGCCGCCCTGGACGCGCTCGAGGTGGGCGGCCGCATCGTCGTCATGTCCTATCAGTCGCTGGAGGACAAGCTGGTCAAGCAGGTGCTCGCGCGGCGATCGGCCTCGCGCACCCCGCTCGACCTGCCGGTCGAACTGCCCGGCATGGGACCGGAATTCAGGGTGCTGACCCGCGGCGCGGAGAAGGCCACCGACCGCGAGATCGAGGAGAACCCGCGTGCGGCCCCGGTGCGGATGCGCGCCGCGGAACGGATAACAGCAGGGGAGGCGGGAACATGACCGTGCGGACACGGGTGGACGCACCGAAGCGGACACGACGGTCCGCGGAACCATCGCCGCGGCGCGCGCAGGACGCCGACCGCGTCAAATCCGGTGCGGCCCAGCGGGCCTACGCCAAGCGCCGCAGTCGCGCCCGCACCCGCGACGACCTACCCCCGCTGCCCGGCCGCGCGGCCACGGCCATGTCGGGCCGGATTCCGTTCGTGGCGGGCATCATCGCGCTGCTCGGCTGCGGCCTGGCCCTCACGCTGCTGCTGACCACCCGCGCGGCCGAGGACAGCTACCAACTCGGCGACGCCCGCAAGATCAACCGCCAGCTGCTCGACGAGCGCGCGGCGCTGCAGCGCGAGGTCGCCACCGCCGACTCGGCCCCCGAACTGGCCACCCGCGCCCGCGACCTGGGCATGATCCCCGCCAAGGACCCCGCCCGCCTGATGATCGCCCCCGACGGCACGGTCACCGTCATCGGCAAGGAAACCCCCCAGGACGGCCCCCCCGCCCCACCCCTGAACATCACCCCCGCCCCCGCCGCCGCCCCGCCCCCGAAACTCGTTCAGGCCCAAGGCGAACGAGTAGTCCCGGCCCCCACCACCGCCCCCAAACCCCCACCCAACCCAGCCCTCCAAGCAGCCCCCGGCACCCCCGCCCAAGCGGGCCAACCCCCGGCGTCCCCGGGCACCCCCGCGCAAGCCCAGGCCGCCCCGGCTCAAGGCCCGCCCGCGCAAGCCCAGGGCGTCCCGGCTCAGAGCCCGCCTGCGCAAACACAAGGCGGCCCCGCACAGGCCCCCGCCTCCGGGGCAGCCCAGGGCGCTCCCGCGCAAGGTGCTCCGCCCCCGGCCCCGGGTGCGTCCGGACAACCCCAGCCCGCGCAGGCCCAAGGCGCACCCGCACAGGCCCCTGCCCCCGGGCAGGCCCAGGTCACCCCCGCCCGAGCCCAGGCCGCCCCGGCTCAGAGCCCGCCCACACAGGCGCAAGGTGCCCCCGCGCAGGCTCCTGCCGCTGGGCAAGCCCAGGGCGCTCCCGCGCAAGATGCTCCGCCCCCGCCCGGACAAGTCCAGCCTGCACAGGCGCAAGGCGTACCCGCGCAAGGTATTTCGGCACAGAGTGCCCCCGTACAACCGCAGGATGCTGCTGCGCAGGGGCCGGTCGCTGCCGCGCAGGCACAAGGTGTGCAGGCTCAGGGGATATCGGCGCAGGGTGCCCCCGCACAGCCGCAGGATGCGCCTGTGCAGGCCCCGCAACCCGGTGGTCAGCCCGCTGTCGTTCCGCAAGCCGTCGACGCTCCGGCCCCCGACGGTGCGTCCGCACCCGACGGGGTCGCCCGATGAGCCCGGGGCGGACTCGGACGTCGAGTGGGCGGCGGGCGCCGGCGCGGCCGCGGGCGCGCAAGCCCGTCAGGCCGCCGACGGGGGGCACCGCGACCATGTCGCATCGGCTTCGGTTCGGGATGAGCCGGATCGTGATGCTTACCGCACTGCTCGTGGTGGCCGCTCAATTGCTCTGGCTGCAAACGGTTTCCGCGCCGCGGCTGTCGGCGGAGGCGGCCAGTCAGCGGACGGTGCATCAGACCGATCCCGCGCTGCGGGGGGCGATCACCGATCGGTACGGCAGGTCGCTGGCGTTCACCATTCCCACCAAGAACCTCGGCTTCCAGCCGATCCAGGTGCGTAAGAATCTCGCCGAGGAGCGGGCCAAGAGCGACAAGGCGCCCGATCCGGATCAGCGGCTGCAGGAGATCGCCAAGGCCGTGCACGAGAAGCTCCGCCGGGACGCGCCCGCGGAACAGGATCTGCTGAACCAGCTGCGCAGCGACAACACCTTCGTCTACCTGGCCCGCGACGTCGATCCCCGGGTCGCGTCCGAACTCGTCGCGCAGTTCCCGACCGAGATCAGCATGGAGGATTCGGCCGAGCGGCTGCATCCGGGCGGCGCGCTGGCCGCCAACGTGCTCGGCGTCACCGGCTGGGACGGCCACGGCCAGGTCGGCCTGGAGTCGTCGATGGATTCGGTCCTCGCGGGCACCCCCGGCTCACACACCTACGACCAGGGCTCCGACCGCGCGGTGATCCCGGGCAGCGAACGCGACCGGCAACCGGCCGTCAACGGCTCGCAGGTCGAGCTCACCCTGGACTCCGATCTGCAGTACTACGTGCAGCAGCAGGTGCAGCAGGCCAAGGACATGTCCGGCGCGCAGAGCGTGTCGGCCGTGGTGCTGGACGCGCACACCGCGCAGGTGCTGGCCATGGCCAACGACAACACCTTCAATCCCCAACTGTCGGCGCAGTACTGGGATCCCAACGGGATGGGCAACCCGACGGTCAGCGACGTCTTCGAGCCGGGCTCGGTGAACAAGATCGTAACCGCCTCCGCGGCCATCGAATACGGGCTCACCAACCCGCAGGAGGTGCTGCAGGTGCCGGGCAGCATCCACATGGGCGGCGTCGACGTCAGCGACGCCTGGGTGCACGGCGTCGAACCCTACACCACCACCGGCATATTCGGTCACTCCTCCAACGTGGGCACCCTGATGCTGGCCCAGCGCGTCGGCGAGGACCGCTACGCCGACATGCTCAAGCGCTTCGGCCTCGGCCAGCGCACCGGCGTCGGACTGCCCGGCGAGAGCGCGGGCGTGGTGCCGCCGCGGGACCAGTGGTCGGGCTCCACCTTCGCGAATCTCCCCATCGGCCAGGGTCTTTCGATGACCCTGCTGCAGATGACGGGAATGTACCAGGCGATCGCCAACGACGGTGTGCGGGTACCGCCGCGCATCATCAAGGACACCGTGGCCCCCGACGGCGCCCGCACCACCGAACCGCAACCGGACGGCGTGCGGGTGGTGAGCCCGCAGACCGCGCGCACGCTGCGCGGCATGTTCCAGGCCGTGGTGCAGAAGGATCCGACCAGTTCCGCGCAGACCGGCACCGGCACCCCGGCGGCCATCGAGGGCTATCAGATCGCGGGCAAGACCGGCACCGCGCAGCAGATCGATCAGAAGTGCCGCTGCTACTCCAACGATCGGTACTGGATCACGTTCGCGGGCATCGCGCCCGCCGACAACCCCCGTTACGTCGTCGGCATCATGATGGACGCGCCGGTGCGCAGCTCCGACGGCAGCGGCGGGCAGTCGGCGGCACCCCTGTTCCACAGCATCGCCTCGTGGGCCCTGCAGCGCGACCGGATTCCGCCCTCGCCGCCCGCGAAGCGGCTGGTCCTGCAGGCCGACTGAGATGCGGCGGCCGCGGGGCGGATCGGCGCGGGCGGCGGCAATATCGAGCCGCGTTGCCGGGCCGTGATCGATCGTCGGTAACCTGACTCGTCGATCCGCATCCGTTCCAGCCGGATTGCCCAGCAGGACCGTTCCCAAACCCGAGAGGAGCTTCGTGCCCGTGCCGCCCAGCCCGCAGGTGCTGCGTCCGGCCACGCCGCCGTCGACAGCACTGCGTACGGTCGTCGAGCTGACGGGCGCGCGCCCGAACGGCGGCGACCTCGACGATGTCGTACTCACCGGGATCGAACAGCGTTCCGACGCCGTGCAGCCGGGCGATCTGTTCGCCGGTCTCGCCGGCGCCCGAGCCCACGGCGCCCGGTTCGCCCGCGACGCGATCGCGCGTGGCGCGGTCGCGGTGCTCACCGATCCGGCCGGCGCCGAACTGATCGGCGCGGTGTCCGTTCCGGTACTCGTGCACGACGATCCGCGCGCGGTGCTCGGCGAGGTGTCGGCCGCGGTGTACGGCAACCCCTCCCAGCGACTCCAGGTCATCGGGATCACCGGCACCTCCGGCAAGACCACCACCGCCTACCTCGTCGAGGCGGGTCTGGTGGCGGCCGGGCTGTCGACCGCGCTGGTCGGCACCATCGAGACCCGGATCGGCGGGCAGCGGGTGCCGAGCGCGCTCACCACGCCGGAGGCCCCGCAGCTGCACGCGATGTTCGCGCTCATGGTCGAGCGGGGCGTCGAGGCGGTCGTGATGGAGGTGTCCAGCCACGCGCTGGCGCTGGGCCGGGTCGACGGGGTGCGGTTCGCGGTCGGCGCGTTCACCAATCTGTCCCAGGACCACCTCGATTTCCATGCCGATTTCGAGGACTACTTCGCCGCCAAGCGTCGGCTGTTCGAGCCGGAATCGCCGGTGGCGGCGCGGCGCAGCATCGTCTGCGTCGACGACGCCTGGGGGCGGCGCCTGGCCCGCGAGGTGGGCGGCCGCACGAATATCGTGACGGTGGCGACGAATCCGAGCCCGACCGGCGAGGCCGCCGCGGACTGGACCGTCGACGGGCTGACCGCGGTGCGCGGCGGCGAGCAGGAGTTCACCGCCACCGGTCCGGGGGTGAAAACCGATGTGCGGCTGCGTCTTCCGGGTCGCTACAACGTCGCCAACGGCCTGCTCGCGATCGCGGTGTGCGCGGCCGCGGGCGTGGACGCCACCGTGGCGGCCGCCGCGCTCGCGCACGTGGACGTGCCGGGCCGGATGCAGCGGGTGGACCGCGGCCAGGACTTCCTGGCGGTGGTGGACTACGCGCACAAGCCCGCCGCGATCGAATCGGTGATCGCGACGCTGCGCGAATACCTGAAGACCTCGGGCGGGCGGCTGGCCGTGGTGGTCGGCGCGGGCGGCGACCGCGACCCCGGCAAGCGGCCGCTGATGGGCGCGACCGCGGCCCGCGGCGCCGACCTGCTCGTCATCACCGACGACAATCCGCGCAGCGAGGATCCGGCCGCCATCCGGGCGGCCGTGCACGCCGGCGCGCTGGGCATCGCGGAGACCGAGCGCGGCGAGGTCGTCGAGATCGGTGACCGCGCCGCCGCCGTCGCCGCCGCCGTCGACTGGGCGCGCCCCGGCGACGCGGTGCTCGTCGCGGGCAAGGGACACGAGACCGGGCAGGAGATTGCGGGTGTGAAGTATCCGTTCGACGACCGCGAGGTGCTGGCGGAGGCCCTCTCTCGAAAAACGAAGGACCTGACGCTTTCATGATCGAGATGACCCTGCGGGAGATCGCGGACGTCGTCGGCGGAACGCTGCACGACGTACCCGACCCCGCGGTGACGGTGACCGGCGCGGTCGAATTCGATTCGCGCCGAATCAATCCCGGCGACCTGTTCCTGGCCCTCCCCGGCGAACACGTCGACGGCCACGACTACGCCCCCGCCGCAATAGCCGCCGGAGCCGTAGCAGCCCTATCCGCCCGCCCCATAGGCGTCCCCGCAATCGTGGTGGCCCCCGGCGAAAAGCACGCCGGGGGAAAGGGAGACGCGCTTGCCGGGTGTAGTGGAGATGCGCTTGCCGGGGGGAGTGGTGAGGCTCCGGCTGCTGGTACGGCGTATGCGCTGGCGCATGACAAGGATGGGTCGGGGGCGGCTGTTTTGGGGGCGTTGGCGAGATTGGCTCGGGCCGTGGTGGATCGGCTGGTGGGCGAGCATGGGCTGACTGTTATCGGGGTTACCGGGTCGTCGGGGAAGACTTCTACGAAGGATTTGCTGGCGGGGGTGTTGGCTCCGTTGGGGGCGGTGGTTGCGCCGCCGGGGTCGTTCAACAATGAGGTCGGGCATCCGTGGACGGCGTTGCGGGCGAATGCCGAGACGCGGTTTCTGGTGTTGGAGCTGTCGGCGCGGGGGCCGGGGCATATTCGGGCGCTTACCGAGATCGCGCCGCCGAGTATCGGTGTGGTGTTGAATGTGGGCACCGCGCATCTCGGGGAGTTCGGTGGTCGGGATGCCATTGCGCGGGCCAAAGGTGAACTGGTGGAGGCGCTTCCGCCGACGGGGCTGGCCGTGCTCAATGCCGACGACGATCGGGTGGCCGCCATGGCGGACCGGACCCGCGCCCGCGTGGTGACCGTCGGCCTGTCGGAGGGAGCGGACCTGCGCGCCACCGACATTCGGCTCGACGAGACCGCGCGCGCCCGATTCACCCTGCACGCCAACGGTTCCCGGGCGGACGTGCGGCTCGCGGTGCACGGCGAGCACCAGGTCGGCAACGCCCTGTCCGCCGCCGCGGTTGCGCTGGAGTGCGGCGCGGACCTCGAGACCGTGGCCGCCGCCCTGTCCGACGCCCGGGTGGCGTCGGCGCACCGCATGGATGTGCGCACCCGCGCCGACGGCGTCACCGTCGTCAACGACTCCTACAACGCCAATCCCGACTCGGTGCGGGCGGCGCTCAAGGCGTTGGTGACGATGTCGCGAGCCGGCGACGAGCCCCGCCGCAGCTGGGCGGTGCTCGGCGAAATGGCCGAGCTGGGTGCGGAATCGGTGCTCGAACACGATCGGATCGGCCGCCTCGCGGTCCGGCTGGACGTCGATCGGCTGATCGTCGTCGGCACCGGCCGCCCGGCCCGCGCGATGCACCAGGGCGCGGTGATGGAAGGCTCGTGGGGCGAGGAGTCCCTGCTGGTGCCCGATATGGAGTCCGCGATCGCGGTGCTGGACGCGGAACTCGGCGCGGGTGACGTGGTGCTGGTCAAGGCGTCGAACTCGATCGGCCTGTGGGCGGTCGCCCAGCACCTGACGCAAGCCCGGGAGGCGGCGAGATGAGACAGATACTGTTCGCGGCGGGGATCGCGCTGGCGGTGTCGATCCTGTTGACCCCGCTGCTGATCCGAATGTTCGCCAAACGCGGCTTCGGCCAGGAGATCCGGATCGACGGCCCGGAGAGCCACAAGGCCAAGCGCGGCACGCCCACCATGGGCGGCGTCGCGATCCTGATCGGCATGTGGGCCGGATACTGGGGCTCGCACCTGATCGGTATCGGCTACCGGGCCGAGGGACCGTCGGCGTCGGCGCTGCTGGTGCTGGCCCTGGCCACCGCGCTCGGCGCGGTCGGCTTCACCGACGACTTCATCAAGATCCGCAAGCAGCGCAACCTGGGCCTGACCGCCGCCGGGAAGTACATCGGACAGCTCACCGCCGCAATCGTGTTCGGCGTGCTCGCGCTCCGCTTCCCCGGCGCGGGCCAGCGCACCCCCGCCAGCCGCCACCTGTCCTACGTGCGCGACATCAACACGGTGTCGATGAGCGTGATCATCTTCCTGGCGTTCGTCTGCCTGCTGGTGGTCGCCTGGTCGAACGCGGTCAACCTGACCGACGGCCTGGACGGCCTGGCCGCCGGCTCGATGAGCCTGGTGCTGGGCGCCTACGTGATCATCACCTTCTGGCAGTACTACCACGCCTGCGAGGTCAAGGCCGAGGCCGGCTGCTACAACGTGCGCGACCCGCTGGACCTGGCGCTGGTGTGCGCCGCCGGGGCCGCCGCCTGCGTCGGATTCCTGTGGTGGAACGCGGCTCCCGCGAAGATCTTCATGGGCGACACCGGCTCGCTGGCCCTGGGCGGCCTGCTGGCCGGGCTGTCCATCACCACCCGCACCGAACTGCTGATGGTCGTGATCGGCGCGCTGTTCGTCGCCGAGGCGGCGTCGGTGGTGTTGCAGGTCGCGGTCTTCCGCACCACCCGCAACCGGTTGTTCAAGATGGCGCCCTTCCATCATCATTTCGAACTCAGCAAATGGGCCGAAACCACGGTGATCATCCGGTTCTGGCTGCTGGCGGGCATCGCCTCGGCGGTCGGACTGGGCCTGTTCTACAGCGAATACCTCTCTCAGGTCGGATAAGCAGCAATGGTCGAACACACTCCGCGGGCCCTGCGTTCACCGGGGCCCATGCTCGAATTTCTGCGTGGCCGCGACGTTCTCGTCGCCGGATGGGGCGTATCGGGGCGCTCGTTGATCGAGCCGCTGCGCGACATCGGCGCCCGCCCGGTGGTGACCGACGGGGGGGAGAAGGCGCTCGCCGAGGCCGCCGAACTCGGACTGGCCACCGCCGCCGGGGACGAACTGCTCGCGCCCGGCGCGCTGGACCGCTTCGCGCTGGTGATCACCAGCCCGGGCTGGCGGCCGGATTCGCCGGTGCTGGTCTCGGCGGTCACCGAGGGCATCCCGGTCTGGGGCGACGTCGAATTCGCCTGGTGGGTGGATCAGGCCCGGCTGTACGGGCCGGTGCGCAAGTGGCTGGTGATCACCGGTACCAACGGCAAGACCACCACCACCCAGATGACGCACGCCATCCTGCGGGCGGCCGGCATCGCCAGCGTCGCGTGCGGCAATATCGGTTTACCGATCCTGGATGCGTTGCGGCGCAACCCGGGTCCGCAGATCCTGGCCGTCGAGCTGTCGTCGTTCCAGCTGCACTGGGCGCCGTCGGTGCGCCCGGAGGCCGGGGTGGTGCTGAATGTGGCCGAGGATCACCTGGATTGGCACGGCGGCCTGGACGCCTACGCCGCGGCCAAGGCGCGCGCGCTGACGGGCCGGGTCGGGGTCGTCGGCCTGGACGATCCGGTGGCCGCCGCGCTGGCGCGAAAGTCCAAGGCGCGCCGCACCGTCGGCTTCCGCGTCGGCGTGCCCGCCGACGGCGAGCTCGGCGTGGTGGACGGCAAACTGCTCGACCGCGCGTTCACCAAGGCCGCCATCCTCGCCGAGGTGGGCGATATCAGCCCGCCCGGCCCGGCCGGGGTGGCCGACGCGCTGGCCGCCGCCGCGCTGACCCGATCCATCGACGTGGCACCGCAATTCGTCAAGGAGGGCCTGCAGGAGCACAAGGTCGGCCCGCACCGGGCGGCCTTCGTGCGCGAGCTGGCGGGCGTGGAGTTCGTCGACGACTCCAAGGCCACCAATCCGCACGCGGCCCGCTCCTCGATCCTGGCCCGCCAGCAGGTGGTCTGGATCGCCGGTGGTCAGCTCAAGGGCGCGCACATCGAGGACCTCATCGAGGAGGTCGCGGACCGGTTCGTCGCGGCCGTGCTGCTCGGGGAGGACGCCGCCGTGTTCGCCGCCGTGTTGGCGCGACACGCACCCGATATCCCCGTCGTCGAGCTCGGTTCGGGTGACGATGCTGGGATGGGTGCGGAACTGACGTCCGAAATCGACAGTGCGGACGCGGTGATGGCCCGCGCGGTCCGCATCGCCGC
Source organism: Nocardia terpenica (assembly GCF_013186535.1). Classification (NCBI taxonomy): domain Bacteria; kingdom Bacillati; phylum Actinomycetota; class Actinomycetes; order Mycobacteriales; family Nocardiaceae; genus Nocardia; species Nocardia terpenica. The sequence goes on from NZ_JABMCZ010000001.1 coordinate 1,796,866, forward strand.
CGGGTACGCCCGGCGCGGCGACACGGTGCTGCTGGCGCCGTCCGCCGCCTCCCTGGACATGTTCGCCGACTACACCCACCGCGGCCGCAGCTTCGTCGCGGCGGTGCAGGCGCTCGACGAGGAAGACATCGGGAGCCAGCAGTGACCGAGCGGCGGGCGCGCAGATTCTCCGGGACCTGGTTCGGTGCCTGGCTGGCACGCCCGCTGGCCTCCTTCCATCTGATCGTCACCATCGCCACCCTGCTCACCGTGCTCGGCCTGGTGATGGTGCTGTCAGCCTCCAGCGTCGAGGCGTACACGGCCGACGGCTCGGCGTATTCGCTGTTCGCGCAGCAGGCGCTGTTCGCCGCGCTGGGGGCGGTGCTGTTCTATGTGGCGCTGCGGATTCCGCTGCGGGTGATGCGGCGGCTGTCGTTCCCGGTGTTCGCGGTGTCGGTGCTGCTGCTGGTGCTGGTGCTGATCCCGGGCATCGGCTCGATGGTGCAGGGGTCGCGGCGCTGGTTCAACCTGGGCTTCGTGTCGGTGCAGCCGTCGGAGATGGTCAAGGTGACGCTGATCGTGTGGGGCGCACACCTGCTCGCCGCGCGCCGCGCCGAAAAGGCCGGCTACAAAGACATTCTGCTGCCGCTGGTGCCCGCGGGCCTGCTGGTGTGTCTGCTCATCGTGCTGGAGCCGAACCTGTCCACCACGATCGCGGTCGGCATCATCCTGGCCGCGCTGCTCTGGTTCGGCGGGCTCCCGGCGCGGCTGTTCATCACCATCGGCGTCTCGGGCGCGATGGCGGCCCTCGTGCTGGCGCTGACGAAGGGCTACCGCACCGACCGCATGCGCGCGTTCTTCAACCCGGACCAGGACCCGCAGGGCATCGGATACCAGGCGCGGCAGGCGATGTTCTCGCTCGCCGACGGCGGCATCTGGGGCCGCGGGCTGGGGCAGAGCCGCGCCAAGTGGAGCTATCTGCCCAACGCGCACAACGACTTCATCTTCGCCATCATCGGCGAGGAACTGGGCTTTCTGGGCTGCGCGCTGGTGCTCGGCCTGTTCGCGCTGTTCGTCTACACCGGCCTGCGGATCGCCAGCCGCTCGGTGGATCCGTTCCTGCGGCTGCTCACCGCGACCGCGACCACCTGGATCACCGGGCAGGCGCTGATCAATATCGGCTACGTGGTGAACCTGCTGCCGGTGACCGGCCTGCAGCTGCCGCTGGTGTCGGCGGGCGGGTCGTCGCTGGCCATCACGCTGCTGATGTTCGGCATCATCGCCAACGCGGCCCGGCACGAACCCGAGGCCGTCGCGGCGCTGCACGCGGGCCAGGACGGACGCCTGAGCCGGTTGCTGCGGCTGCCCAAGCCGGAGGCGCACGCCCCGGCCCGCGCCCGCGGCGGATTACGCGCCGCGCCGTCGCGCCGGGAGTTGCCGCCGAGCGGTCGGCGGGGTGGTGGCGACAGCGCACCGCGCCGCTCGATAGATTCGGATTCCGCACGGCGGGCCGCGAATACCGTGGAGCGCCGGGGCGCACGAGGATCCGACGACTACGGTCGCGGTGAGAGCCGCAGCACCAAGTCGTGGCGGACCACGCGGGCATGGGAGCCCAGCTATCCGATGACACATGCGAGAGAACGAGGTAAACCGAGGTGACAACCGGCGGGAGCGTCAGGCCCGGGGCCGCGCTGGAACGGGCTGAGGGACGGACGCTTTCGGTCCTCGTCGCGGGCGGCGGGACCGCCGGCCACATCGAACCCGCCATGGCGGTCGCCGACGCGCTACGCCGACTGGACCCCTCGATCCGGATCACCGCGCTGGGCACCCAGCGGGGCCTGGAGACCACGCTGGTGCCCGATCGCGGCTACCCGCTGGAGCTGATCCCGCCGGTCCCGTTGCCGCGCAAGCCGACCGCCGACCTGCTGCGGCTGCCCGGCCGGGTCTGGGCCGCGGTCTCCCGCACCCGCGCGGTGATCGAGGCGGTCGAGGCCGATGTGATCGTGGGCTTCGGCGGTTACGTGGCGCTGCCCGCGTATCTGGCGGCGGGCGGCCCGCGGCGTCGGCGGGTGCCGGTGGTGGTGCACGAGGCGAATGTGAAGGCGGGCATCGCGAACAAGGTCGGCGCGCGCCGCGCCGCGCGGGTGCTGGCGGCGGTGCCGGGCTCCGGTGTGCACGCCGCCGGGCACGCCGAGGCCGAGATCGTCGGCATCCCGGTCCGCGAGTCCATCTCCACCCTGGACCGGGCGGGGCTGCGGGCGCAGGCCCGTGCGCACTTCGGGCTGCCCGCGCAGGGCCCGGTGCTGCTGGTGTTCGGCGGGTCGCAGGGCGCGCGTCGGCTCAACGAGGCGGTATCGGCCGCCGCGGCGCAGCTGACGGCGGCCGGGATCTCGGTGCTGCACGCGCACGGGCCCAAGAACACCCTCGACATCACCGGCGTCGACCCCAACGGCGACGCGAAATACGTTGCCGTGCCGTATCTGTCGCGCATGGATCTGGCCTACGCGGCCGCCGACGCGGCGGTGTGCCGGTCCGGCGCCATGACCGTGGCCGAGGTGTCGGCGGTCGGCCTGCCCGCGTTCTATGTGCCGCTGCCGCACGGCAACGGCGAGCAGGAGCTCAACGCCCGCCCGATCGTCGCCCGCGGCGGTGGCAGAATCGTGCCCGACGCGGAGCTCACGGGAAAATATGTGATCGATGAGGTGATCGCGCTGCTCACCGATCCGGCGCGGCTGTCGGCCATGGCGTCGGCGGCCGCCGGGGCCGGGCATCGCGATGCCGCCGACGCGGTGGCGCGGATCGTGGTGGAGGTGGCCGGCCGGTGACCGAGAACAAGGAAACGGCGGAGGTCGCACCCGCCGATCTGCCCCCGCTGCTGCAGCGGGTGCACATGGTCGGCATCGGCGGGGCCGGGATGTCCGGTATCGCGCGCATCCTGCTCTCGCGCGGCGGCGCGGTGTCCGGTTCGGACGCCAAGGAGAGCCGCAGCGTGCGGGCGCTGCGGGCGCGCGGCGCGCAGGTGCGGATCGGGCACGACGCGGGCGCTCTGGACCTGCTGCCCGGCGGCCCGACCGCGGTGGTCACCACCTACGCCGCCATCCCGAAGACCAATCCCGAACTGGTGGAGGCGAAGCGGCGCGGTGTGCCGGTGCTGCTGCGCCCGGCCGTGCTCGCCGAGCTCATGCACGGCCACCGCACGCTGCTGGTGTCGGGCACGCACGGCAAGACCTCCACCACCTCGATGCTGGTGGTGTCGCTGCAGCACTGCGGATTCGACCCGTCGTTCGCGGTCGGCGGCGAGCTCAACGAGGCGGGCACCAACGCCCACCACGGCACCGGCGGCTTCTTCGTCGCCGAGGCCGACGAGTCGGACGGCTCACTGCTGCAATACGATCCGGACGTCGCGGTGGTCACCAACATCGAATCCGATCACCTGGACTTCTTCGGCACCGACGAGGCGTACGTGCAGGTGTTCGACGATTTCGTGGCGCGGCTGACCCCCGGCGGCCTGCTGGTGGTGTGCCTGGACGACCCCGGATCGCACGCGCTGGCGCGGCGGGTGGCCGCCCGGATCGCCGCGGGCGAGCTCGACATCCGGGTATCGGGTTACGGCTGCGGCGATCTCGCCGACGCGCCGGTGCCGGTCGGGGTGCGGCTGCTGGCGTGGGAGCCGCGCGATGTCGGTGGCGTGGCGACGTTCCGGCTCGCCGACGAGCCCGCCCCGCGCACGCTGCGGCTGGCCGTGCCCGGCCAGCACATGGCCCTCAATGCGCTGGGCGCGCTGCTGGCCGCCCGCGCCGCCGGGGCCGACACCAACGAAATCCTGCAGGGCCTGGAGGGTTTCGGCGGGGTGCACCGGCGCTTCCAGTTCGTCGGCCGGGAGAACGGCGTGCGGGTCTTCGACGACTACGCCCACCACCCGACCGAGGTGCGCGCGGTGCTCGGCGCGGCGGCGCAGCTGGTCCGGCAGGAGGCCGCCGACGGCGCGCGCTCGCGACAGGGCCGGGTGATCGTCGTGTTCCAGCCCCACTTGTACAGCCGCACAGCCACTTTCGCCGCCGACTTCGGCGCGGCGCTGGACCTGGCCGACGAGGTGGTGGTGCTCGACGTGTACGGCGCGCGGGAGAAGCCGCTGCCGGGCGTGAACGGCGCGCTGGTGGCGCAGTCGGTCACCCGGCCCGTGCACTACCAGCCGGACATGTCGCGGGTGGGTCGCCAGGTGGCCGGGCTGGCCCGGCCCGGCGACGTCGTGATCACCATGGGCGCGGGCGATGTCACCATGCTCGGCGGCCAGATTCTCGACGGACTGCGGGTGCGGCCACCGGCGGGACGGTGAGCCCGCGATGACCGGCACGCGCGGCACTCGCACCCGGCGCACCCGCCCGGCCGCCGAGGCGCGGACCCGCCGGGTGCGCCGCCTCGGGGTGCGGTGGGTGCCGCCGCGCCGATGGCTGCTGTGGGGCGGCGCAGGGGTCGTCGCGCTGATCGTGCTCGCCGCCGTCGCCTGGTTCACCCCGGTGCTGTCGGTTCGCACGGTGCGCGTCGAGGGCCTGGGCGCGGTGCCCGAGCAGCAGGTGCGCCGGGTACTGGAGATCCCCGAGGGCGAATCCATCCTGCGCATCGACACCGACGCCATCGCGCGCCGGGTCGCGGCGCTGCCCAAGGTGCGCTCGGCCCGGGTGCAGCGGGTGTTCCCGTCCACCGTGCGGGTCACCGTGGACGAGCGCACCGCGGCCCTGTTCTTCGACAGCCCGGAGGGGCCGCACCTGCTCGACGCCGAGGGCGTGGAGTTCGCCATCGAGCCGCCGCCGCCCGGCACCCCGAAGCTCACCACCGATCATCCCGGCGGTAGCGACCCGGTCACTCGGGCCGCCGTGGCGGTGCTCGCGGCGGCGCCGCCCGCGCTGCGTGCCCAGGTGGGAGAGGTTGTGGCCCGGTCGGTTTCGGACATCGGGCTGAATCTGCGGGACGGGCGCACCGTGCTGTGGGGCGGTCCGGCCGACTCCGAACGCAAGGCGGCGGTGGTGCTGCCCGTACTCAGCCGTCCCGGAACGGTATTCGACATTTCGAGTCCTGAACTGGTGACGGTAAAGTAGGGGATACCGTTGTGCCTACGCGGTTTTCGGTGAGTGCCCCGAGCACGATCCGAAACCTCTCGGCCGCAGGGAACGATTCCCGGTATCGGGGGCAACCGTTCGCGATACGATGCGGGGCGGGCTCGGACGAGACGGATCACACAAGATTCTGACGCTCGTTTCGGCGCGCCTGCGCGCGTATTGAGGCGGGTGCGAATAGCGTTCCGCAACAGTCGGATACTTGACATAACGCTGACCCTATGGTTGAGGTTGAGGGTTTGCCCGGACGAAAGCCCGGCCCGGCCCGCACCGAATACCGGACGGCGTCCTGCCGAGAATCCGCAAACGACAGGCTTTGGATCGAAGGAAGGCGAGAGCCCATGACGCCCCCGCACAACTACCTTGCAGTGATCAAGGTCGTCGGTATCGGCGGCGGCGGCGTGAACGCCGTCAACCGGATGATCGAACAGGGACTCAAGGGAGTCGAGTTCATCGCGGTCAATACCGACGCGCAGGCGCTGCTGATGAGTGATGCGGACGTCAAGCTCGACGTCGGTCGTGAACTCACCCGTGGCCTGGGCGCCGGCGCCGATCCCGAGGTCGGCCGCCGCGCCGCCGAAGACCACAAGGACGAGATCGAGGAGGTGCTCAAGGGCGCCGACATGGTCTTCGTCACCGCGGGCGAGGGCGGTGGCACCGGCACCGGTGGCGCCCCGGTCGTGGCCGGTATCGCCCGCAAGCTCGGCGCGCTGACCATCGGCGTGGTGACGAGGCCGTTCTCGTTCGAGGGCAAGCGCCGCAGCAACCAGGCCGAGGCCGGGATCCAGGCGCTGCGCGAGTCCTGCGACACCCTGATCGTGATTCCCAACGACCGGCTGCTGCAGCTCGGCGACGCCGCCGTGAGCCTGATGGACGCCTTCCGCTCCGCGGACGAGGTGCTGCTCAACGGTGTTCAGGGCATTACCGACCTGATCACCACGCCCGGCCTGATCAACGTCGACTTCGCCGACGTCAAGAGCGTCATGTCCGGCGCGGGCTCGGCGCTGATGGGCATCGGCTCCTCCCGCGGCGAGGGCCGCTCGGTCAAGGCCGCCGAGGCGGCGATCAACTCGCCACTACTGGAAGCGTCCATGGACGGCGCCCACGGTGTGCTGCTATCCATCGCGGGCGGCTCGGATCTGGGACTGTTCGAGATCAACGAGGCCGCGTCGCTGGTGCAGGAGGCCGCGCACATCGAGGCGAACATCATCTTCGGCACGGTGATCGACGACTCGCTCGGCGACGAGGTGCGCGTCACGGTGATCGCGGCCGGTTTCGACGGCGGCACCCCGGCCCGGCGCATCGACACCACGGGCCGCGCCACCATCGGCACCGCGCGCGCCGGGGAGGTCGGCCAGGGCCAGGCCCGTTCCGGCACCGGCGATTTCGGTGGTTCCCGCGCCGCCCCGGACCCGGCCCCGGCGCCGTCCGCCCCGGTCTCGCGCGGCCCGGCCCCGTCCTACGAGCCCACCCGCCCGGCCTCCGAGCCCACCGTCAGCCAGAACAACCGCACCCACATCCAGCCCCCCGACGAGGACACCGACGACGACGTCGACGTCCCCTCGTTCATGCGGCGCTGAGTTTCACCCCGGCGTGGACACGCCCGTTCCCGGCGTGTCCACGCCCATGATCCCGGCGCGCTTTTGGCCGGGATCCGCTGGTGAGATCCCGGCCAAAAGCATGCCGGGATCATAGGGACAGGTCACGTGGCTATTAACCTCGTGAGTATGACAGCGACCGTAGTTCGGACCAGACGTGTGACGACGACACGGGCGGGCGGGTTCTCCCGCGCCCCCTACGACTCGTTCAACCTGGGCGATCACGTCGGTGACGACCCGGAGGCGGTGCGGCGCAACAGAATACGGCTGGCCGAGGGGATCGGCCTGGCGCCGGAGCGGCTGGTCTGGATGGAGCAGGTGCACGGCCGCGCCGTCGAGATCGTGGACGGGCCGCGCGCGGAACCGGTTCCGGTGACCGACGCGCTGGTCACCACCGTGCCGGGCCTGGCGCTGGTGGTGCTGACCGCCGACTGCGTGCCGATCCTGCTGTCCGACGACGAGGCCGGGGTGATCGCGGCCGTGCACGCCGGGCGGGTGGGCGCGCGCATCGGCATCGTGCCGCGCGTGCTGGAGGCCATGCTGTCGCTGGGCGCGCGACCCGAGCGCATCGGGGCCTTCCTCGGCCCGGCCGCGAGCGGCCGCCGGTACGAGGTGCCCGCCGCCATGCGCGCCGATGTGGAGGCCCACCTGCCCGGCAGCGCCACCACCACCGCCGCGGGCACCCCGGGCCTGGACCTGCGCGCCGGTATCCGCCGGCAGCTGGAGGCGGCGGGCGTCGGCGCGGTCGCCGTCGACCCACGCTGCACGATCGAGGACGCGACGCTGTTCAGCCACCGCCGCGGCGCGCCCACCGGCCGCCTCGCCGGTGTCATCTGGATGGAATCCGAGTCGGCCGCACAGTGATTCGTTTCGCAATGCAGGGAGATCGTTCATGACCGCCGAATCCGGCACCGCCGCCGCGCAGTCCACCCGCGCGGCCGACCTGTCCCGCGCCCTGGCCGACCTGTCGGCGCGCATCGACGCCGCCTGCCGCGCCGCGGGCCGCGATCCGGGCGGGGTCCGATTGCTTCCGGTCACGAAGTTCTTTCCGGCTTCGGACATCGAAATCCTCTACCGGCTGGGTCGGCGCGACTTCGGCGAATCGCGCGAGCAGGAGGCCGCGGCGAAGGTGGCCTCTTTGGGACACCTGTCCCAAATACGCTGGCACATGATCGGGCGGCTGCAGCGCAACAAGGCCAAATCGGTCGCGCGCTGGGCGCATACCGTCTACTCGGTCGACAGCGACCGCTTGGCAACCACCCTCGACGCCGCCGCCGGGCTGGCCCTGCAGGCCGGGCAGCGGGAGGCTCCGCTACGGGTGTTGCTCCAGGTCAGCCTGGACAGCGACCCGAGCCGCGGCGGTGTCGCGCCCGCCGATCTGCCCGCCCTCGCCGATCTGGTGGCGCGCGCGGAGAACCTGCAGCTGGCGGGCCTGATGGCGATCCCGCCGCTGGACCGCGACCCCGAGCCCGAGTTCGCGCGACTGGCCGATCTGCACGCCGACCTGCTCACCCGACACGCCGAGGCGACCGAGCTGTCGGCCGGCATGTCGGGAGATCTGGAGGCCGCGATCCGACACGGTTCCACCTGCGTGCGTGTCGGTACCGCCTTGATGGGCGCTCGACCGATAACCTCGGGATAGCAAACAAACCTCATCAGTCACATTCGAAACATATGCTTGTGGCGGACGAGGACTGAGCAGGACTTCAACACCCCAGGCCAGCCGGGTGCCGTAGGAAGGTCGACCAGGATGAGCGAGCGCAGCGAGCGGAAAAAAGGCGCAGCCACGAGCGTGCTCGTGCTGGAGCCGAGCGCCAGCGAGGTGGAGGCATGAGCACGCTGCATAGGTTCAAGGCGTACTTCGGCATGGTTCCGCTCGAGGACTACGAGGACGACTACGTCGACGACCGCGGTGCGCGGGGTGCCGAGGAACGTGGTCCGCGTCGCCCGCGCGACTATGCCGAACCCCGCTACGACGCTCCCGGTCGCGCCCGCTTCGCCGACGACCGGTACGCCGACGAGCCCGGCTACCCCGAGCCCGCGTACAAGGCCCCCTACCAGCCCGGTTACACCGTTGCCCGGCGCGACGACTACGCCGACGAGCCCTATGGCGAGGACCGTTACGAGGCGTCGCGCCGCCCCACCCGCATCGAGTCCGCGCCCTCGCGCGGCCGGTCGGGCGCGGACGCCCCGTTCGGCGGCGCCCCCATGGTGCGCGGCACCACCCACGGCGCGCTGGCGGTCGACCCCGAGGTCGAGCGGAGGATGGAAGAGCGACGGATGGAGGAGCGGGCCCGTTTCGAGCCGGCGCCGCGCCGCACGCCGGTCTTCGAGGACGGAGGCCCCTTGTCCAAGATCACCACGCTGCGCCCGCGCACCTACGCCGAGGCCGCCATCATCGGTGAGCGGTTCCGCGACGGCACGCCGGTGATCATGGACCTGGTCGAGATGAGCAACGCCGACGCCCGCCGCCTCGTCGACTTCGCCGCGGGACTCGCGTTCGCACTGCGTGGTTCGTTCGACAAGGTCGCGACCAAGGTGTTCCTGCTCTCACCGGCCGACGTCGACGTATCGGCCGAGGAGCGCCGCCGCATCGCCGAAACCGGCTTCTACAACCAGAAATAACGCATGCCCGGGGGTGTTGCGGTGTGCTGGTCGACCGGGTAGACACGCCGCCGTCGGGGGGAGTCACGCCGGACCGGACGGCGCGGGGAGTTTGCAGGACACCGATTCTGAGGCAAAGTGGTCAGGTGCCCTTGTTCCAGGTGCTGTATGTACTCCTGTTCCTCTTCTGGCTGTTGTTGATCAGCCGAGTGATCGTCGAGTTCATCCGAAGCTTCGCTCGCGACTGGCATCCCCGCGGTGTCGTCGTCGTCATCCTCGAGGTGATCTTCACGATCACCGATCCGCCCGTGAAACTTCTGAGGCGGTTGATACCTCCGGTGAACCTGGGTGGAATTCGCCTGGATCTGTCGATTATGGTGCTGCTTTTCATCGTGTTCATCCTGATGTCGATCGTGAGCAGGCTCGGGCAGCCGGTAGCCCCGGTGTGACAGAATGGGCCGTGAAGAATAGCTTGCAAGATCTACCGCTAGATCTCCGTACGAAGCGTGAAGGGATCCTTCCATGCCGCTGACCCCAGCCGATGTGCACAACGTCGCGTTCAGCAAACCGCCGATCGGGAAGCGCGGCTACAACGAGGACGAAGTCGACGCCTTCCTCGACCTCGTCGAACAGGAGCTCTCACGCCTCATCGAGGAGAACGCCGACCTTCGCCAGCGAGTTGCTGAGCTGGATGCCGAACTGGTCGACGCCAAGAAGGCCCGCCCCGCGCCGCAGGCCGTGAAACCGGCTCCGCCGCAACCGGAACCGCCGAAGCCAGCGCCGGTCGCACCCCCGGCCCCCATGCCGGTCGCACCCCCCGCCCCCCCGAAGGACGCGGGCGCCGCCGACGCGAACCTACAGGCCGCCAAGGTGCTCAGCCTGGCCCAGGAAATGGCCGACCGGCTCACCAGCGATGCCAAGACCGAGGCCGAGCAGCTGCTCGCCAATGCGCGAGCGAATTCCGAGCGACTGGTTTCCGACGCCCGCAACCGCTCCGAGAGCATGATCGCCGAGGCTCGCCAGAAGTCCGACGCCATGCTCACCGACGCCCAGACCCGTTCCGACAGCCAACTGCGCCAGGCCAAGGAGAAGGCCGACGGCCTGCAGGCCGACGCCGAGCGCAAGCACACCGAGATCATGGCCACCATCACCCAGCAGCGCAGCGTGCTGGAGAGCCGGATCGAGCAGCTCAAGACCTTCGAGCGCGAGTACCGGGTGCGGCTGAAGTCCTACCTGGAGTCGCAGCTCGAGGAGCTGGAGAATCGTGGTTCGGCCGTGCCGGTGGACGGCGGCGAGTCCTTCGACGCGATCGGTGGCGCGAACAACCACGCCCCGGCCTCGTTCGCCCAGGGCGGCAAGTAGATCCGACGCGGATCGCCGCTCCCGTGCCGCGGGAACGGTCGGCGCAGTTGTGTGGTCGGAAGTCTCGTCGAGCCACCAGGCCCGTAGGGGGTGACCATGCTCGTTCTGACGCTCGTCCTGGCCGCCATCGGTTTTGCCCTGCTGGTGACCGCCCTGACCACCGGATCGGTGATCTGGGCGTGGGGCTGCATCGTGGTGTGTGTCGTCGGTGCGGTGCTACTGCTGGTCAGTGCGCTGTCCATGCGCGACTCCGACGACGACTCCCAGTCGCGTCCGGGTCGGCACGCCAAGCGCTAGCGGGCACGAATATCATGTTGCCCGTATTGGCTACAATCAAACCTGTACATACGGCAGTGATCCGGCTATCACCGGGGAGCCTTCGGAAGAACGGCGCGCGGCGCTCAGTAGAACCGAACGGGTGAGCCCGACACAGCTCGCAACGAGAGGTCCTTCCCGGACGGAAGTCCCGTCGTACGGACGACGAGGCCGGGAGGACAAACGGGGTGGTACCGCGGTTTCGGCGCACCGGCGCCGAGGTCGTCCCCGTGCCACTGGTTACGCGCCTGCAACAGGTGCGCCGGCACGAGGAGACCGCAGCCGCCATGGCGGACGAGACATCCACCCGCAACGCCTATCCGCGAGCAGATCTCGGCGAGGGCGCGGAGTCGATTGCGCGGCCCGCCGCGGGGGCGTCGTTCCCCGACCTGGAGCGGCGCGTACTCGACTACTGGGCCGCCGACGACACCTTCCGGGCCAGCATCCGGAACCGGGCCGGCGCTGAGGAGTTCGTCTTCTACGATGGACCGCCCTTCGCCAACGGATTGCCGCATTACGGCCATCTGCTGACCGGTTACGTCAAGGATTTGATCCCACGTTTCCAGACCATGCGCGGCAAGAAGGTGGAGCGGCGATTCGGCTGGGACACGCACGGTCTGCCCGCGGAAATCGAAGCCGAGAAACAGCTCGGTATCACGGACAAATCACAGATCGACGCGATGGGCCTCGCGGAATTCAATGCCGCGTGCAAATCCTCGGTCCTTCGCTATACGAATGAGTGGCGCAACTATGTGACACGTCAGGCGCGCTGGGTCGACTTCGACAACGACTACAAGACCCTCGACCTCGACTTCATGGAGTCGGTCATGTGGGCGTTCAAGTCGCTGTACGACAAAGGGCTTGTCTACCAGGGGTTCCGGGTGCTGCCCTACAGCTGGTACGAACAGACGCCGCTGTCGTACCAGGAAGCGCGCATGGACGACTCCTACCGGATGCGGCAGGACCCGGCGGTCACCGTGGACATGGTGCTGCAGGTGCCCGAGGACCACCCCTTGCACGCGCTCGACGGCGCCAACGCGCTCATCTGGACCACCACGCCCTGGACGCTGCCGTCCAACCTGGCTGTCGCGGTGCACCCGGACCTCACCTACGTGCACGTCGAGGGCAAGGACGGCAAGCGCTATGTGCTGGCCGCCGAACGAGTCTCGCACTACGCGCGGGAAGTGGGCGAGGCGCCGACCGTGCTGTCCGAGCACTCGGGCGCGGCGCTGGCGGGCCTGCGCTACCTGCCCCCGTTCGACTTCTTCCTCGGCCACCCGAACGCGCACCGGGTGCTCAACGCCGACTACGTGACCACCGACTCCGGTACCGGCGTGGTGCATCTCGCTCCGGCGTTCGGTGAGGAGGACATGGATGTCGCCTCCGCCAACGGAATCGAGATCGTGCAGCCGCTGGATCAGGGCGGCCGGTTCACCTCGATGGTGCCGCCGTACGAGGGCCTGATGGTCTTCGACGCCAACCCGGTCATCATCAAGGACCTCAAGGCGGCCGGAAAGCTGTTGCGGCACGAGACGATCGAGCACTCCTACCCGCACAGCTGGCGCTCCGGGCAGCCGCTGATCTACATGGCGGTGCCGTCCTGGTTCGTGGCGGTCACCAGGTTCCGCGATCGCATGGTGGAGCTCAACCAGCAGATCAGCTGGGTTCCCGAGCACATCCGCGACGGTCAGTTCGGCAAGTGGCTGGAGAACGCGCGCGACTGGAACATCAGCCGAAACCGCTACTGGGGTGCGCCGATCCCGGTGTGGATCTCCGACGACCCGGCCTATCCGCGGGTCGACGTCTACGGCTCTCTCGACCAGCTGGAGCGTGATTTCGGTGTGCGCCCGGCCGATCTGCACCGGCCCGGCATCGATGAGCTGGTGCGCCCGAATCCCGATGACCCGACCGGGAAGTCGATGATGCGGCGAACCCCGGAGGTGCTGGACTGCTGGTTCGAGTCCGGGTCGATGCCCTATGCGCAGGTGCACTACCCGTTCGAGAACAAGGAGTGGTTCGAGGGCTCCGGCGATTCTCCCGCCCACAACCCGGGCGATTTCATCGTCGAGTACAACGGCCAGACCAGGGCCTGGTTCTACCACCTGCACGTGTTGTCGACCGCGCTGTTCGATCGCCCGGCCTTCAAATCGGCTGTGGCGCACGGCATCGTGCTCGGCGACGACGGCCTGAAGATGTCCAAGTCCAAGGGCAACTACCCGGACGTCAACGAGGTCTTCGACCGCGACGGCTCCGACGCCATGCGCTGGTTCCTCATGGCCTCGCCCGTACTTCGCGGCGGTAACCTCATCGTCACCGAACGCGGTATCCGCGAGGGCGTGAGCCATGCGCTGCGGCCGCTGTGGAACGCGTGGACCTTCCTGCAGCTGTACGCGTCGAAACCCGGTGAGTGGCGCACGGATTCGCAGCACGTGCTGGACCGCTACATCCTGAGCAAGCTGGCGGCCACCCGCGACGTGATGACCGACGCGCTCGAGACCTACGACGTCACCGCCGCCTGCGACGAATTGCGCTCGTTCGCCGATGCGCTCACCAATTGGTATGTGCGCCGGTCGCGTTCGCGGTTCTGGGAGGAGGATCGCGATGCGATCGACACCCTGCACACCGTGCTCGAGGTGACCACCCGGCTTGCGGCCCCGCTGCTGCCGCTGATCACCGAGGTGATCTGGCGCGGGCTCACCGGCGGGCGGTCGGTGCATCTGACCGACTGGCCGACCGAGACCGAACTGCCCAGGGACCCGGAGCTGGTGTCGGCCATGGACGAGGTGCGGGAGGTGTGCTCGACGGTGCTGAGCCTGCGCAAGGCCCAGAACCTGCGGGTGCGGCTGCCGCTGTCCGAGGTGACCATCGCCGCCCCGGATGCCGAACGGCTGCACCCGTTCACGGATCTGATCGCCGACGAGGTCAATGTCAAGAAGGTCGACCTGACCACCGATGTCGCCGTGCACGGCCGCTTCGAACTGGTGGTCAATGCCCGCGCCGCCGGGCCGCGCCTGGGTAAGGACGTGCAGACGGTGATCAAGGCGGTCAAGGCCGGGGAGTGGAGCGAGAGCCCGCAGGGTGTGGTCAGCGCCGCCGGAATCGAGCTGCTGCCCGAGGAGTACACCCAGCGCCTGGTCGCCGCCGAACCGGAGTCCACGGCCCCGCTGCCCGGCAATGCCGGTCTGGTGGTGCTGAATTCGGAGGTCACCGAGGAACTGGAGGCCGAGGGCTGGGCCCGCGACCTCATCCGCGACCTCCAGGAGACCCGCAAGTCCCTGGGCCTGGACGTCTCCGACCGCATCACCGTGGTGCTCGAGGTTCCCGCCGACCGCGCGCGCTGGGCCGAAACCCACCGCGACCTGATCGCCGGTGAAATCCTCGCCACCACGCTCACTTTCGGCGCCGCGGGCGCCGACGCGGCCGATCTCGTCGGTGGTGTCCGGGCCGCGGTCACCAAGGCGTCATGACCGAGCGCTACCTCAACGTCATCGATGTGGAGGCCACCTGCTGGGAGGGGAAGACGCCGCCCGGGCAGGCGAGCGAGATCATCGAGATCGGGCTGTGTGTGCTGGATTCGGTGACGCTGGAGCGGGTGGACAAGCACAGCATTCTGGTGCGGCCGGAGCGGTCGACGGTGAGCGAGTTCTGTACCCGGCTCACCACGCTCACTCCGGAGCAGGTCGCGGGCGGTATCGACTTCGCTGCCGCCTGCGAGTTGCTGCGCACGGTGCACCACGCGGCCGAGCGGCCCTGGGTGAGCTGGGGCGACTACGATCGCCGTCAGTTCGAACGCCAGTGCGCCGCAACGGGTGTGGCGTATCCGTTCGGTGACCGGCACACCAATGCCAAGCGCCGGTTCTCCGAATCCCGGGGCACCACACAGCGTTTCGGCATGGCCGAGGCGCTCGAGGTGACCGGGCTGCCGCTGGAGGGTACCCACCACCGCGGCGGCGACGATGCCTGGAACATCGCGAATCTCGTCCTCGACATGATGCGCCGCGGAACCTGGTGAGCAGTCAGCCCGCCGCCTCGCCGCCGTGCTGGCGGTGGGTGGCGAGCTGGATCTCCAGCAGCAGCCGGTCCGGGGCGGAGTCCAGCTCGATGCCCATCAGCTGGGTGGCGCGCCGGATCCGGTAGCGCAGGGTGTTCGGGTGGATGCGCAGCTCGGTGGCGGCCCTGCGGACGTCGCCGCGGTGCGCCAGATACGCCTCGATGCTCAGCCGCAGCTCGGCCGAGTACTTCTCGTCGTAGCGGACGAGCGTGTCCAGGCGCGGATCGCGCAGCTCCGGATGGTCGCCGATGAAGGTCAGGATCTCGGCCAGCAGCACCGTGGTGCGCGAGCGCGCCAGCGTCGTCACCGCCTCGGCCGTGGGCAGATTCGCGGTGCGGTCGAGCACCCGGTCGGCCTCGGCGCGGGCGCGCGCCACATCGGCCAGCCCGGCCACCGGCGCGGCGATGGCCGCGCGCAGGCTCAGCCCGGAGCGGTCGGCGAGCTGGCCGATCACCTGCCGGGTCCACGAGCTCACCCGATCCACCGAATGATGCTCGGGGAACAGCACATACAGCCGCTCGCCGATCATCGTGGTCACACAGTCCTGGCGAAAGGCGCTGGCGTGCAGGCGAAGTGTGGTCATGCCCCGCCGCATCGCCTCCTCGTGCGGCGCCCGCGACGCGTGCCGGGCGAAGCCGATCACCGCCGCCCGCCCGTCGGCCGCCATGCCGAATGTCTCGGCGAAGGCCGGGATGTCGACATCGCCGCCGTGCGCGCCGAACAGGCGCTGGATCAGCAGGGCGTCGGTGGTCGGGGCCTGCATGGTCCGCCAGATGGCCCGGGCCGCAATGGATGCCGCGCCGCGCAGCACCTGGGAGCTGTCGGCGTCGAGCGGCTCGGTGGCCTCCTGCACCCAGATCGTGCCCAGTACCGTGCGTGAGCGCCGCCCGCCGGGGCGGCCGGGCTCGCGGATGCCGATCGCGATGCGCCGCCGCGTCTCCCACTCCGCCCGAGCCGGAACCTCCACCACGTCACCGGTATTGCGCAATCGGTCGAACACGCCCTCGCGCTGCAGCCAGTGCATGTATCCGGTCGGCCCCTGCCTGCCCAGCACCGACGACCGCCGCACCGCATCGGCGGCGGTGGTGCTGTCGGCCGAATAGGCCAGCACGCGCCACTGTTCGTCCTCGATGGACACCAGCCCGCGCGTCGACTCGGCCACCGAATGCGCCAGGCCGAACAGATCCGAATCCAGGGCGGGGACCGATTCGACGGTCGCCCGCGGACCGGTGCCGTGCCCGGTAATCCGCCCGATCAGCGCGTGCACCATCTCCCAGCGGGCGTGCGGATGCACCGCGACCAGCGCGATACCGGCGTCGTGCGCGGCCGCGCGCAGCGCCGGTCCGGCGCTCTTGGAGAACACCACGCGCGGCCGGTGTTCGGTCGGACAGCGCCGCCCGAGATCGCGCAGCCAGCGGGTGGCGTGCTCGTCGTCGACGCCGACCTGCAGGTACACCTCCGGCAGCGCCCGTCCGGGCGGCATCTCCATGGTCAGGTCGTCGACATCCATGAACGCCACCGACTCGGCCACGACGTCCTCGCCCGCGGGCGCATCGATCAGGGTGACAACGGAGCTGGTCAGCGCCGATAGCAGTTCGGACAGCGGTATGAGCCGGTTCACACTCTTCATTCAATCGGACGAAAAAGCATGTGGCAATTCGTCCCGTAGGACAACGGTGCGCTGTCCGAAATGGGGTTTATTGCTCGGTATGGACGCGATCACCACGGTTCCGACACCGTCCAACGAACCCGTCAACTCCTACGCGCCGGGCAGCCCCGAACGGGCCCGCCTGCGGGCCGCGCTCGGAGAACTGGCGGACAACCCGACCGAGATCTGCCATGTGATCGACGGCGAGCATCGCGCCGGGACCGGCGCCCGCGTCGACGTCGTGCAGCCGCACAAGCACGCGGCCGTGCTGGGCGCCTTCACCGTCGCGGAGACCTCCGACGTGCAGGACGCGGTGAACACCGCCGTCCGGGCGGGCGCCGCGTGGCGGGCGCTGCCCTTCGACGAGCGCGCCGCGGTCTTCCTGCGCGCGGCCGATCTGCTGGCCGGGCCCTGGCGCGAAACCATCGCCGCCGCAACGATGCTGGGCCAGTCCAAGACGGCCTACCAGGCCGAGATCGACGCCCCGTGCGAGCTGGTCGACTTCTGGCGCTTCAATGTGCACTTCGCCCGCACCATCCTGGCCGAGCAGCCGATCTCCTCGCCCGGCGTCTGGAACCGCACCGACTACCGCCCGCTCGAGGGCTTCGTCTACGCCATCACCCCGTTCAACTTCACCGCCATCGCCGGGAACCTGCCCACCGCACCGGCTCTCATGGGCAACACCGTGGTGTGGAAGCCGTCGCCGACGCAGGCGGTCGCCGCGTACCACACCATGCGGCTGCTGGAGGCGGCCGGACTGCCGCCGGGCGTCATCAACCTCGTCCACGGCCACGGGCCGGAGGTGTCGGACGTGCTGCTGGCCGATCCGCGCCTGGCGGGCATCCACTTCACCGGCTCCACCCGCACCTTCCAGCACCTGTGGCGCGAGGTCGGCACGAATATCGACCGCTACCACACCTATCCGCGGCTGGTCGGCGAGACCGGCGGCAAGGACTTCGTGCTGGCGCACCCGTCGGCCGATCCGAAGGTGCTGAGCACCGCGCTGATTCGCGGCGCCTTCGAGTTCCAGGGCCAGAAGTGCTCGGCCGCGTCGCGGGCGTTCGTGCCGAGGTCGGTGTGGTCGCGCATCGGCGACGAGCTCATCGACACCGTCGGCGCGCTGCGCTACGGCGACGTCACCGATTTCACCAATTTCGGTGGGGCCGTAATCGATCGGCGCGCGTTCGACCGCAATGTCGCCGCCATCGAGCGCGCCAAGGCCACCCCGGGCCTGACCGTCGCCGCCGGCGGCGGCTACGACGACAGCGTCGGCTACTTCGTCGAGCCCACCCTGCTGCTCGGCGACGACCCGTCCGACGAGGCGTTCCGCACCGAGTACTTCGGCCCGATCCTGTCGGTGCACGTCTACGACGACTCGCGCCCGCACGCCTTCGACGAGGCACTGCGCCTGATGGACGGCGGCTCCGCCTACGGGCTCACCGGCGCGGTCATCGCGCAGGACCGCGCGGCGATCGACAAGGCCGGTGCGGCACTGCGTTTCGCCGCGGGCAACTTCTACGTCAACGACAAGCCGACCGGCGCGGTGGTGGGGCAGCAGCCGTTCGGCGGCTCGCGCGCCTCGGGCACCAACGACAAGGCGGGCTCCCCGCTGAACCTGCTGCGCTGGACCTCGCCGCGGTCGGTCAAGGAGACCTTCGTCGCGGCCACCAGCCACGAATATCCGCATCAGGCACCGGAATCCGAGGTCCAGTGATGAGTACCCCCGTGCTGACCAACCCGCTGCGGCCCGCGCTGCTGGCAGCCGCCCGCTCGCCACGCGCCGAACGCGGCATCACCCGGATGCCGGTGACCCGCCGCATCGTGGACCGGTTCGTCGCGGGGGAGTCCCGCGAGGCCGCCCTGCACGCGGTGCGGGACCTGGTGCGGGACAACCGCTTCGTCACCATCGACTACCTCGGCGAGGACACCGTCGACCCGGCCCAGGCCGACGCCACGGTGCGGGAGTACTCGGCAATGATCCAGGCGCTGGCCCAGTTGCCCACTCCCGCTGATGATCCCGGCGTGCCGTCCACCCATGGTCCCGGCATGCTTTTGGCCGGGACCTCCCCCCGCCCCCTCGAAGTCTCGGTAAAACTCTCGGCTTTCGGCCAAGCGCTGCCGAACGACGGGCACGCGGTGGCGCTGCGCAATGCCAGCACCGTGGTCGAGGCCGCCGCGGCGGCCGGGGTGTGGGTCACCTTCGACATGGAGGACCACACCACCACCGATTCGACGCTGTCGATCGTGCGGGAGCTGCGCCGCGACCATCCCGAGACGGTCGGCACCGTGCTGCAGGCGTACCTGCGGCGCACCGAGGACGACTGCCGGGCCTTCGCCGACGAGGGCGCGCGCATCCGGCTGTGCAAGGGCGCCTACAACGAGCCCGAGGCGGTGGCCTTCCGGCGCAAGCGCGACGTGGACGCCTCCTACCTGCGCTGCCTGCGGATTCTCATGCAGGGCAAGGGATATCCGATGGTCGCCACGCACGATCCGGCGATGATCGAGGCGGCGGCGTTGCTGGCGACCTCGGTGCACCGCGGCCGCGACGACTTCGAGTTCCAGATGCTCTACGGCATCCGCCCCGCCGAACAGCAGCGGCTCACCGCTCTGGGCCAGCACCTGCGGGTGTACGTGCCGTTCGGCGATCAGTGGTACGGCTACTTCGTGCGTCGGCTGGCCGAACGGCCCGCCAACCTCATGTTCTTCCTCCGGTCTGCCGCACCGGGGAAGTAGGCCGCTGCCCAACCAAAATTGGACCGTTACAGAACGTGCCGCTGTTCAACGGTAAATAGTGCTATGGTTACAGCAGTCACCGCAGTGTGATCTGCACAACCGGTGATCTTCCCGCCGCGCGAGAGCGTCGCGAGAAGCGCAAGCCGCCGCTCGGCGGGCGTGGCACCCCAGTGACGCCACCTGGCTACGCCCGCCGAGCGCGGTGGGTCGCTTTCCCTCATCTGGCCCCGGGCATGCGCTTTCCAGTCATCTGGCCCCGGGCATGCGCTTTCCAGTCATCTGGCCCCGGCATGCTTTTGGCCGGGGCCGTACGATGACCGCGATTCGACCCTTGCACCGAGGACCTTCGTGAACCACACCGCGCCGACCCTGTCCGGCCCCGTTTCGGCCGCCGACGGGCGGACCATCGCCACCGCCGCCTTCGTCGGCACCGCGATCGAGTGCTACGACTTCTACATCTACAGCACCGCCGCGGCCCTGGTCCTGAACGAGAAATTCTTCCCGACGCTGTCGCCCGCCGCGGGCACCCTGGCGGCCCTGGCCACCTTCGCGATCGGATTCGTCGCGCGACCGCTGGGCGCGATCGTGTTCGGGCACTTCGGCGATCGCGTCGGCCGCAAGACCACGCTGGTGGCGACGCTGCTGCTGATGGGGCTGTCCACCGCGGTCATCGGCCTGCTGCCCGGGTATGCGACGCTCGGCGTGGCCGCGCCGGTGCTGCTGGTGCTGTTGCGTGTGTTGCAGGGCCTGGGCCTGGGCGGCGAATGGGGCGGGGCGGTCCTGCTGTCCACCGAGCACGCACCGGCGGGCAGGCGCGGGTTGTTCGCGGCCGCGCCGCAAATGGGTTCGCCCGTGGGTAATTTCGTGGCGATCGCGGTGTTCTGGGGGTTGTCGGAGCTGCTGCCCAAGCAGTCGTTCGACACGTGGGGCTGGCGGGTGCCGTTCCTGCTGTCGTTCGTGCTGGTGGTGTTCGGGCTGCGAATGCGGTTGCGGGTCACCGAGACTCCGGCGTTCGCGGCGCTGTCGGCCGCGCGGCGCACCACCCGGGTGCCGGTCGCCGCGGTGGTGCGGCGCTACCCGAAGCAGCTGCTGCTCGGCGCGGGCAGCATCGTGCTGCTCAACGTGATGTTCTTCACCGCCTCCACCTACGGCCTGACCTACACCACGAAAACCGTTGGCGTGCCCCGCAGTACGATGCTGGGCCTGACGCTGCTGGCGATCACCCTGTCCGGGGTGGCGACGCTGGTCGCCTCGCACTGGTCCGACACGATCGGCCGCCGCCGATTGCTGCTGGGTGGCGTCGCCCTCGGGATGGTGTGGGGCCTGCTGCTGTTCCCGCTGCTGAACACCGGCAACACGGTGCTGATCGCGCTCGCCGTCTGCGGCCCGCTGGTGTGCATGGGCGCGGTGTGGGGCCCGGTGGGCGCATTCCTGCCGGAACTGTTCGGCACCGACGTGCGCTACTCCGGCGCGGGCATCGCCTACAACCTCGGCGGCGTCCTGGGCGGCGGCTTCGGCCCCCTCCTCGTCGCCCGCCTCGCCCAAACCCACGGCACCACCGCAATCGGCCCGTTCCTGGCAGCCATGGGCCTGCTCTCCCTCCTCTCCATCCTCGCCCTCCCCGAAACCCGCGACCACGACCTCACCGAGGTGTGATCCGAGCGCGCCCATCCCGCCATCCCGGCGCGCCTCCTCCTGTCATCCCGGCGTGCCCTGTCTCGTCATCCCGGCGTGCCCTATCCCGTCATCCCGGCGCGCTCTTGGCCGGGATCAGAAGAACCGGCGGATCGCGTAGATCTGGAATTCGGAGAGTGGGGTGAGGCCCACCGGGACGCCCTGGGAATGGGCGTTGAATAGTTGGCCCGCGCCGGTGTAGATGCCCTCGTGGGAGCCGTCGCGGTTCACTATGACCACGTCGCCGGGCATCATCGCGCCGAACGGGACCGGGCTGCCGGCTTGGGCCTGCTGCCAGGTGGTGCGGGGCAGCAGGATGCCGACCTGGCGGAATGCCCACTGCACCAGGCCGGAACAGTCGAAGGAGTTCGGGCCGGTGGCGCCCCACTCGTAGGGTTTGCCGGTCTGGGTGGTGGCGATGCTGAGGGCCGCCATGGCGCGCGGGCTGGCCACCGGTAGCGTCGCCGACCCGCTGGCGCTGCCCGAGGCGAACCCGGTGCCGGACCCGGAACTGCTCCCGGCATCGGCCGATCCGGTCTCCGCCGACGCGATGCCCGGCCCCGCGACCAGCAGCGCCGCCGCGGCCGCCACCATCACCCGGCCCATCCTGCGCATAGTCCTCGCCATGTACTCGCCTCCGGTCAGCTCTCGCTGGGACAGTCGGTACCGCTCAGAACTTCAACCGTCAACTATAGAGTCAACGTTTGCCGACGCGTTGCCAATTCGGGCCACAAGATCATCTCGGTCAGACGCCGACCGCCTCTTCCATCTCCTCCTCTGCGGCGTGGCGGGCCTGCGGGGGGATCGTGGGCTGGCGGCGTTCGTGGGCTCCGGCGACGGCGATCAGGATCAGGCCAGTCGCGAACCACAGGACGAGGCTGGTGATTCGGCCGTCGAAGCCGCCGCGGCCGTCGAAGTAGAGCAGGCTGCGCGCGCCCTCGACGAAGCCCGCGCCGTTCCAGAAGGCATGCAGCGCACCGAAGAAACCGCCCTGCAGCTCGGGGCGGTAGATGCCGCCGGAGGTGGTGAAGTTCAGCATGACGAACAGCACCATGAGCGCCAGCGTGGTCCACCGCTTCGCGAAGGTGTGCAGGCCGATGCCGATCATCAGGATGCCCGCCGAATACAGCCAGCCCATCGCCCAGATCTGCGCGTAATCGTGGTCGATGATGTGGAACACCGGACCGGCCACCACGATGCCGATCACGCTCACCAGCAGCGAGGTCACCAGCCCGATCAGCGCGCGCACGCCCATGCGCATGCCCGCACCCGCCGCGCCGATCGCGGCCACGCTGCCGTAGGACCCGATGCTCAGCGCCACCAGCAGGAAGAACAGCCCCTGCCCGGTCGGATCGCCGCCCGCCAGCGCGGTGATGTCGGTGGTTGTCAGCGGCACGTTCTGCTGCGCCGCGACCTGACCGAACACCGCCTGCACCGCCATCGCGGTGGTATCGGATCCGGCCTTGGCCACCAGCAGTTCCGGGCGCTGCGCGTCGGGCACGTAGGCCCCGGCCAGCTCGCGGTCGCGCAGCTGGCGCACCGCGTCGTCGCGGCTGGGCAGCGTGACCACCTCGAGCGCGTCGCCCGCCCGGTCCTTCAGCGTCTGGGCCAGCACCTTCACCTGGGCGCTGTCGCCGACGATCGCCACCTGCAGGTGATGGGGCTCGGGCTGATGGAAGGCGCCGAGGTAGGCCAGCGCCATGCCCACGCACATGAGCAGCGGTGTCAGCAGATGGGCCGCGACGTGCCGAAGCTGGGGTAAGGCCATGGGATTCGCTCCAAAGGTTGGTAAATACAACTATCAATCGTTGTACTATACAACTATGAAGCCGGAGCCCGCATTCCCGAGCCGCGAGGCGGCGATCCAGGTCATTCAGCGCGAGCTCACCGCGTTCGCGCGGCGGGCGCGGGGCCGGGCCGCGGAACTGCACCCGGGGCTGTCGCTGGTGGCGGCGAGCATTCTCGATCTGATCATCGACCGCGACGGCTGCCTGGCCGCGGAACTGGCCGAGCACTTCCTGCTCGACAAGTCGACGGTCAGCCGCCAGGTGGCGAGCCTGGAGCAGCAGGGCTATCTCGCCAAGGAGGTGGACCCGGCCAACCGCCGCAACCACATTCTGCGCGCCACCGCGGCGGGCAAACGCGTCGCCCGCGAGGCCGAGCGGTCGCGCCGCGGCGCCTTCACCGAGCGGCTACACGACTGGGACGACCACGACATCGCCCAACTGGCCCGATACCTGATGCGCTACAACGCGCCCGACAACTACTGAGGCGCCTACTGCCCGTTCACCAATCCGCGCAGCAGCGGACCGTAGTCGGAATGGGCCAGGGCCGAGGCGAATTGGGCGATCAGGTAGTCGGCCGGGTTGCCGGTGTCGTACCAGCTGCCGCGAATCACCTGGCCG